>DDLU01000017.1 GCA_002340305.1 Desulfovibrio sp. UBA2564
AAAACCACAGCAGGGAACCGCCCCCGAGCCGCAGGAACAAACAACCCACCTACCCGCGAATCATTTTTCGCCTCATATGCATCAACTCGCCCTTTTACAGGATACTCCGCTGGCTCACCGTCCGGCATCCACATAAAGCGATGAATCCAATGCTCATCGCCGGGCAGAAACACAATTGAACCTTTTATCGGTTCATCCTCATCAAAAGATGGACCATAAGTATAAATAAAGTCACTGAATTTAGACTTTTTTAGCTTACGAAGCAATCCGCTCTTACGATCATGCAGAACCAAACGACCATGTTCTGCGCGGGCATCTATTACAGCAACCTGCCGCCCTGTATAAGTTTCGTAATGCCCCCTAAAATCATCTTCATTAAATCCATAAGCGGCCAGAGCCGAAAGCGAGCGAGCCTCAGAACCACGCTTCAGCACCATAGTCGAATTACCCACAGTAACTCCTTTACCCTGCCGGAGAGTGATTGCATTCGGATTGGACAAAGAACCAGTTTCCATATGCGGGTATGACCGATTACTTTTAGGGGCTGCTGAAAAATCCTTGCTGACAAAATCAACTTGTTCAATAGCGGCTGCCATATTTTTAATCTTGGTACCACGCATAACTTTTGAAGGCTTTGCAATAACATGGCCCGGCAAGATCTTATTCACTACCTTTTTTACTTCCGGCACAGCCTTCAAGGTAGCCGAATCTTCTCTGTTTTTTTCTTTTATCATCAAATGATGCGACTGTTCCTGCTTTGCAAGAGAAACAAGCTCAATATCAAACCCGCTCTGAGATTGCCCCTGTGGCAATCCCACGAAATCAAACACAAAAACCACAAACAACATGTGCATAAAAATCGATAAAAAAGCGGCAAGATAGCGCAAAGGTCCTCCAAAGTCTTAAAACATACATTATTCCTGAATAAATATTTTTTCAACTCTGGAATCATTTTTTTATTTCATTACAGGGCCATAGAATTTTATTACAAGCACAACTGAACACACGACCAAATCATATTAAAATAATAATTCAAACTAATGGTTGACACTTCCAAAGAATACACATAAATCCTTTTTCACTTGAGTCGGGATGTAGCGCAGCCTGGGAGCGCACTTGAATGGGGTTCAAGGGGTCGGAGGTTCAAATCCTCTCATCCCGACCACAAGAAGGAACCCCGAAAAGCCACTGAGAAATCAGTGGCTTTTTTCTTTTCCGGCTCCAGTCACTTGACCGCCTAAAAAACATGGGCAAACCGGAAGCTTTAAGATTTGACTTGTCTGGGTATTAGTCACGAAAGATTAACTGCGAGCATCGGCTCGTTTATAAATTTGATGATCAAAAAGACAGATTAACAATCATACAGTGTCGCTATCATTAAAGCCGTGGATAAACCCACGGCTTTTTTAATTTCGATCATAATATAAAATTACTAATCCCGGTGGCTTTTGTATATTCATCGTCAGAGACAGTTTTATTTATTATTCTATAGACAAATCCTTTTATATGAAATACTAAAAAAGCAAATTCTATAAAAGGAGATGCTATTTATGATTTTAAACGCAAAGACTGTATCAACATGGACCTTTACCTTATGCATTTTATTCGCTTCAGTGATAGTAGCACATGCAGGTACGAATATTTCAACTAAAAATGGAATTTTAAACACAATAATGGCGACCAGCGGTAATTCAGGCGATATCGCTTTCGAAATATCTCCACCAGTCCGAGGGAAAAAATATGTCGTCAAATGCAATTTCATAAAAGTCGAAGAATCTGCCAAAGCCTGGGATGCCTATGCTGACTGGGCGTGCGAAGATCCTAATGCTGACTGTTCAAGCCTTGTAAATGGTATGCGTGAAGCAATTAAAGACCTTCATTCAAGCGCGGAGATGATACTCTACACACCAGACGGACGAGAAGTCGGCAGAGTTCCTGAACTGGGCAAGACTGACTGGTTTGGCAAAAAAATTAAATTTGCAGCAGACAATACACATTATATAGTAAAACTTCATTGTAAAGAAGGCGCAGGTCTTTACCATTTTGTTTTTGAATACAAGTAGAAACTGAAAAAGCCGTGGATAACCCCACGGCTTTTTTAAATTTCGATCATATATAAAATTACTAATCTGAAGAGTAAACCGTAATTTTATACCCTTCGCTCTTTTTTGACTTATACATGGCACGGTCCGCCTGCTTAATCAACGTATCTGCGTCCATTCCGCTATCAGGTAAGTATTCTGCAACACCAATACTCATGGTCACCATGCACTGGGTGTCAATCTTATCAAAAATTTCTATCAGCCTTTCACAGACAGACACAGCCCCATCAATTTCAGTATGAGGTAACAAAACACAAAACTCATCACCACCGTAGCGGGCACCGATATCCTCACCGCGAAGTACTTCACCCATGGCTTTAGCGACATTAATCAGAACAGAATCGCCATACTTATGACCCAATGTATCGTTGGCCTGCTTAAATTTATCCAAATCAATATAGCAAAGCGAAAACCTCTCCGCCCTGCGCTGAGAACGGGACAACTCTTTACGGATCAATTCAAAGAATGTCTTTTGGTTATATAGCCCGGTCATTCCATCTTTGCGGGCCTGCTCCGCTAATTCCCTGGTTCTGTCAGCAACTGTCTGCTCAAGATCACGGGCATAATTCTCAACATCCTCACGCCCGCGTTTCACTTCGTCCATCAACCCTTGGATGTAGGTATCAAAAACAAGAACCAAATCAAAAAGCATCAGCTTTTCTAAAGAATCCTGCCTTCCGGCACACAGCCGACAGTCGCCGACATCAACACTAGCCCGCATCTTTTCCCGCAACAAACCGCTCAATATCTGAAACGCAGCAACATAAAGTTTTGGCGGTACACCGATACGCTTATGAACAAGCCCGATACGCAAACGCGATTGAACATAATCAACATCATAATCACCGGAAAACAGCGACCGGATATACCCACGAAGATAATTCTTCAAGCGATACAAACTCTCTGCATCACCTATCAATTACGGAACTTCATCTATCTCAACCAATATGCCGTAAAAATGATCTACAATAGTGTCCAGATCAGAAATCACACCATCTCGACCAGCTTTGAGGTTTGCTGCATCCTCATCAGTTATATCTAGCAGTCCTTTACGCTTAACTATTTCATGTGCGGTTATGCGCATCTGTTCGTTTAATGTCAGGTCGGTAGGCTTCATAGCTTACTCCCCTTGATTAAGGGATTTAATGTCGTTACATATGACTAGCAGGGTAGAATTTCCAACCAACCCCTTTGCTACCAGAAAAAATAAGTCCCCGCAAACACAACTATTGTTTTTTGCATAAGAAAATCCCCGCAACCAATTTGATTACGGGGATTCTGACTTTAAAAATGCAAAGCTACTCAGGGACAGCAACCTTGCGCACAGTAATCTGATAATTTTCAGGAATACCATCTCCTGCGTAATTAAACATAGGATCAAGAACAAGATATGCTTCCTGTTCGCCATCAGCACACTGTTTGATCATCATATCTTTTGGCTCGATTTTAACTTCAGTATTAAAAGTCACGATCCTGCGCAGGGAGACAACAGCCTTCAGCCCTTCAATGCGTTTGCCGTCAGCCTTCACAAGGGTTACATCATCTTTAGCCATTCCGGGTAAAATCATTATATTTTCCTCATTTTTGATAGGTATAAGAACCGGGCTATCATAGGCTTGTGATATGGAAAGTCAAACACGAAAAAGCCCCTCGCAACATTACTGCAAGGGGCTTTGTAATTTCAAGCTGGCGGAGAGGAGAGGATTTGAACCTCCGATAGCGTTAACTATACACGCTTTCCAGGCGTGCTCCTTAAGCCGGACTCGGACACCTCTCCGCTTGGGTGAAAAAGGATTTAGCTAAATCAGAACTGCTTGGCAAGCACTTTTTTTAATTATTTAAGATTAAATTAATTTTTACCATAAAAACCAGACAATTCATATTTGCGGAAACAACACTATAAACATAAAATCACAACATTTAACCACTAGGAGTAAAGATGAAAAAAACTTTATTTTCAACCTTCATTTTAATTGCTGTAATCCTTTTGATTTGCGGTTCTGCTTTTGCCGAAAACACCACCTTCCGAGCTCAGGGACGCGCTGTTGCACCGGGGATTTTCACCTACTTCAAAAACGCATACAGCTACTCTTATACCTTCATCCAAATATCAAACATCACCGACTCTGCAGTAGAATGCAAAGTAACAATCCTTGATCACGATGGAATGGACGCTACCTCACGGGGCACAATTTTTTCCGGTGACTATGTCGATGGCAAATGGACACCCAAACCATCAGTAAATGGAGAATTTGAAATTCCGGCATTCGGAACACGCACATTCGCCCTTATGGATAGGTCACAACCTCGACTTTCGGAGTTGTAAAT
>DDLU01000026.1 GCA_002340305.1 Desulfovibrio sp. UBA2564
TGCACCGCGAACTCCGTTGGCGATCAAAGGGTAGATGGTTACGTCTTCGCAGGCTGTTTGATCATCCTCCGGTCCGGGCCTGTTGATGTAGGCTTGCTTGCGGCGGGTGGTGATTGCCGTGCGGATGCGTTCCATTTCAGATCCGAGGGTCGGCATGGTTTCTTCCAGCTTTGCGCCGATAGCTTTGTCCTGCGCGATACCGGATACGGATTCAGCTTCTTTATTCCACTGGGTTATTTGTCCTTCCGGGTCAACACCGATGAGAACAGAGGGCATTGAATCAATGATGTTAGCAAGATAATTACGCAGACTTTTGATCTCAGTTTCAGCTTCACGGCGTTGCTCAATTTCATAAAAATTACGCATGCTTTTGGAAGCGGAATCGGAAAGAAAGGCTGCAAGGGCAATGTTATGCTTCAGGGTTAGCTCAACACGCTCACGGGTGAAGCGGGGAACTGCGTCCAGAGCATCCAGATATTCCTGTTGCTTAAAGCCGTATTTATCAGCTTGTTTAACGAAGAATTCGCGGTCCGGTTCTTCGCCTTCGTAGAAAAATTGGCCGAGAAAGAATGTAGCGATATGCTGCTCCATACACATTATGGGTATGCCGATATCCCAGAGGCCGTTGATACATTTATATCCGTAGTGTTCGCCTTTTTGGATTTTGTTAGTGATCGCAGTGTCGCTGGCTATGCATTTTGCACATGTTTCCGGGTGTACTCGGTGAAAGTTTACACAGATTTTTTGCCAGCCTGTGCCAGCATAGATTTCACCTGTAAAAGCATCGATTATACCTGAAGGCATGCCTGTGGCAGTATAACTGGCTTCCAGCATATTTTGCAGTTCGTCCATTTGCACGAGGTCTTTAAGCAGAAGCCCGGATAATTTTTCTTTGATGGCTTCAGACGAACAATTTTCCAAAAATGCGATTTTCATAGCTTGCCTTACAGGTCATAAAAAAGTGAAAGTTCATATTTGCCTAATTAATATCATATATAATAAAGCATAGGGTCAGGTTTATGTCTACATTCTATTAATAAAACGTATAGTAAAAAGCACATATTGACCCTGAGGGGACCGATGGGTAAAATTAACGGATAAAAATAAAACAATTGCCTAAGGAGGCATGATGAAACCGCTTCCATGCGTTTTGACCGTTGCAGGCTCTGATTCCGGCGGAGGGGCCGGTATTCAGGCTGATCTTAAAGCTATTTCCATGGCCGGATGTTACGGAGCAAGTGCCATTACCGCACTTACTGCCCAGAATACAACCGGAGTGACCGGAATTGAGGCTGTCTCGCCTGAGTTTGTATCCCTCCAGATAGAAACGGTTTGTAATGATATTAAAGTCCGGGCCGCTAAGACCGGGATGCTTTTTTCCGCCCCTATTATCAGGGCGGTAGGGGAGACTCTTAAGAATAAGAATTTCCCTCTGGTTATCGATCCGGTATGCGTTGCCACCAGTGGTGCCAAGTTGTTGCAAGAGGATGCCGTGCAGGCCATGAAAGAGATTTTTCCGCTGGCAGACCTGTTGACTCCCAATGTTCCCGAAGCGGAGCTTTTTACCGGGATGGAGATCAAAAGCCGCGAAGATGTTTTCAAAGCGATTGAAGTCCTACTGGAAATGGGACCCAAGGCTGTACTGGTTAAGGGTGGACATTTTGATTCCGTAGCCGCCACAGACTGGCTCGGAATTCAAGGGCAGCAGCCTATCCCGCTTATGCAGCAGCGGGTGCAGACTAAGAATAGTCATGGCACAGGATGCACTCTGTCGGCTACAATCGCTTCCGGGTTGGCAAAAGGTTATGACATGGTAACTGCTGTGCGCAAAGCGCAGGAGTCTCTGAACTTGGCACTGCGTGCCGGTTTTGATCTCGGCGAGGGAAGTGGCCCGCCTAACCATCTTGCACCTATGCTCATTGAAAAGATGAAACAGGGCGTTTTGTCTGATCTGCATGAATTCGGTTTGAAGCTGGAGGGTATGGACGGTTTGAATCAACTGATTCCTGAAGTGCGTATGAATGTTGGCGTGGCTTTGCCCTATGCCGCCGATCTTGAAGATGTTGCCGCGTTCAGTGGCAGAATATCCTGTACCCGTAAGGGTGAGGTTATGGTTTGCGGATATCCTGAATTCGGAGCCTCCAGCCATGTAGCCAAGGTTTTGCTTTGCGCTAGAAAGTCTCATCCTGAAGTTCGCTGCGCCGCAGGCTTAAGGCTCAATAAAAATATCTTGGCTGCAGCTGCCGGATGCGGATTTGTGGAAGCATGGTTTGACCGTGCCGATGAGCCCGGAGAAGTTCCCGGAACCGAAGAAAGTACTTTGGAGTGGGGAACCTGCAAAGCTATGTCTGAACATCCCGAGCCGGAAATAGTAGATGTTGTTTGCGACTCCGGGGCAAAAGGCATAGAGCCCTGCCTGCGTGTTCTGGCTAAGGATTTTGAAGACTTGGAAGCAAAGCTTAGAAAACTTCTCGCGGCTATGTCCATGTAATTAAAGTTGCCGTTTCCAAAGATTTTTTATAATTTTTGTTGACAAGCAGTGGTCCTGCTTATATTAACGCAACGGCTGCACGGGACAGCACCCATGTTTGGTTTAAACCATAACGAGTGTTGTTCAATAAATAGCCCATAAGATTTGGTTGCGAGAGTGGCGGAATTGGTAGACGCACTAGATTTAGGATCTAGCGGTTAATCCGTGAGAGTTCGAGTCTCTCCTTTCGCACCATTGCAAATATAAACACCCCCTTATAGCATCATCCGCATAGATGTTTTAAGGGGGTGTTTTTGTGTTAAGTATTCTAATGCATATAAATTGTAGTGCATTACATAATGATTGCGTAGTTTTGGCAGTTAGTCGAAATGAAGTTTAAACCCGCCTCCGAATCATAACAACCGGAGCAATAATACTAATCTCATTAACAAGCTGCTGAATATTGAACTCTGTCTGCGGCTTATTTCCCTGCTTGGCAAGCCAGCCCTGTAAATACAGCCATTTTTCATCCTGACCTTTGTATATCTTTACCCCCGCAGCTTCTTCGCCGTGGGCATCGCGGCGCATGACAAATACTGGTTCTCCTATGGAGGGTTGTAGCCGGGGGTCGCAGTAGACTATGTTACCGGGCAGGACTCCTGCCGGGACCATGGAATCTCCGATGGTCAGGGCGGCGATGTAGTCTTTGTGGAATTCCGGCACGGAACTATTGATGGCGATGGGCATGGTCTGGGACCAACCGTCTACGCCGCATTGGGCGAGGCCGATGAGATTTAAGTTTTCACCAGTATTCAGGATATTAGGATCAGCAGGGCGTGATGGAGCAGGAGATTCGTCCGTAAAAACATCACCCTCTCCGGTGAGAAGCCAGTGTCCGTTGATGCAGAATTCTTCGCAAACCTTACTCAAAAATGGAGCCTTTGGCGTTCCTTTGCCTTTTTGGTAATTGTCGTGGGTTGTAGCGGAAACACCGACTCTTTTGCAGAATTCGTTGCGCTTGATACCTACAAGGTTTTTGATGCTCAGGAATCTTTCGACAATATCGGACATGGGAAGTCTATCTCTTGTTTTATAAAATAGTTCTTGTGATAGGTAAAAAGTTTGTTTATAGAAATAAAAAAGACAAAAGAGAAAACTTTTTACCTGTTTTTTTGAGTTCGCAAGTTTTGAAACAGGTTAAAAGTTATTTTAAAAAGCAGGGAAGCACAAGTCTTGGAGAGGTGTTTTGTGCAGATTGCTTTTCAAGAGAGGCTGTTATGACAAATGACTTTGATTTTAGTGGTGCGTTGTCCCGGTTGGGTGAAGTTCTTGTTTTTGATGGCAAGGTTACGCAAGTGAAACTGGCTGAGGCCCTTGGAATTAAGCAGTCATCAATTTCGGATGCCAAGCGCCGTAACTCTATTCCGTCTGATTGGCTGCTTAAGGCTCTTGAAGTTTCCGGTGTCGATCCTCACTGGATTCGGACAGGGACTGGCCCCAAATATAGGGTTTTGTCCGATGAGCCGTGCGGAGCATTGACTTACACTGAAATAGAGAAACGAATTACTCGTGAGCAACAGCGTGAATTGACAGTAAGTGAGCTTATGGAAGAGCTGGCTTGCAGATTGCCTGAAGGGGCATCCTTAAGTATTAATTACGGTGGATAGTCGTTTCGTTGAGCTTTGGTGCCTACGACTTGAATTTTTTCATACCTGATGTATTCATTTATCCATGAACCCGCTAAAAAAATACGCAGATCAAGTTAAATTTATATCGGAAGAAATGAAGGCCGGAAACATTACTCTGGCCCAGGGGGCGGTGCAGTTACAAGCTGTAGCGACTCTTGTGGAGCAGGATGCGGCTGCGGTCCATGATGAACAGTTCGCGGCGCGCATGCATAAGTTTGCGGAGATGATTTATGATGTGATTGAGAAGATGAATCCTGAACAGAGAGTGATGCAGTAGATTCTTCAGAATTGGGAAGGTCTTAATTTTGGGTAAAAGTGCCTTGCTTTGTATTTTTCAGAGCTGCGGACTTTTTTCTTCTTGTTCGGTCTGGTTGGATTGCATGGTGAGCGTCTGGTTAATTGCGGTCCCGTTTTGGCTTTGCTGGTCGACCCTGCTAATATGTATGGATAGCGATATCGCTAAGATGAGCAGGCCCGGTAGGATGTAGAAGGCTTTTTTGGCTCCCTTTGCGTGGGGGATGATTACCCCGACAGCTGTCGTAAGTACGCCGATCTGTCCGAGAATATCTACCAGCATGAATGGTTTACCTTCCGGCAGGGTGGCAACGTATATAATGATTGAAATTACACAGTAGAGTGAAAAGAAAACGCCTAATCCGCTATGGTCTTTCTTTTTAGCGTAGAATGATATCCCGATTATTACCAGCAGGGTGATTCCTGCGATTATTAATGCAGGCAAGTGGCACCTCGTGTTTTCTGGTTTGTGAGTACATATCTTTTTGTTTTAAGAGCTAAAATTGTCAAGTTGTATGCCCAAAATTAGCATTAATTGTTCATTGCGTATAATTAGTGACTACTTTAGGTTAAATTCTTCATCCGTAAATTGCTTCGAATGAAAATAATAAACTGTTTGAATGAAAAACGGAATATTTTAATCCGTAATGATTAAATAGCCGCACAATCTACGTTGAAAAAAAATATCTTGTACATAACGCTCAGGATGTTTAAATAGTAGCCCCTTTTTACGTTTTAGGTTGTTTCTGTTTTCTTTACTTGTTCAAAAAGGATTTATTGTGATTCAGACTGAGACTTTGCTTACATTTGGTGTTTATCTGGTTTTCCTGCTGGCTGTGGGCTGGTATTTTTACAAGCGTACTTCTAATATCGAAGGTTACATCCTTGGCGGGCGTGGACTAGGCGGCTGGGTTACCGCTCTTTCTGCGCAGGCAAGTGATATGTCCGGCTGGCTGCTTATGGGCCTTCCCGGTGCTGTCTATCTTGGCGGTATGACTGAGGCTTGGATTGCTATTGGGCTTTTCATCGGTACTGCTTTGAACTGGATTTTTGTTTCCGCCCGTTTGCGTGCCTATACTGAGATGACTGATACCCTCACAATCTCATCCTTTTTTGAAAAACGTTTTAATGATCCTACCAGCCTGCTGCGCGTTGGTTCTGCGGTCATTATTCTGATATTCTTTACCATCTATTCTTCATCCGGCCTTGTCGCTGCGGGCAAGCTCTTCGAGTCCATGTTTAATATTGATTACTCCGTGGCTGTGATTTCCGGTGCGGTGGTAATCGTCGCTTATACCTTCCTTGGCGGGTTCATGGCTGTCTGTTGGACTGACTTTTTTCAGGGTGGCCTGATGTTCTTCGCTATTGTTCTTGTTCCGATTCTGGGAACAATTGACAACGGCGGCATTTCCGTCATTGAAGCTGAAATGGCAGCGAAGAATATTTCTACCAGTCTTTTTCATAATGGCGCAGGTGCACCTCTTTCTATTATCGCAGTAATTTCCACCATGGCATGGGGACTTGGTTATTTTGGCCAGCCGCACATTCTGACCCGTTTTATGGGGATCAGCTCCATCAAAGAATTGCCTAAAGCAACAGCAGTTGCTCTTATCTGGGTAGTTATTTCCCTTGCCGGTGCCGTTGTGGTCGGTATGGTAGCAATTCCCATGTTCGACGGCCTGCAGGGTGGTGAGCAGGAAAAAGTGTTCATTTACATGATTTCCAAGCTCTTCAATCCTTGGGTCGGCGGCGTGCTTCTGGCAGCAATTCTGTCCGCGATTATGTCTACCATTGACTCCCAGCTGTTGGTTTCATCCTCCGCACTTACTGAGGACTTCTATAAAAAGATTCTTCGCCGTGAAGCTTCTGATAAAGAACTTATGCTTGTTGGTCGTCTTTGTGTTCTGGTAATTTCCATCATTGCTATGAGTATGGCTTTGACTCCCGGTAATACTGTTCTGGGACTCGTTTCCTATGCATGGGGTGGGTTCGGTGCAGCGTTCGGCCCGGTTGTCCTGTTTTCTCTGTTTAGCAGAAAAACAACATGGATTTCCGCACTTTCCGGTATGATTGTCGGTACCCTGGTACTTGTGTTCTGGAAGGATGCAGGACTTGGCGCAACCATGTATGAAATTGTTCCCGGTTTTGTTGCTAACCTGCTGACTATTATGGCGGTGAATATGTTCGCTCCCCAAAAAGATGGGCAGATTCTTGCTGAGTTCGATAAAATGAAGGCAGCTCTTAAGAAATAAGGGTTGTTGTTTATAAATTATATGTATATAAGGCTCTGCCCGCTTTGTGGCAGGGCCTTTTTTTATTGAGCTAAAGGGTGTATGCAGGAAATGGTCTGCGACCCGTATTAAATATATTTTGAGGACAACCAGTTGTCCGGTGAGGTTAATATGTTGGATTTTGAACGCAAAAGTATTGTTCTGGTTACCTGTCCCAAAAATTTCAGCCCCTATCTTGCTGAAGAAGTAGGAAGGCTGGGATTCAAGATTCGCGCTGAGCTTCCTGCCGGCGTGGAGATCAAGGCATCCCTGAATGATTGCATGCGCCTTAACCTTTGGGTGCGTTGCGGTCATCGCGTTATGTACCAGCTTAAGCGTTTCAAAGCCGATACCCCGGATCAGATGTACAAGCAGGTTAATGAAATGGTCTGGGAAAAGATTATGGGACCGGACGACTACCTGTCTGTGACTTCATCTGTACGTACTGAGACTGTCAATGATTCCCGTTTTGCCAACGTGAAGGTCAAGGATGCTATTGTTGACCGAATTCGTGAAAAGACCGGAAGACGGCCTTCTTCCGGGCCTGACATGTCCGGCATCGTAGTCTTTCTGCATTGGAAAGATGACGAATGTACTGTTTACCTTGATACTTCCGGCATTCCTCTGTCCCGTCGTGGATACCGCAAATTTCCCGCTAAAGCTCCATTGCAGGAAACCCTTGCTGCAACCCTGATCCGCGCCGCTAAGTGGTACGGTCGCGGTAACTTTGTCTCTCCCATGTGCGGTAGTGGTACTCTGGCTATTGAAGCTGCTCTGGTTGCATTAAACGGTGCTCCGGGGCTTATGCGTGAACATTATTCCTTTATGAAGCTGCCCGGTTACAATCCTGAATACTGGGATAATCTCTGTATTGATGCTGAGGATCGTGAGCGGGATTCCATTGAAGGAAGGATCGTCGCCACTGATATTGATCCTGAAGTTGTTGAAGCTGCACGCAAAAACGCCCGTGCTGCTGGGGTGGAGCATCACATTGAATTTGATGTTTGTGATTTCCGCGAGACTAAGGTCCCTGATGGTGGTGGGGTGCTCATTATGAACCCCGAATACGGTGAGCGTCTTGGCAGTAAGACCAAGCTGGAGAAAATTTACACTGCGATCGGCGATTTTTTGAAGAATAAATGTCAGGGATATAAGGGATATATTTTCACTGGAAACCTTGAATTGGCAAAATTTATCGGCCTGAAGTCATCGAAAAGGTTGATTTTTTGGAATGCAAAGATCGAATGCCGTTTTCTGGAATATGAAATTTTTAAAGGCAGCCGCAAAGGACGTTATTAAGTTTTTTCTTTAATATCTTGAAAATATTTTTTTTAGAAGTTAATTCCTAACGTGACAGCTTCGTTTTAACCGTAAGCTGCTTTCATAACGTTTTGTGATTGATATCTTTTGTGTAGTTAAGGAGAAGTTTTATGCCCCGGATTCTCGTCGTAGATGATGATCCTATTTCACGTCAGGTTCTTAAAGCAATGCTTGAGAAGGAAGGGCACCTTGTTACGGAAGCCGAGGATGGAGTTAAGGCTGTAAAGGGGTACGACCGTAATCTGATCGACTTGGTTATCACAGATATTTTCATGCCTGAAAAAGAAGGTGTGCAGACTGTCAGGGAATTGATGAAAGAAAATCCGGATATAAAGATTATCGCAGTGTCCGGTGGCAGTTCTTCAGCTAATTATGATTCGCTTGACTGGATTAAGATGTTCGGGGTTAAGTATACGTTTACAAAGCCCTTTAATGCCAAGGCAATTTTGGCTGCTGTTGATGATCTTCTCAGCGTATAATTTTGTTGAACTAAATCGGTTGCATCTTCGCCCGTCCTGCCGTATTCCTTCTTTCAAAAAGAACGGGAAGTAATTAATGGCAGATAAAGAACAATTTCGGGTAAAGCTTGAGTTTGATGATGTGGGACTTGCGAGCGTGCTGTTCGGTGCCCAGAATGCAAACCTTGATCTTATTTCACGTCAGTCCGGTGTCAGAATTGAGAGCAAGGGGAATTCCCTGCAACTTATCTCTGAGAATGAAGAACTCATTGACCCGGTCGCAAAGTCTTTTACCCAGCTTTATAAGCTATTGAAATCAGGTAAGGAGGTGTTTCCGCAGGATGTGGAGGCTGCTTACCGCATCCTTTGCCGCGACCCGAAGGCCGACCTGATCAAAATTTTTAGGGATGAGCTTTTTGCTGTATCCGCCAAAAAATCCCTGACTCCGCGCACCTTGACTCAGCGCGCATATTTTTCTGCTATCCGCGAAAACGACATGGTCTTCTCGGTTGGTCCTGCCGGTACCGGGAAGACTTACCTTGCCGTTGCCATGGCTGTTTATGCCTTGCAGCGTAAGGAAGTTAACCGGATTATCCTGACCCGTCCCGCTGTTGAAGCCGGGGAAAAACTTGGCTTCCTGCCCGGGGACCTTGTGGATAAGGTTAATCCTTACATGCGTCCTCTTTATGATGCGCTGTACGATATGCTTGATATGGGCAAGGTGCAGGACATGATTGAGGAAAATATCATCGAGATTGCGCCGCTGGCATTCATGCGCGGACGCACTCTTTCCAATGCTTTCGTCATTCTTGATGAAGCCCAGAACACTACTCCAGAGCAGATGAAGATGTTTATCACCCGTCTCGGATTCGGCTCCAAAGCCGTTGTCACCGGTGATATTACCCAGATTGATCTGCCTAACCGTGAACCTTCCGGTCTGGTCGATGCCATTAACATTCTTCAGGATGTGCGCGGAATCAGCTTTATCAAGTTTGAAGATTCTGATGTTATCCGCCATCCGCTGGTAGCTCGTATTGTTAAAGCTTACGATCATTACGAGTGTAAGGGCAGTAAATAATGGGCGTGAACCTGAGTGTAGAATGTACGCTTGATGCGAATTTTCCCTTATCCAGAAGGGAACTCTTACGCATGGGCGACATGTTGCTTAAGGTTTTTAGCCTTGAAGGCTTTGACTTTGATCTTAAAATAGTCAATGATGCCGATATTGCTGAAGTCAATGAAGAATTTTTGGGATGTGTGGGGCCGACTAACGTGCTCAGCTTCCCTTTTTCCGAGATTCCCGATCTGAAAAAAAACAATTTTTTAGGAGAGATAGTTTTGTCTGTGGATACACTTGCCCGTGAAACCCGACTCTACGGCCAACAGCCGGAAGAACACACTGTGAGGTTGCTTGCGCATGCAATGCTACACCTTGCCGGGTATGATCACGGCCCTGAAATGTACTCACTCACCGACATGGCTGTTGAATCCGTATCTCCTGAGGCTCGACTGCGAACCTTGGGTTGGCAATACTCTTAAGCCAACCCGTTTCCTGCAGCATGGTCCGCGCCGGGACTGTCCATATGCTGCGTCTGTGCAAATCCCGTTTTTTGCCCTTTTTTAAGCCATGATTCTATCTTTATGGTTTACAATGACGAGCCTTATAGGCAATAATTCCCGATTGCTATCTTATATTGTCACTTAAGGCTCACCCCAAATATCTCTGGAGTTTTACGATGATCAGACATCTTCTTAAAATCAATGATGTTCCCCGTTCAGAACTCGGTCAGCTTTTGCTGCGCGCAAAAGAGCTCAAGGATAATAAAATCAGAAATAACGCCCTTGAAGGGAAAACCGTTATCATGATTTTTGAAAAGGCCTCCACACGTACAAGAGTTTCTTTTGACGTAGCTATCGAACAGCTTGGCGGTCATTCCATTTTCATGACTCCCGCTGAATCCCAACTCGGGCGAAGCGAACCGCTTGAAGATACCGCACAGGTTCTTTCCCGTTACGCGGATGCCCTTGTTGTCCGTACTTTCGGGCAGCAGAAAGTACGCACTCTTGCGGAGCATGGTTCTGTTCCGGTCATCAACGCCTTGACCGATAGATATCATCCCTGTCAGGTGCTGAGTGATATGTTGACCATCTATGAAAGAACTCCCGATCTTGCGAATGTACATGTTGCATGGGTTGGCGACGGTAACAATATGGCGCATTCATGGATCAACGCCGCTATTTATTTCCCGTTCTACCTGACACTGGCTTTCCCTAAAGGATATGAACCTGATCATGGCATTCTTTCCCGCGCACTATCCATGGGCGCAAAAATCAACTTGAGTCATGATCCTGTCGAAGCAGTTAAAGGTGCTCATTATGTGAATACTGACGTTTTCGCTTCCATGGGGCAGGAAGAAGAGCAGAAAAAGCGTGAAATGGCGTTTGCTGCTTATCAGGTTAATGATGGGCTGCTTAAGCATGCTGATCCTGACTGCAAAGTCATGCATTGTCTGCCTGCTCACCGTGGCGAGGAAGTTACAGCAGAAGTTCTTGATGGCCCACGTTCAATCATTTTTGATCAGGCTGAAAACAGACTACACATGCAGAAAGCGATTCTCGAATGGGCAGTTAACGGCATTGAAGTGGACTACGATGCAGTAGAAAAACTGCTCGGCCCCGTGCAGGCTGTGCCGCACATGCATACTATTGAGTAGGAATGCCTCCGGCGGCCATGCCGGGAGTCTTAAACCCTTTTGCAAAAGGGTTTAAGAACCCCAAAGCCTTTTATTTGGGCTTTGCCGGTAGGTTTAAGATAAGTTTTATTAATAAGATAGTTTAACGCTGACAGCGGTGAAGCCTTATTAAAAGGTTTTGAAGAGTCCGGAGAAACTTTTGCAAAAGTTT
>DDLU01000154.1 GCA_002340305.1 Desulfovibrio sp. UBA2564
GAAGCTCCGCAGGCTCGCGGTGTTCAAGAGGGACAAACTTACCGCAGCCGCGCATGCAGCCGCCCACATGCAAAACCGGAGTTCCGGGATGTGACTCATCAGGACAAGGCCACTGAATTCCCCCGGCCTCCAAGCGAGTATAGGTGATTCCGGCATGGGTCGGGGTCAAGGAGCGCATCTCATCAAAAACATCGCTGGCACCGGAATAACACTCAGTGCGTCCCAGACGGGTCAATAATTCAGCCAGAATCTCCCAATCCGGGCGGCTCTGCCCAACAGGATTCACAGCCCGTCTTACCCGCTGCACACGGCGTTCTGTGCTGGTAAAAGTTCCATCCTTTTCAGCAAAGCTGGCTCCGGGCAGGACCACATCAGCCAAGGCGGCTGTTTCGGTAAGAAAAAGATCCTGAACTACCAGAAAATTAACATGACGCAGGCAATGCTCAACATGAGTTATATCCGGGTCGCTACGCATTGGGTTTTCCCCAAAAATAAAAAGCCCTTTGAGGTGGTCTTCCTCAACTGCATGCAACATTTTAGGAATGGTCATTCCCGGCTCAGCAGGCAGCTTGACTCCCCACTTGGCTTCAAAGCTTCCCCGCACCGCATCATCAGCAACCGGACGGTATCCGGTCAAAACGTTAGGCAAGGCACCCATGTCGCATGAACCCTGCACGTTATTCTGACCACGCAAGGGATTCACCCCGGTTTTAGGACGGCCTATATTTCCGGTAAGCAACGCAAGGTTGGAAACAGCAAGCACATTGTTGGTTCCGGTTGTGTGCTGGGTAACGCCCATGGTGTAATAAAATGCAGCATTGGGAGAACGTCCGATCAGGCGGGCTGCTTTGCGGATATCGTCAGCAGAAACTTCAGCTATAGCGGCCACACTTTCGGGATCAAAACCCTTCAGCTCTTCGCGGAAAGCTGCGAAATCTTCGGTAGCCGAGGATACGGCCTCCACATCAGCCAGCCCTTCATCAAGAATAACCCTGGCAATGGAAGACAGTAACGACGTATCAGTCCCCGGTCGCAGCCTGAGCCAGACATCAGCCTGCCTTGCAAGGTCTATCTCACGCGGGTCAATGACCACTAATCCGGCACCGTTCCTTCCGGCCTCCATCATACCTATACCGATAATCGGATGGCACTCGGTAGTGTTGGAACCGATAACGCAAACACAATCGCCCTGCCCCATATCCCATAACTCACGAATTGAGTTGGTCATGGAACCGCTTCCAAGTGATGTAGCCAGACCGGCTACAGTGGGGGCATGTCAAAGCCGCGCACAGTGATCGACATTGTTGCTGCCGAGTCCTGCGCGGAAAAATTTCTGGAAAAGATAATTCTCTTCATTTGTACAGCGGGCACTGCTGAATCCACCCACAGCCTGCGGACCGTGTTCGGATACAATCGAACCCAAGCGGCTTGCCACAAGATCAAGTGCCTCATCCCAAGAAGCCGGAACAAGCTTGCCATCTTTGCGGATCAGCGGGGTTTTTAAACGGTCACGGTGGTGGACAAAGTCGAAACCGAACCGTCCTTTGGAACACAAAGCCCCCTGATTTACTGAGGGTTCAGGACCGGGAGAAACACTGACAATGCGGCCTTCCTCAACCTCCAAGGAGAGAGCGCAGCCGGCACCACAGTACGGACATGTTGTAGTAGTACGTTGCATGCGGCCCATTTAGCACAAGACATGCCATAAACCAAACGCAACAAAAAAAATATAACACACTTAAATATCTAAACTTAAAAATCAGAACAAAAATTATGTAAGAGCACGCAAGCATAATTGCACACTTCAATTGCATGCAATTCAAGAAAAATGCATGCAATCGAAATAGCGGAAAATCCACAACTAAAATAAATATCATTCCCTTGTCATTAACCTCAGCCCTGTGGCATGATTAATTTCAAAATAAAACCACCATCATATCCGGGAGCTGGAGATGACATTCGAAGAACTGATCAAGACCACAGATAAACCTGTTATTGCAGCAGACCTGAAAGGTATCATCACCATGATTAATTCATCCTTTACTGAAAGTTTCGGTTGGAAAGAGGCTCAATTAATTGGAACCCCGCTGACCTCTATAATCCCTTCTGCCCTGCGTGATGCCCATCAGCTGGGCTTTTCCGCCTACATTTCCACGGGGAAAGCCACATTACTCGGGCAACACCTGGACCTTGAAATCGTAAGTAGCGACAATACGGTCTCTCTCGCCGACCACTACATTATGAGCGGTGAAGTTAACGGAGAGATAAGTTTCGCCGCCAGCATTACCCCGCGCAGCTAAGGTTTACACCAATGAAAGGTAGAGACCAGCTTATAGCTGAATTGCGTTCTGTTATCGGCAGACTCGAGGCTGTTTTAAGCTCAATAGAAGAAGCTATCCTCTGGACAGACAATGAAGGCAAAGCCAAGTGGTGCAACGACAGCTTTGCCGAATTGATCGGGCTTAAACGCATTTTTATCATGGGAAGGGAAGTGACCGAACTTTTCCCATTGCGACAACGTGGGCAGGATTTACCGACCGAGGGGCACCCCCTTTCCATTGCCCTGCGCAATCAAACATCGCAGCAGGGCAATTACACTTTTGGTTCTGACAACATCCCATTTGTTGTTAAAGTTCAATATCTGGAGACAATTGAAGGACCGCCCACCACCATCATCATTGCACGGGATTCATCGCAGGAAAAAGAACTTGCTGAGTACCGTATTCAAGGGGCTGCACTGGCTGCTGCGGCTGATGCCATTGTAATTCTCGATAATATCGGAAGGGTTCATTGGACGAATAAAGCCTTTACACGCATAACAGGATATGAATTCAAAGAGGTCTACGGCAAGACCTTGAAAGTACTGAAATCCGGGTATCACTCACAGCAGCACTATAAAGAAATGTGGTCCACAATACTCGCCGGGAAACCTTGGACCGGAGAAATGGTCAACCGCCGCAAGAACGGCGAAATATACCACGAAGAGCAAACCATTACCCCGGTTACAGACAACAAAGGCAGGGTTATAAATTTCATTGCTATCAAAAATGATATTACTGAGAAAAAATCGGCCTATAAATCCCTTGAGGACCGTGAGGCCAAGCTTACAGCACTTTTCGATGGGGTTATTGATGCCATTGTCACTGCCGATTCCAAAGGTAAAATCCTGACAGTGAACCCGGCAGCAGAGAAAATTTTCGGCTACGGTCCCGGCGAACTGGAAGGACAAAATGTAAGAATCCTCGTCCCCCCGGAACTGCGCCCCAATCACGATAGCTTTATTCGCCGATACCTTGAAACCCGCATCCCAAAGGTAATCGGCATCGGGCGCGAGATTGAGGCAGTTCGTAAAGACGGTTCCAGATTTCCCATTGAACTCTCAATTAACGAAATCCGTACTCATGACGCGGTTATGTTCACCGCCATTGTGCGCGACATTTCAAAACGCAAAGAGCAGGAGAAACGCCTCAAAGAACTCAATGAACAGCTTGAACAACTTGTTGATGAACGCACAGCTGACCTCACTCAAAAAACCGAAGAGCTTACCCTTGAAGTCCTTGAACGCAAAAAAGCAGAGGAAGAAATAAGGCAAAACCGGGAACTACTCCTCTCACTGCTTAACGGAATCCAAGCAGCTTTCCTGATCATTGATGTTGAGAGCAGAGCTATTGCCGAACTCAATGAAATTGCGGAAGCTATGTTCGGTTTTTCGCGCGACAATATTCTCGGACTCAATTGCGACATCATCTTTGCGGGTCAAGGCGATCATCTTGAGGAAGTATGCCCTCATTCCTATGAGGACAACCCGACTATCGAAACTTCTATTGTCGGAGTCAATGGAACACTGATTCCGGTCACTCGCCATATCCTGCCCATAACCATCAAGAGCCGCCCACATCTCGCGGTGATCCTTTTCAATATCAGTGAAAGAAAAAATCTTGAGCGTAAGCTGGAAATGGCTCGTAAGCTGGAGTCCGTAGGCCGGCTTGCTTCAGGAATAGCCCATGAAATTAACACCCCCATCCAGTATGTGGGTAACTCAGTACTATTCCAGCAAGAAGCCTTTACTGACTTATTGAGTATCCATGAACTAGACAAGCAGATTATTGACGAATGCCGTAAGGCCGATCTGTTTCCGCAAATTCTCGCCAAAAGAGATCATGAAGCCGAAGACAAGGACCTCGAATTCATCATCGAAGAAATCCCGGAATCTTGCGAACGCGCACAGGACGGGGTCAACAGGGTGGCTGGTATTGTCCAGGCCATGAAGAATTTTTCACATCCGGGACAGCAGAATATGCAACCTGCGGATCTCAATTCCCTCATTCAAACCACTGTCACAGTATCCAGCAATGAATGGAAATATTATGCAGAAATGGACCTGCAATTAGCTCAGATTCCTTTGGTGGAATGCTTTCACGGCAGCATCAACCAAGTGTTACTTAACATCATAGTCAACGCTGCCCATGCCCTTCATGAAAAATACGAAGAGACGGGAGAAAAGGGGACCATATCAATTTCCACCATGCACGAAGATGACAGTGTAGTTATCAGGCTGGCAGATAACGGCAAAGGCATACCTGCCGAAATCAAAGACAAAATATTCGATCCCTTCTTCACCACCAAAGAAGTGGGCCGGGGATCAGGGCAGGGACTGGCAATTGTACATGACATCATCGTCGGCAGGCATCAAGGAAGTATTGATGTAGAATCCGTACCTGGTCAAGGAACAACTTTCAGCATCAAACTGCCTGTCAGACAGCCCGGACAGCAAGAAGGAGTAAGTCATGAAGAAGCATAAAATCCTTTTTGTCGATGACGAGGTTAATATCCTCAAATCCTTCAAGATACTCCTCCGTAAAGAGTATGATATTGATCTGGCAGCAAGCGCAGCCGAAGGTCTTGAGAAAATCAGCAAATGCTCCAACTATGCAGTCATAACTTCGGACCTGAAAATGCCCTCAATGGACGGAATTGAGTTTCTGCATAGGGTCAAAGATATCGCACCTGACTCAGTGCGCATCATGCTTACCGGACACGGTGACCTTGAAGCTGCTTCACTGGCAGTCAACCGGGGGCACATCTTCCGCTTTTTAACCAAGCCTGTTCCCGGCGATGAATTACGCAGGGTGCTGAAAGCTGCAGTGCGCCAGTCCCAGCTGGTCACAGCAGAGAAAGAGCTGCTGCGCGGGACACTCAAAGGATGCATCAAACTCCTGACCGATGTACTGAACATCACCAGTCCCGAAGCATTCAGCCGTAGCGAACGGGTGCGCAGAATTTGCCTGAAAACAGCGGAACAATACGGTCTGCAAAATACTCTGCAACTTGATCTTGCCGCTATGCTTTCCCAACTGGGGTGCATCAGCCTGAGCTATGAAACAATGTCTAAAGTTCACCATGGGCAAACTCTCAGCGAAGAAGAGTTCTCCTGCTACCATAACCACCCTGCAACCGGGGCTGCACTAATATCCAACATTCCCCGTATGGAGGAAGTTGCCAAAATTATCAAGCAGCAGAATATGCCCCTGTCAGAATTGCCTAATGCTCCTCTTGAAAGCCGCATTCTCAAAGTTTGCCTCGATTTCGATGATCTTGCAGGTAAAGCACTGGGACAGGACAAAGCATTGCAGGAGTTAAAAAAACGTTCCGGCTGGTACGATGAAAAGGTGCTAAAAGCTTTAAATGCTGCTTTAGCCATTAATGACCAGTTCGATTCCAAGATCTTACCATTATCAGATCTGCGTCCCGGTATGATCATAGATCAGGATATTCGTACCCCTGAGGGGACCCTGCTTATATCAAAGGGCCATGAGGTCAGCGAAACAGCTACATTGCGCATCCCAAGAATGTTCAAACATTCCGAACCTCAGCCGCAGGTAAGCGTGCTTATCCCTAAGGAAAAATAGAATTTATAATGCCAGCCAAATCGGCAGGCTGTTACGATATAGCAAAATTATTTATTTAATAGACTAAAAGATGTGATTTGTTGTATTTTTAAAAATAAAAATTATACAAAACATATTTCTATAGAGGTTGAAATGAAGCCGAGAATCCTATTCGTGGATGACGATAAAAACATTCTCGCATCCTTCCGTAGCCTGCTGCGTAAAGATTTTGCCATAGACACCGTCAATCATCCGGTACAGGCCATTGAATTTTATAAAGAGAAAGGACCCTATCCTGTTGTGGTTTCCGACCTGAAAATGCCGGACATGAACGGGCTGCAATTTCTTTCTGAAATCGGCAAACTGGATGAAAATGCTATCGGTGTAATCTTAACCGGACACGCTGATATCAATGCCGCTGTGACCGCGCTTAATCAGGGCCATGTTTTCCGCTTTCTGACCAAACCCGCAGAGCGCGACACTATAAAAAAAGTCATCAATGCCGGACTGGAACAACATAAATTGATCACAGGCAACAAAGAAAAAGAACGCATAATCAAAGAAGATTTAGCTGCCGCGGCTTTCATCCAACAAAGCTTTCTCCCACAGCAAATATGCTCACTGGGTCAAGTCTGCCTGAGTTGGCTGTTCAAACCCAGTGATTATGTGGGCGGCGACATGTTCAACATGGTGGAACTCGATGCTGAACACAGTGCCTTTTACCTGATGGACATCAGCGGGCATGGGGTTTCGGCCGCACTTGCCGCTGTCTCGGTTTCACAACTTCTTTCCCAGTCCGACAATTTTACCGGACAGCACAACAGAATTATCCCCCCGTCCAAGCTGCTGCAACAGCTTGATACGGATTTTCCCATCGAAAGGATGAACAAGCACTTCACCATGTTTTACGGCGTGGTGAATAAATCAGAGAGAGTCCTAACCTACAGCAGTGCCGGACATCTTCCACCATTACTTCTGCGGCGGGACGGTAGCGTTGAAACTCTGGAGAAAGGTGGCAGCGTCATCGGGGCAGGGATCGGGATTCCTTTTGAAGAAGAAACCGTTCCATTCAACCCCGGAGACAGGTTGATCGTGTACACTGACGGCCTATCTGAATATGAATCACCAAGCGGCGAACAATTCGGAGCACCCCGTTTGGAGTCCTGCATTCTTGGCAACAGCTCAGAAGCGTCTGCCGGTTTATTGGATTGTATATATGAAGAAATGCTGACTTTTGGTGCCAACCAGCCGCTTCAAGATGATGTGACCCTTTGCTGTCTTGAATTTTCGGGGGCCGGGAATGAAAAATAACCCTCTGTCTCACAGCTTATATGCTTCCCTGGCACGCCGAATGGGCGAAAAAGCGATCTCGCAACGTTTGAGGATGCAGGTTGAACTTTCTGCCTCATGGTTCGGTAAAGGCTATGGGTATGTACATCTGGAGAATCTGGATTCTTTCATTAGGTTTGTAGATTTAACCCTCCGTCTGTCCGGCATGCGGGAACGGGGTAAACGGAACAGCCTTGATTTCAAAATTGAAAAAAATAAATTCTTCATTCCGCACCTGCCGCAGAGGTTGGATGGATTCAGAATTCTGCATCTGAGCGACATTCACGTTGATGGCTTCATTGACGGCGGAAAGACCCTTTTTGATATGGTGGCACCGCTAAGTTGCGATCTTTGCGTATTGACCGGGGACTTTCGCCTGTTAACCCATGACAACCACAAACAGTCCTCCATCGGCATGTCCCGGCTGGTTTCACAAATCAATGCCAAATACGGAATATTCGGGATACTCGGTAATCATGACTTTTTAGAACAGATCCCGACCCTTGAAGAAAGCGGAGTGCGCATCCTGCTCAATGAAGGGCAAAGTATCAAACATAATGGTGCAGAACTTTATATCGCCGGTGTTGATGACCCACATTTCTACGGAACCCACGATCTCGGGAGGGCCTATAGGGCACGACTTCGGGAGATGACTTCGATCCTGCTCGCCCATTCCCCGGAGCTATACTCCGAAGCAACTGGTTACAATACAGATTTATACCTTTGTGGACATACCCATGGCGGACAGATTTGCTTACCGGGCGGGACCCCGTTAATCACCCACGCGAATTGTCCACGCTACATGACCGCCGGCAAATGGAAACATATGAACATGCACGGCTACACCTCACGGGGAACAGGGTGTTCCGGTGTACAGGCCCGTTTCAATTGCCCCCCTGAAATCTCAATTCATACATTACGTAAAGTCGGAGACGGCTCATGAGCAAACCACTTTTCATGAACCGCAGATTCAATGCGGACCTGAAAAATTTATCCATCAGCGCAGAGATGGTCCGTCAGTGCCGGGATATTTTGTCCATTCCTTCCGAAATAGGACAGGAAATTGACCTTGCGGTATCCGAATCAGTGTCCAATGCGATCCGGCACAGCAATTCTGTTGGCGATGCAAGCATTGCCCTGCGCCTGATTTCAGATGGGCAAAAATTGATAATCGAAGTCGAGGATTCCGGGGAAGGATTTGAATTTGAACTGATCGGAACACCTGATTTGGATGTCCCGCACGAAGGAGGTTACGGCCTGTTTCTGATCAAGCAGGTCATGGATTCAGTCAAATATGAACGCAGACAGGATGTGAATGTCCTGACCATGGAAAAATATCTTTCGGCAAAGGAGGATGACTGATGGAATACATACTCGTAGTCCTATCTGTGACCATGACCACGCTGGGACAAATTTTCCAGAAGCTCGGGGCCACACGCATCAAGGATGAAATGTCCGCAGGAAAATCCGTCGTTGCCGCAGCTGCCAATATTCATATTTTCCTTGGAATCGGTGCACTGGGCCTTGGGGCTTTTCTCTGGCTCATGGTTCTTTCGCGTATAGAACTGAGTCTAGCCTATCCCATGATGAGTTTAGGCTACGTACTGGTCACTATTGCTTCCAAATATTTCTTCAAAGAAAAAATCCCCATGCACCGCTATATCGGCATCGCAACCATCATACTGGGCATTGTCCTCATCTCAAGGAGCTAGATTATGAAATCATATCTGCTTGTAGCCTGCTCGGTAATCCTCGGTGTTTTAGGACAGCTTTTCATGAAGAAAGGTATGCTCGCGCTCGGCCCGTTAGACGAACCAAATATCATGACCGCTTTTGCAATTGTATTTCAACCATGGGTTTTCGGGGGGCTGTTTGCTTACGGAATGGCCATGGTCATCTGGGTGGCGGTGCTTGGCAGGCTTGACCTCAGCTACGCCTATCCTCTGCTTAGTTCCGGCTATGTGTTGGTGGCCCTCGGTTCGTGGTGGATGTTCGGGGAGCAAATTTCCGCAACACGTTGGGCGGGAATTCTGGTAATATCGGCGGGAGTTGTGCTCTCGGCTAAAAAATGAGGTTTCTCATGATTGATAAAGATTTTGAATATTATCTATCTGTGGTCATCCCGGCCTACAATGAACAGGAACGCATTGCAGACACCCTGTACACGGTGAAAGAGTTCCTTGATGCCCAGCCGTACAAGAGTGAAATCATCATTGTTGATGATGGCAGCCGGGACTGGACGACCGAAGTGGTTAAGACCGTGGATATCTACAATCAGGAAATGAAGGCCCAGAATGTCAGTGCCATCATGGAAAATGTAAAAAACGTGGGAAAAGGATTTTCCGTAGCCAGAGGAATGCTCCGGGCCAGAGGCAAATACGTGCTCTTCTCTGATGCCGACCTTTCCACTCCCATTGGTGAAGTCGACAAGCTATTGCCCATACTTGAGGGCGGCTGCGACATTGCCATCGGTTCCCGGCGCATGGCTGAATCTGAAGTTGAGAAAAAACCTTTTTACCGCGACCTGATGAGTTTTGTTTTTAACTCCGTGGTCGGCTTGTTTGCGGTCAGCGGAATCAAAGACACACAATGCGGCTTTAAAGCTTTCCAGAATGATGTGGCCCACCAGATTGCCGATAAACAAAAACTTTACGGATTCAGTTTCGATGTGGAGCAATTATTTTTGGCCCGTAAATTTGGCTACTGCATAGAAGAAGTGCCCGTGAAATGGGAACATGCCGAGGGTTCAAAAGTTGATCCGCTGCGTGATTCCATTCGTATGTTCATGGATGTAATGCGCATTCGCATGCTGCATAAAGATTTATAATTTTTAAAGGAGGAAGGTTCATGCTGAAAATCGATATTAGAAATGAAAACGACATTTGCGTAATCAATCCCGGTACCCACCGTCTGGATGCCAGCACCGCTGTTGATTTCAAAAATTCTCTGCTCAAAGTCATTGCAGAAGGCAACCTGCGATTGCTGCTTAATCTCGAAAACGTAGATTTTATCGACAGTTCCGGTCTCGGCGCAATAATATCCGCCCTGCGTCAAGTCGGCGTAAAAGGTGATATCAAACTTTGCGATGTTGCGGAGCAGGTGGAGGAACTGTTGCGACTCACCAGACTGGATAAAGTTCTGGAAACTTTTCCCTGCGAGAAAGACGCGCTGGAAGGATATTAATCTGCCATGAAAGAGTTCTACTTCTCGGAATATGAACACAGAAAACCGTACCGTCCGGTGCCATTCTCGGAAGGACGACAATTCCTGTATCAGTATCTGGCGACCATCAATATTGCCATGGGAGTCTGGTACTTTCACTGGCGCTGGTTCTATTCCCTGAATACAGAAGCTCTATGGTTCTCAATTCCACTGGCCCTGGCTGAAACGTTGGCGTTCCTGAGTACAACCCTATTCATTGTTAATCTCTGGGCGCATAAAGATGAGGCAATCAAACCACCGCCAGCCATGATCAGCGAAATTATGGCTGAAAAAGACAGACCGCCGGATGATAGGCCGATCACTATTGACGTCTTCCTGCCCACTTACACGGAAGACCCGGAACTGGTACGCTACTCTATATGCGATTCCAAAGCCGTCACCTACCCGTATCCGGTAGATATCCGTATCCATGTTCTGGACGACGGCAAACGCGACGAAATGCATTCCATCGCAATTAAAGAGGGTGTAAACTACATCACCCGCACGGATAACCGGGGCTTTAAAGCCGGGAACCTGCGCAACGCCATGGAAATGACATCCGGAGATATCATCGTTATTCTTGATGCTGATACCCGCCCGTTTCCGCAATTTCTGGAACAGACTTTAGGCTATTTCCGGGACCCGGATGTAGCTTGGGTGCAAACTCCGCAATGGTTTTATGACCTTCCCGAAGGCGAGGGACTGGAATCTTTATTCAAACGTAAATTAGGCTCATGGGCTGGAAAAATCGGTCTATTAATTGAAAAATTAATCGGCCCAGTCAACGTAGGTAAAGACATTTTCGGTAGTGATCCCAGAATGTTCTACGATTGCATCCTGCGACGGCGCATGAATTACAATGCCTCATTCTGTTGTGGTGCGGGATCGCTGCACCGGCGGGAAGCAGTGCAAAGAGCGGCTTTGCTGCGCTATGTTGATGAGATGGAGAACCATGCCCACGAAGCCAGTAAAGATGCTGATGATCCTGAAATCGCCGAAGCAATTCGTCTGGGTGCGGCACGCGGCTTCATGACTGATACCGAAGTAACGCCCTACAAATACCATGTATCCGAAGACATCTACACTTCAATGCTTCTGCATGCCGACCGCAGCAGAAATTGGAGATCAGTGCACCATGCGGAAGTGTTATCCAAAATGCTCTCTCCGCAGGACCTTGAAGCCTACCTGACCCAAAATTTCAAATACGCAGGCGGTACACTGGACCTGCTCAGGCGGGATAATCCGCTGACCCTTTCCGGTCTGAACAACGGACAACGGGCAATGTATTTCGCCTCCACTTTTTCATATTTCGCGGCTTTCTGGATGATAGTTTTCCTGATTACACCGCCTATATTTTATTTTACCGGACTGGTTCCGGTAAAAGGGTTCGACCTTGATTTCTTTATCCATATCCTTTCCTTCCAGCTGATCAGCCAGATTACCTTCATGCTCGGCACATGGGGAGTGAATACATTGCGTAACGTCCAATATTACGTGGCCTTCTTCCCCTTAAATATTAAAGCCATCTGGACCGTACTCAAAGGCGACACCATAAAATTCAAGGTAACTCCAAAAACCGGATCGAGTCAGATACGCCTTGATCTGGTTAAGCCGCAGCTTTTTGTAATCGCGCTCAACGTTGCCGGGATCATCTGGTATCTGGCCCGCATGGTACTAGGCTATGAATATGATCTGATGGGATTCATCATCGCCACATTCTGGTCCTGCCTGAACATGTCCTCATTGATGGTAATTGTAAGAGCTGCAACATGGAAAACTGATGAGAGCAGGTTGTTATGAATAAAAAATTACGATCTTACATACAGAACGGCGAAGCCATATTAAAAAATTTTGGGGTTCTTAAACCCTTTTTCCAAAAGAGTTTAAGCCGCCGGAGGCTGTCATGAGCCTTAAACAACAAATTATGGAAATGCGCAGTCAGATTGCGGTAATTCTAGGGCTGATAACCACGGGATTAATTATCTTTTTCCTGACCGACCTCAGCCACTTGCAGGAAAGACGGGCCATTGCCGATATTGATGGTAAAGGTCAGACTGTTCTTGCTGTGGAATTCACCGAGAAAACTCCGAATCCCCCCCTGCGCGACCTTACTGAAGCTGAAATGCAAATGGCCCGCATAGCTTGGAAATACTTCGAGACCAACTACAATCCCGAAACCGGACTGGCTGATTCCGTTGCCGGATTTCATTTCACTACTCTCTGGGATACGGCTTCCTACCTGCTGGGGCTGATCTCAGCGCACCGCTTGGAAATTATCGAAGACGACGAATTCCATACCCGCATGGAGAAAGCCTTGGATGCAGTGGAACGTATTCCGCTCTACAACGGAGAATTGCCCAACAAAGCTTACGATACCAAATCGCTTTCCATGACCGACTACCAGAATAAGCCTTCGGAAACAGGAACCGGATGGAGTGCCATTGATATCGGCAGACTCTTCGTTCCTTTAAACGTCATCCTTTACGAATACAGCGAATACACACCATGGGTGCGTAAAATCATATCCCGCTGGGATTACACCCGCATGTTCAAGGACGGCGTGCTTTACGGTGTTACCTACAAAAACGGTGTGGAACAGCTCAACCAGGAAGGACGGCTCGGTTACGAGGAATATGTTTCCAAATCCTTTGCCTTGCTCGGATTCGATATCAGCAGTGCTTACAGCTACCTCGACCACACCGGACTGGTGGAAATCGAAGGAGTTGAAGTCCCGGTTGATGTCAGGCCCTCTGCTCTTTTCGGCGCACATACTTACGCTCTCAGCGAGCCGTATATTCTGGACGGTATTGAATTCGGCTTTGACCACTATTCACGCGAATTTGCTTACCGCATCTATCTTGCACAGGAAATGCGCTATGAGAATGAAGGAATCCTCACCGCTGTGACAGAGACTGCGCTAAGTGAAGACCCTTACTTTGTTTACAACACCGTCTACGGCGAAGGTAAAAAATGGGCCTGCATAACTTCCGAAGGCATGCAATCCCCGGATTGGCGGACTCTCTCCACCAAAGGAGCACTGGGCTGGCACTCTTTATACGAAACTGAATACACCGCTGAACTGGTGGATAAAATTTCAGATTTAACAACAGAGGAAAACGGTTTTTACGCCGGATTCTACGAGGATGACGGACGGGTAAACTCAGTTAATACCTGCAATACTAACGGTATCATCCTTGAAACCTTTTATTATAAAAAATTCGGTCCTTTCCTGCGTATTCAGGGTAAGGGAGGATTATAGGCAGAAATGATGGTCAGGCGTTTGTGTTTCGGGGTATTAATGGCGCTTTTTTTAAGCTCCCCCTGCCACGCCTATGACCTTTACATGGAAACCATCCCGGAACCCGGCCTGAAAAAACTGCATACGCAGGAGGATAAAGGCTGGAGTCTCTGGGATTTACTGGAACGCTCTTTCAAAATTGATACGGAAAAATTCAACGGCAAAAGCTCATTCGGTGAAATTCTTGCGAGAGAGATGTCCGTTAACGTTGGTTACACCACTGCGGTGACAAGCATTAAGCAATCCAACAAAGACGGAAACTCTCCGAAGGAAATCGTCAAGCAGTCCTTTACCCAGACTGTCGGGTTCAACGGACTATCGCCCTATTACGGAAGGCTGACCTTTTACCAATACGCCGACCCTAATTACCAGCAGGGTTACGAGCCGGATTTCAGCTACAGTTTCGGAGTTGCCAACTACGCACCCGATACTTTGTCCATTGAATATTCCAACTACGGCGGCAACAGGCTTTCCCCAAAATCCGGGGAAGAATTCACCGACCTCAATCAGGGAACCATCACCACCACTTACAGGTTCGAGGTTCCTGAAAAGGTTGTACGCATTCTGCACCCGGATGATGAGGCCCGAATCTTAGGCTGGGCATCCTACAACCTGACCCCGGAATATCAGGCGGGACGCTGGTGGAAGCAATGGTTCGGCCTTGGATTTTCCGTACCAATCTGGGGAAACATCAGCGCATGGGCGCAGGGCAACCTCTACCCTGATTCGTCCCAGACCACCGCAGGGGACCCGGATTTCACCTATGGCTTCGGGTATTACGACTGGTCCCCGGGCGGATTTATTCTGGCTTATTCAAGTTACGCACCCAATGGATTTCCCTGGGGTAACAGTGCCAAAGACGGGGACATTATGGATGGTTCAATTTTCTTGGGCTACAACCTCGACCTGCAGGCTATTTGGGAATTTCTGACCGGTCGGGATACTGGACGCAAAAGAGACAAGCCGAGCAAAACAAGGCCCCCGTGGGGACCTAACTTAATGGAATGGTGAGTTGCAGATGAAGAAGGCAGTTTTCATAACATCGATTCATACAGCGTTATTCGTGACGTTACTCTTTTGCTGCGGCTGCAGGATGCCCATGCAGAGCAGTAAAAACGATGCCTTTGCTTATCGCTTAGCCGCTGCTGAGATTGAACCGCGCCGTGCAACTTCCAACTCTTCCTTATGGTCCAAGAGTGAACCTCCCCAATTAACCGAAAAACAAAAAGAAATGGCCGGCTCCGCATGGCAGTATTTTACCCGCACAGTATTCCCGGAAACAGGTTTACTGCAAGGGGCTGTCGGCAGTGACACCCTGACCATGAACAATATCGCCGGATATCTGGCAGCCCTGACCTGCGCCAAGCGCATCGGAGTGATGGAAGATATTGAATTTCACGAACGCATGACCAAGCTGGTCACATGGCTGAACACCATGCAGCTCAATTCGTTAGGCGTGCCGAATACATTTTACAACGGACGCACCGGACAATCCCTAAACGGCGCAAACCAACCCGGAGAAGACGGACATTCCGCCATTGATATCGGACGGCTGCTGATATGGCTGCGCATCGTGCGCAATGAATTTCCCACCCATGCAGCAGCCGTAGACCGTGCGGTGCTGCGCTGGAACTTTCGTAAATTGATTGATTCTGACGGATTTATTTACGGCGGATACTATCGGGACGGCAGGCTTCACCCCTATCGCGAAGGACGCTTTGGCGAACTGCAATATGCTGCCAAAGGTTTTGCGCTCTGGGGATTTAATGTAGCAGCTTCAATGCACAGCGAACAGACCTCAATGATGACCATCAACAACATCCTGCTGCCCTTTGATAACCGTTATTCGCACATTTCCCCCATTCCGCGTCCGCAGGGCGAACCCTTCCAGCCCGGTGCGGTTACAACAACGGCCCCGCTCTTGGACGGCATGGAATTTTACTGGAGAATTCCTGTCACGCTGACCGACCCCGAAACATGGAAAACAGATCAAAAATCCCAGCAACTGGCCCAAGCAGTCTATGCTGTCCAGAAATCGCGCTACCAGACCGAGGGCAAACTGACAGCCCGTGCAGCCCACAACTTGGATCGCCCGCCGTATTTTGTCATTGATTCGATATTCGCACTCGGTGATCCCTTCGCGACCATGGACAAATCCGGCACCCCGCACCCCAATCAGTCCTGCGTTTCAACCGGAGCATCATTCCAGCTCTGGGCCATGTTTGAAAGCAAATACACCGACATGCTCATGGAAGCTGTTGAACCGCTCTTTGACCAATACGGCGGCTGGTACGCGGGATCATATGAAGACGGCGGTGCTCCCAGCAAAGCCATATCATTAAATGACAATGCCGTTGTTCTTGAATCGCTGGCCTTTGTATTGAGCGGTCCTTTATTCAAAGCCAACCTGCAACCCGGATACTGGGAGTTGACCCTGCAAGAAAAATCGTTCGAAAAATTGGGATTGCCCCCGGCAAAATACCAATCACAATTTCAGCCCATGCTGGACACCAGAAAAGCGGAGCCGCGTCCATGATCTCAAGGGGTATAAAATACTTTCTTGCCCTGAGCGTAATTATTGCGCTGCTCGGTTCTTCTGCCCTCTGCATGGCCCAGATCAAGCCTGCCACACGCCAGATTCCGCGCCAAGGCCCGCTAACAGAGCGAGAAATGGAATGGGCCAAAACCGCATGGAGTTACTTTCAAAACAACGTCAATCCTGAAACCGGATTAGCCGGGGCACAGCCCAACTACTCGCCTTTCACCATGTGGGACCTCGGCGCACACATGGGTGCAATCCTCTCAGCAAAAGAGTTGGGACTGATTGATGATAAGGAATTTGATTCCCGTATCCGCAAGATAATTTCATGGTTGAACGTTATGGAACTTTTCCGTGGCGACCTGCCCAACCAGTTTTACAGCGCGGATAACGGAGCCATGGTCGATTGGTCCAATCAACCCGGAGCACTCGGTTGGTCTGCGCTGGACCTCGGCAGGCTGCTGACATGGCTGCGCATCATCAAAGAACGGCATCCCGAATATGCGGAACAGATCGACCGTTCTCTGATGCGCTGGAACTGGACCAAACTGCTAGACCGCACTGGAACCATGTTCGGTGCCAGCTACTACCAACGCGATGAGAATAACCTCATCCACTACGCCGAAGGACGGCTGGGATACGAAGAATACGCCGCCCGTGGATTCGGTCTCTGGGGCGCGGACACTACCGCAGCCTCCAAAATCCACCCCTATTCCACTGTCACAGTATACGGAGTGCCTATTCCCTTTGATGCCCGTGATCCTGAGAACGAACATGCGCCCAACTTTGTTGTTACTGAAAATTTCGTGCTCGATGGAATTGAGCACAATTGGGATTTACCTGAAAGCCGCAACACCAATGTGCATAAGCACACCGACCCCATGCAGGCCAAATTCTCGTGGGCGGTTTACAAAGCACAGGAAGGCCGGTTCCTGAATACAGGAATCCTCACCGCCAAAACTGAAGATGCCGTGGATCAGGCACCCTACTTTGTTTACGACACCATCCTCGGGCACGGCATTCCCTACGCGACCATGAGCCACGAAGGTAAAGCCATGCCCGAACTGGCCTGCTTGAATACCAAAGCGGCCCTAGGCCTCTGGGTTCTTTTCAAATCAGATTACACCGACCTGCTCGCCGAGGTGGCCTCGACCATGTTTGAGCCGGGAAAGGGTTTTTACGTGGGAAGATACGAAAAGACCGGGAAAATCAACCGGGCCATCACCATGAACGGGAACGGGGTAATCATGGAAATCCTGCTCTACAAGGTGCAGGGCAAGCTGCTTAAATACAGCAACCAAAAAAGTTATTGGGACAAGTTTTTTGAAAACAATTCACTGCCTTCCAAGGCCCTCCCGCCATGGAAGTATCAACCTTTTATAACAATACATAAGTATGATCCTTAGGATGCCTCCGGCGGCCCTCCGGGGGCCAGAGAAACTTTTTTATTGCGCCCCTTCCTGGGGCTTACCCCTTCGGGGCGGTGCTTTTAGGCACCGGGCAAATCAGCTTTCCTGCGGATTTGTGGAAAATGTTTCTCTGGACTCTTCAAAAACTTTTATTAGGGCTTCGCCGTTGGTTATGGAGATTGGATGCTGAAACGAATAGTCGCCATATTATCACTATGCCTGCTCATGTCACTCGCTGGCTGCGGTGCAGTTTACGAGACTGTTAAATGCGGTTTCGACTTTGGTGACAACCATGGCGATATTGTACTTACGGATTGCCACCGCTTATCTGATCGCGGACAATTGTTTGCTGAAGTGGCTTGGACATACTTTGAAAAAAACTACAATCCGCAAACCGGTTTGGTAAATGCGGCGGAGAACTATCCATACACCTCCATCGGTGAAATTGCCGCTTACCTAGCTGCATTAATCTCTGCCCATGAGATGGACATTCTGGATGAACGCCGCTTCTGCCAGCGCGTCAGCAAGCTGGTGGAATGGCTGAATGCCATGGAACTTTATGCCGGAGAATTACCTAATTTAATTTATAATTCCCACACCGGACGCATGGTCGGATTCGATATGAAACCGGGTAAAGCCGGATTTTCTTCCATGGATATCGGACGATTGCTGACATGGCTGCGAGTACTGAAGACAAAATATCCCCTCTTTGCCGAGGGTGTGGACCGCGCTGTGCTACGCTGGAACTTCTGCATGGTCATCGACAAGGACGGCACTTTGCGTAGCGGACGGTTTGTAAACGGTCAGACTGAATTCATCCATGAAGGACGACTGGGCTGGGAAGCATACGCCGCACGCGGATACGAAATGTGGGGAATCGACATTAAATCCACTGTTCCATCTCCGCTTCGTTACATCGAAATATACGGCTACAAAGTCCCATATGACCCACGCAGTTCCATTACCACCGGAGTTCCGGTTTACCTAACTTCAACACCGTTCCTGCTTGAAGGTATGGAGTTCGGATATTCCAATCTGGGCATGCCTGAAAGACATCGCACAGGCGATGCTGCTCTTGAACGCAGTGATCTGGCTCAAGGGATTTATGAAATTCAGGAAGAGCGTTACCGCCGGGAGGGCATCATGACCGCCCGTAGCGAGAACGGTGTTGATAAACCTCCATATGCCGTCATCGGAACCATCACAGCCGAGGGTAAACTCTGGCCGACAATCTCCCGTGGAGGTCACATGCATTACGATCTGGCAATGTTTTCCACTCGCGCCATCTTCGGCATGTGGTCCATCTGGGATACTGATTACACAAAATTTATTATGGCGGC
>DDLU01000301.1 GCA_002340305.1 Desulfovibrio sp. UBA2564
GGAATCCCTAACAGTTGAAGACGCTTTAGTAGAGATTCTGCGCCAGCGATAAGCTTTAGTGAGAAAGACTTGCTGCACGAATCCCTGAAAGCGACGAACTATAAAGGCTTAAGGATAAAGTAGATTGTTTTAACATTTAGGAGGAAACATGAAACAGTCCCTGATTAAACTTTGCTTGGTGTTCGCAGCGGTCGTGCTGCTGGCAGTTCCGCAGGTCTCTCAGGCCAAAGAACTCAAAGGCGACCTCGAAATTTTCTCTTGGTGGGCAGGCGATGAAGGTCCGGCTCTGGAAGCTCTGATCGATATCTACAAAGCTCAAAATCCCGGTGTAAACGTCATCAATGCTGCTGTCACCGGCGGTTCCGGCGTTAACGCAAGAGCAGTATTGAAAACCCGTATGCTCGGTGGCGAGCCGCCGGACAGCTTTCAGGTTCACGCAGGTCAGGAACTCATCGGAACATGGGTAAAATCCGACCGCATGGAAGACCTCACTCCTATCTTCAAAGAAGAAGGCTGGATGGATGTTTTCCCCGCAGGTCTGGTTAAGCTGATCGGTACAGACAAAGGCATCTGGTCTGTTCCTGTAAATGTTCACCGTTCCAACGTACTCTGGTGCATTCCCGCAAACCTGAAAAAATGGGGTGTTGAAGCTCCCAAGACTTGGGAAGACTTCCTTAAAATCGCTCCCAAACTTCAGAAAGAAGGCATTGTACCCCTCGCACTGGGCCAGAACTGGACTGCAAGCCACCTCTGGGAATCAGTTGCCCTCTCTTCTCTCGGTGCTGAAAAATGGGCAGACCTCTGGTCCGGCAAGCTGAAGTTCAACAGTCCTGAAATGATCAAGGTTTGGGAACTCTTCGGTAAAATCCTGCCCTACACCAATAAAGACGCAGCTTCCCTTTCCTGGCAGCAGGCTACCGATATGATTATCGACGGTCGCGCAGCATTCAACATCATGGGTGACTGGGCCGCAGGTTACATGGTTACTACCAAGAAACTGGCTCCCGGCAAAGACTTCGGCTGGATGCCTTCTCCCGGTACCAGCGGCGAATTCATGTTTCTCGCAGACTCCTTTGGTCTGCCCAAGGGCGTAGCCAACCGCGATAACGCAGTCGCATGGCTGAAACTGCTCGGTTCCAAGAAAGGCAGTGATACCTTCAACCCTATCAAGGGTTCCATCTCCGCACGTAAGGACACCGACCTCAGCAAGTACAATGCATACCTGCAATCCGCAGCAAAAGACTTTGCTAAAGACGCAGTTGCGGCATCCCTGATCCACGGCGCGGCAGCCAACGAAACCTTTGTAGGCAGCTTCGCGCAGGTCATGGAAATGTTCCTGAAAAGCAAAAACGCCAAGGCAACCGCCATGGCTTGCCAGCAGCTGGCTGATAAAGCCCAGATTGGCAAATAATCTATCTGGATAAGTAATTAATACCGCGCCGGGATTTCCCGGCGCGGTCCCAAAAGGGGTAAGGGCTATGAGGGAAGCATCACTGGACAGGCTAAAAGCGTTTTTAACGCTGCTGCCATCAATCATCCTTGTCGCCGTTTTTGTTTACGGATTTATCGGCAATACCATCTGGATTTCCATGACTGACTGGGGCGGTTCAGGCGCACTGGCCTTTGATCCGCAGAAAAATTTTATCGGTCTGGATAACTACGTGGACCTGTTCACCGGATTCCTTTCCGGCGGTTTCAGGCAGGATCTGGTCAACGCGGTTTACTATTCGGTCATGCTCCTTGCCGGGGCTATCGGGCTGGGTATGTTCATCGCCATCCTGCTGGACCAGAAACCCAAGGGCGATGATATCCTGCGGACTATTTTCCTTTACCCCATGTCCCTTTCCTTCATCGTTTCCGGTACCATCTGGCGCTGGCTGCTGGCACCTCAAGGCGGAGTCAACGTGCTGCCCACCTACCTTGGATTCGATGCCCTTGATTTCCAGTGGACCGCATCTACCAAAGCTATCCTTGAATTTAACTGGCAGAACATTGTTCAAATCCTGCTTTACATCACAGCCTTCATTCTGATCATGATCGGGCTCTTTATGCTTAAGGGTGATCCGCACAAGGCAGTAAAACGCTGGCTCGGTCCCGGCGTTGTTATCGGAGCATTTGCATGGCTGGGTAGTTCCCTGCTTCCCCAAGCATTGTTCATGGAAGAGATGCACGGCTTTAACCTCGCCACACTGGGTATCATCATTGCCACAGTCTGGCAGTATGCAGGCTACACAATGGCACTCTACCTTGCCGGATTTAATGGAATTTCACAGGATCTACGCGACGCAGCCATGCTCGACGGGGCCAGCAATACCGACTATTACCGCCACGTTGCCATCCCCATGCTGAGGCCGATAACTATCAGTGCGGTGATCATCCTTTCACACATCTCATTAAAAATGTTCGACATAATTTTCGCCATGACCGGACCGGACAATGCCCAGACCGGACATCCGGCCCTGAATATGTACATGACCACCTTCCGGGCCAACGACTTTGCCCGTGGTGCTGCCATTGCCATAGTGCTTTTCCTCGTGGCGGGTACATTCATCGTTCCCTAT
>DDLU01000304.1 GCA_002340305.1 Desulfovibrio sp. UBA2564
GTCTGGTAAATATGGCAGGATAGTTTCCAAGCCACCTGTAAATCACGATAGGCATAGCGAAATTCTTTCATTGATGTGTAGGCTTCACCGCGAAGCAAGAAGGCATGCGCTTTTACTTCTTCAGGAGCTGCAGATTCAATGATACCGGTGAGTTCATCAACTGCGGCATCATATTCCTGCTGTAGGGCATAGTGTTGGGCCTGCTCAATCGGTTTGTAAAAGAAGGAACAACCTGAAGAGCCGATCAGCATGAGGGTGAGTAGGGTAGTGCTTAAAGTGCGTTTAATCCGGGCAGGTTTTGAAATCATAATACCTTACTATCGCATAGCCTGCCACAGCGTGTCTATGGTGGATAATCACGGGAGGAATCTGTTCACCTACAGGCCGGAGCAGGTGCCGGAGACGGACTTCCTTCACACGATCAAGAAGGAAGTCTGGTCAGATTCCCTCCCGCGAAAATTGTGGCCGGTAACTTCTATTTCAGCCATTCAAAATGGCAGGGTGGAATTGTAATATGCATATCAGCATCGATTTCAGGGACATGAAAAAGGAAGTATAGATTTTCCGCAGGCGGGGCTATGAACAGATTGCCTTTCATGTGCTGTTTGATAATACCTTCCGGCAGGCCGTGTTTAGCAGCGAGTTTTTTTATACCCATACCAATCAGGACCATGGCTTTATTAGTGAATCGCACATCAAGCAGGGATATTCTGAGCGTTTCCCTGTCATTGAGTTTAATTTCCGGCGCGCAACCGCACATTGATTCGGGGATAAACATTTAGTCCTCCGCTAAAATTGTTTTAATGAGGTTGAATTTCAATATCAATTAAAGCTTGGCTGAGATATTTGTCAACACTAAAATATATTTTCCATGATCGCATAAGTCGAGTTCTGCGTGAAAATCAACTTTTGCTCTATGGCCGTTGCGTTGGTGCAGTTTTCAGGCGCGGTTTGATGATTTGCTCTGCCAGTTGAGCGGATTGATCCTGCGCAATTCTTATGAATTGGATGCCGTAGCCGTGATATCCTCTTTTGGGGATGGTGCGCCAGCGAATTCCACCGCATATGGGCAGTTTGTTACTTACCTGATTGATTTTGATATTTATCAGATGGTTATCGGATAAATCTGTGGTTGTTTTCAGGTAGCAGCCGCTCTCAGATATGTTGATGATTTCTGCATTGAATTCCGCGGCCATAGCGTGATCATCTTCGTGGCTGATCATGACATTCAGGTTTACGTTAACACGGTCATGCTGGCGTAGGTGTGCCTTTCTTTTTTGCACGCAGTCTGCAAGAAAGGAGTCCGGGTCATCAACGTAAGTGGAAAGCCCCTTCTTCAGTTTGGTGCGCATGATGGGGCGATCGGCAGCCAGCGCAAAGATTTTATTGCGCTCTCGTGCCGGAGTAGCCATGACTTTTTTCATCTCCAGTATCATACCCGAAAAATCAGAACTTAATGTCTCTTTAAAAAAGCACTCCAGATCTTGGCAGAGCCTTATTTTAGCTCTGGAGTGACGCTGGAAGTTTTTATAAGCACTTGGATTATCTGTGAATGCTAAAATAAATAGTTTGTCAGTGTGTTTCATTCATTACTCCTGAAAGTGAAGGCCCGGAACCATTGGGCGGTTCCGGGCCTAATTAATCACGAGATTCTTTTTGTCTATTATAGATGCATTAAATTTCGAACAACATTTCGAGGTCGTCACGGGTGAGCGACTTGAGGGCGGATTGGCCCGGAATAATGGCATCCGCGACACTCTTCTTCATTTCCTGCAGTCCGAGAATCTTTTCTTCAACGGTATTCTGGCAGATCATCTTGTATGCGAATACCTGACGTTTCTGACCAATTCGGTGGGTTCGGTCGGTTGCCTGATTTTCAACTGCCGGGTTCCACCACGGATCGTAATGGATAACGTAGTCGGCAGAGGTCAGGTTAAGACCGGTACCACCCGCTTTCAGCGAGATCAGGAAGATAGGGATATCCGGGCTGTCGTTGAAGCGGTCAACCTGCTCGAAACGGTCTTTACTGGAGCCGTCAAGGTAGGCGAAGGGGATATCCTTAATAGTCAGCCATGAGCGGATGACATGCAGCATCTGTACGAACTGGGAGAAGACCAGAACTTTGTGTCCACCTTCGACGACATCAAAGATAAGGTCTTTGAAAGCATCGAACTTACCGGAAGGCAGGTTGGTGGACAGTCCGGGCATATCCAGCTTGAGCAGGCGCGGGTGACAGCAGATCTGGCGCAGTTTGAGCAGTGCATCGAGAATGGACATCTGGCTTTTGGCCATGCCTTTCTCGTCCACATCCCTGAGCACCTGATCTTTGAGGCGTTTTGCTAGGGCGTTGTATAGCTCGCGCTGTTCTTCGATGAGGTCGCAATAGTGTACGGTCTCGATTTTGGGAGGCAGGTCCTTTGCCACCTCGGACTTGGTACGGCGCAGGATAAATGGTTTTACCCTTGTGCGTAGATAGTTGAGGGTGTCTTCATCCCCATCCTTGATGGGTTTGACAATTCCCCTCTGGAAAGAATGCTGTGAGCTGAGGAAGCCGGGCATAAGAAACTCAAATAGGGACCAAAGCTCAAAGAGATTGTTCTCAATGGGTGTACCGGAGAGGCAGAGGCGCATGTCACTCTTGAGTTTGCGAACCGACTTGGCGGTGATGGTGTTCGGGTTTTTGATGTTTTGTGCTTCATCAAGAATCACGGAAGTATATTCGTGCTTGAGCAGCTCTTCAAGGTCACGGCGCAGCAATGCATAGGTGGTGATTACGATTGTGGAATCCGGGATTTTCTTGAAAAGGTCCTCACGCCTTGAACCGTAAATAGTGAGCAAGGGCAGATGCGGGCAGAATTTCTGCGCTTCACGCTCCCAGTTGGGCATAACTGAAGTCGGCACGATAATCAGGTTCGGCCCGGTAATTCCCCGCTCATGCAGGGACAGGATGAAGGACAGGGTCTGAATGGTTTTACCAAGCCCCATTTCATCCGCGAGGATACCGCCGAATTTGTAATCGCGCAGAAAGTTCAGGTAGCTCAGGCCCTGTACCTGATAGGGACGCAGGGTTGCATTGAGTGCCTTTGGCTGGTTGATCATCTTGATTTCATCAAAATTGTGGATCTTCTCACGCAGCTTGACAAAATGTTCGTCGGTCTTTGCGTCGGGAAGGTCTTCGATGATCTTATCCAGCACGGGAGTTTCATACTGCTCGAACTGCTGGCGCGGGGGCTGCTCGGGATCGTAACCGAGTGCTTTCAGCTTGTGGCTGAGTTTCTTGAGCCATGATTCGGGCAGGCTGGTGTAGGAACCGTCTTTGAGCTGTACATAACGCTTGCCCTGACTCCATGCTTCCCAGATTTTCTCGATGGGTACGCGCTGGTCATCGTATTCGACATTGATGTCGAGGTTGAACCACTTGTTATCTTCATCGGTTTCAACTTCGGCAACAATCTGCGGTGAAGTGAGCCTTACCTTGTAACGGGTCAGGTTCTTCTCACCGTAGATGCGGTATGCTTCAACCAGCTGCGGATAGTGGTCCAACAGGAAGGTGATGGCAGCTTCCTGTTCCATGAACCAGATGGAGTTATTACGCGGCTGGAAGCCCATGTCGCGCAATTCGGCGAAAAGCTGTGCCTCCTCGTCTTGCGCACGGCGTACAAGGTAGGATTTGTCTCCATCCTTGTAACTTCCGGTTTGCAGGTCGGGGTTGGGTTCGCCCATGGAAATGTCCCCGTGCTCAGTCTCGTAAATATTGTCGATCCTGATGGTCAGCAGCGAGCCTTCCTCGTTGAGGTAGAGCTTGGGGTTGAAAGTAGCCGGTACAAAGAACGGCTGCATTTTCTCAAGGAATTCCTCATGGTCATGCAGGTCGGAAACCGGAATCTGGGTCCATACGCGGTCAAGGAATTCCGGAATATCCCCGGGAGGGATGACCGGATTCTGAATGCGCATTTCCTGCACCAGTTTGGGGGCCAGAGTGGTCTGGACAGGGTAAAAACCCTGTTTCCAGTATACCCAGAGAGGCAGACGACCATAGAAAAAAACTTCATCGTCATCCATGATGGAGAAGGGTGGTTTACCTTCATCGGAAAGCAGGATGTCGAAGGAAAGACCTTCCTCGGAAAGTTCCGGGGAAAGCTTAAGCTGCATGGTTCTACTTTCAATGCGGATGGGAATATCCGTATCGCGCAGGAACATGTAATATTCATCTTTAATAGCAGTGAAGAACCATGCATGCAGGCCGGCAGGGATTTCTACCCTGTGCCCACGGTAGTCAAGATAATGACCGATCTGCTCTGCAACATGCGGCAGGCTGGGAGAGGTTTCTGACCATTCAGGCTTCTCAATTATATTTTGCAGCTCAATTTCATTCTGAACCTGTGAGAGGCCGGATTTGTTCTGGCGGGCACGGAAAAATGCTACCTGCAGTCTTTCCGGTTCCGGGTACATGCGGTAGATAATATAGTGCTTGCCTGCTTCAGGTTCCAGCTCTGTGGCAAAGAAAGAACGGAAATTTTGGCGCCAGTCAGCCTGTTTTTTGCTTTCGGCGTGTTCTTCTTCTGAATCTAGAGATAGGAGCAGCTTTAATGCGGCTGCACCCACGTGCTTGCAAACGCCGGAGAAAGATTCCGGGCAATTGCAGTAATGGTTGATACTTTCTTCGGCAAGGTTGAGGCCTAATTCCGGGGAGTAGTTTTGAAAGTCATCTCCCTGGATTGTGGCGTCAATATCCCAATACCGTTCTCTTTTCTTCAGATCGAGTCTCTGAACCCCGTCAGAATTGACGATAGTCCGTGCCCCCTCAAGAATATATTCCGGCACGGTGTCTGAGACAAATGATTTGAGGATTGATTTTACTACAGCTTCTTCGTTTTGCGACATGATTACGTTTTCCCCAGAACTGTAATTTTCCTATTGAATTATATCTTATTTCAAATAAATATTATTTTATACAGAATAATTTTGTTGAAATCGCTTTCGCAGACTCCGTTAAAGTAAAAAGCGATTACGGTCAATCTGTAACGGTAGTTTACTTGGCTTTTACCCAACAATAGTCCATACTGAATATATTATCAATGTAGTTGGCTTAATGGAAGATTTTTATTCTAAAAAATAAGGGTAACATGAACAGATTGATTTCAGCCTTGATTATAACGTTCTGTCTGGCATCTTTAACGGCCTGTGGACCGGAAAATGATGCTGACAATGCAAAACAGGTCACGGGGTCCTCGACAGGACAGAAAATCGATGATTCCAATCCGGTTTACGGCGGAAGGTTCACAGAACCTTATCTGGCCGAACCCATGAGCCTTATTTCTACATTGTCTACAGATGCTGCAAGCCATGCAGCCGCAAGTAAGATATTCGTTTCTCCTCTTAAATACAACAAAGATATTGAACTGGTTCCATACGCGGCAGAGTCTTTTGAGGTCCTGGATGGCGGCAAGCTCCTGAAGTTCAAGCTGCGCGAGGATATTCAGTGGTTTGATGGAACTCCACTGACTGCCGAAGATGTGGAGTTTACTTATAATTTGATGGTCGATCCTGAGACCCCCACAGCTTACGCCGGGGATTTTAAGAATATCAAAGAATTTAAGCGCACTGGAAAATATTCCTTTGAAGTACGCTACGATAAGGTTTTTGCCCGTTCCCTGATAACATGGGCTTCGGATATTCTACCCAAGCATATTCTTGAAGGCGAAGACTTGAATACGACTAAATACAGACGTAATCCCATAGGTGCCGGTCCTTATAAGCTCAAGGAATGGGTTCCCGGACGGCGACTGGTTCTTGAGGCTAATGAGGATTACTTTGAAGGCCGTCCGTATATTGATGAGTTGGTTTACAGGATTATTCCCGATCTTTCCACCCAGTTTCTGGAGCTTAAGAGCGGTAGCCTCGACGATATGGGGCTTACTCCGCAGCAGTATCTTTTCCAGACCAAAGGGCGGAAATGGGAAACTGAGTTTCAGAAATTTAAATATTTATCTTTTTCATATACCTATCTTGCCTTTAACATGGAGAGTCCTTTCTTCGGCGATGTCCGGGTGCGAAAGGCTGTTAACTATGCCTTAGATAAAGAGGAGATAGTTAAAGGTGTGCTGTTAGGTCTTGGGTATCCAGCACTGGGACCATACAAGCCGGGAACTTGGGTGTACAACGAGAAGCTTAAGCCCTATGGTTATCATCCTGAAAAAGCCATGCAGCTGCTTAAGGAAGCTGGTTGGGCTGATACTGATGGTGATGGTGTATTGGATCGTGACGGTAAGCCTTTTTCCTTTACGATTATCACCAATCAGGGAAATTCCTTGCGTATTAAGGCGGCAACAATTATTCAAAACCGTTTGAAGGGGATCGGGATCGAAGTTAAGATCAGGACTGTGGAGTGGGCTGCCTTTATCAAAGAGTTTATTGACAAAGGGCGATTTGATGCCACTATCTTAGGGTGGAATATTCTACAGGACCCGGATATCTATACTGTTTGGCATTCATCCAAAGCTGTTTCCGGCGGACTGAATTTCATCAAATATAAGAACAGTGAGCTTGACGGACTGCTTGAAAGGGGACGTTCCACTCTGGACCAGAAGGAACGTAAGGTCATTTATGACCGGATTCAGGAAATTATGTATGAAGAACAGCCGTATTGTTTTTTGTACGTTCCCATGTCCCTGCCCATTTTCAGCAGCAGGATCAAAGGTTTGAAGATCGAACCCGCAGGATTGGATTATAATTCCAATGAGTGGTGGATTCCTGCACCATTGCAGAAGAAACAGAGTTTACAGCAGTAATTATGATACGCATTAATGAAATCACTGACGTTGTCAGTTCCTACATCGATGATCCTGATCTGGATTTGATCCAGAGGGCTTATATTTTTTCAGCCCGTGCTCATGAAGGACAGATGCGCCTTTCCGGCGAGCCTTATCTTGCCCATCCGTTGAGTGTTGCCAAGCTTCTGGCTGACATGCGCCTTGATGAACCCACAGTTGCTGCCGGGTTGTTACACGATACCGTTGAAGATACCGATACTTCTATTGATGAAATTGCCGATCTTTTCGGTGAAGAAGTTGCGGATATTGTTGACGGTGTAACCAAGATCAGCATGATGGATTTTGAATCCAAAGCCATCGCCAAGGCGGAGAACATCCGTAAGATGATCCTTGCCATGGCGGAGGATATCCGTGTGCTTATGGTTAAGCTGGCGGACCGCCTGCATAATATGCGCACCCTCGGTTTCCAGAAAAGTTACAAGCAACTGCTTATCGCGCAGGAAACCATGGATATCTATTCGCCACTTGCCAATAGGCTGGGGCTGTACATGGTTAAGCGTGATCTGGAAGATCTTTGTCTTTTTTACCTTAAGCCGGATGTTTACCAGGATATTACTGACGGGCTGGAACGCCAGCACACTATCGGTAAAGAGTACGTAGATAATGTTATCGGGCTGCTGACCGGAATCCTCGAAGATAACCAGATTGAGGGCACAATCTACGGGCGAACCAAGCACAAATACAGCATTCATAAAAAAATGCAGCGTCAGGGCCTGAGTCTTGATCAGGTACATGATATTATTGCTTTCCGGGTAATCGTTGATTCCGTTAAGGACTGTTACTCCGTGCTCGGTCTGGTCCATTCCATGTGGAAACCTGTTTCCGGCAAGTTCAAGGATTATATTTCCATTCCTAAAGCCAACATGTACCAGTCCTTGCACACCACTGTTGTCGGACCGGAAGGTGAACGCATCGAGATTCAGATCAGAACTGAAGAGATGCAGCAGGTGTCTGAGTACGGTGTTGCCGCCCATTGGCAGTACAAGGAATCCGGCAGGAGCGATGCCAAGACCAACCGCGATGCCGAACGTTTTTCATGGCTGCGTCAGATTATGGATTGGCAGCGGGAACTTGAAGATCCCCGTGAATTCATGGCTTCACTGCGCTTCGATCTTTTTAATGATGAAGTCTACGTGTTTACACCTGCCGGGGAGATTAAAGAACTGCCGGACGGCGCAACTCCGGTTGACTTTGCGTACTCTATTCACACTGAAGTCGGTAATCACTGTACCGGAGCTAAAGTTAACGGGCGCATGGTTCCCCTTAACTCGGTGCTTAAGAATGGCGACACCATTGAAGTTTTCACAGATAAGAAGCGCAAGCCCAGCCGTGATTGGCTCAAGTTTGTAAAGACTGCTAAAGCCCGTACCCGTATTAAGCATTACATCCGCACCGAGGAACGGACCCGTTCCATCATCCTTGCTAAGGAATTGCTTGAAAAGGAAGGCCGCCGCATGAATATCAATGTGGCCAAGGCCATGAAAGACGGTTATTTCGTCATGCTGGCTGACGAATTTAATTTCGGTCATGTCGATGATCTGCTTTCCAATATCGGCTACTCACGGATAACTCCGCGCAAGGTGCTTGGCCGTCTGCATGCTGTGATGAATGAGATTGAAGGTGTTGAGGAAGAAATACCTAAACAGGAACAGCATCAGCACGAGACTGAAGAAGATAAAGCCAAGGGCGCAGCAGCAAGTTCAATTGATATTGAAGGTGTGGACAACGTCCTGATTCGATTCGCAGGGTGTTGTACACCGCTTCCGGGTGAGCCGATCATCGGGTATATCAGCCGTGGGCGTGGTGTTGTTATCCACTCCGCAACCTGTCCTAATATCAAAAATCTTGAAGAGGAAAGGCTGCTCAACGTTTCATGGACCGGCGGACAGGAAGAGTCCCAGCATCCGGCACAGATCCGTATCCGCTGCCGTAATAGCAAAGGTCTGCTGGCGAAGATTTGTGCTGTGCTTACCGAGATGGATGTGAATATTGATTCCGGTACCTTTAAGTCCGATCTGGATGGCAGCTCAGTGTTGGAATTTACCGTTGAAGTTACCGACCTCGGACATCTGCACCGTTCTCTGAACAAGGTTAAAACTATTGAGAATGTTCTTGAGGCAACGCGATTAAGCTAGGTTGCTGTGTTTTAAAGGGGACATTTGTATCCCTTTTCCGGTTTTCCGGGAGAGGGATTTTCATTTAGTTATTTCTATATTTTCTAATTATGGGACACTATATGAGGAAAGAGGATGGGGTAACTTCTGTTTTAAATTTGTATAATGGTAACAAAGGCGAGAAAGCCTAAATAAGGAGGCAGAATTGTGAAAAACTGTTTATCAAGAAAAAGTCTAGACACAGTTGCGCCCTGCTTTGAATTGTTTTAAATTCTTTCTTGGTCGGTTCGCGGAAGGGAGATTATTTATGAGAAATAATCAACTAAAGGCGGGCTATGTCCGTCCGGCCGATGTATCGAGAGATGTGGAGGAAGGTTAAGGCCACCCGATCCTCCATGGTGGTGGGTGGTCTTTGTTGTCTGGGTATTAAATACCTATGGCGACAACATTTTCAGGCTCTTGGGAGCGATTCTCCGTTCTCTGTGGGATTTGGAAATGCAACAGCCACAGTCTCTGGTGCAGACTGTGGCTGTGACTTGCGGCAAGGCCTTTCTGTAGTTAACTAGAAACCACCGCGAACTGACTGGGCGATCTCTTGCCGGAGGTCGCCCTTTCTTGTTGGTAGAATATTCTAAAAAGAATATCCTTGTAAACGTATTTTTTAGTCTATTTAGACTATTAAATCTACTTAGGCCATCTAGACTATCTAATCTATTTCATCCCAGTTTGCTGTTTAGGCTAGATATCTTAGTTAATTTAAAGCGATTCAATAATTTTTTCTGTTAGCTCAACCTTAATCAACTGCGGCACATACATTTCCGACCAGACGAAGTTGTGATGTTTAATGATTGTTGCGGCATCCAAATAAGGCTTGTTTGATGTGGTGTGTGCATCGGCTGCGACCTGAACTTTGTAGCCCATGCTTGCGGCTTTCCTGACTGTCGTGTCGATACAGAAGTCAGTGCAGCATCCGGTGATGATCAGTTCATCGACATTAATTTTAATTAGTTCTTCAGCAAGATTGGTTTCGCAAAATGAATCGCAATTTGTCTTTTCGATGATGGTGTCATTGTCCTGAAAATCCAGTTCATCTAAAATCTGCCAGCCTTCGGAATCAATTCTTAATCCATCCCCATCGCTGTTATGGCGGATAAAAAATATAGGCAGCCTTTCGCTTCTTGCCTTTTGTAAAATCTTATTGATTCTACTGATTACCCCATATGTATCATGACGGTTGCCTGCCGCGAATAATGTTTTTTGCATGTCTATGACTAAGAGTGCTTTCATGCTGATTTCCCGTCTTTGGAAGATTTAAGTTTTTCTATCCGGATTTATTAATTTATTTATATGATGTTGGAAAGTCCTGTGGATGGCTCCTGATTTGTCTTGTTTTTGGGGTGTTATATGACTGAACGGAGGTTTTAAACGATTTTTTAAAACGATCTATTTAAACAAACGTTTGACTTTGTGCTGATGAATGTTTATTTCTTTCATATTAAGAATGAGAAATTCTCAATTGAGAGGTTTGAATATGACGACAAATCTTAAAGGAAAAACCAATAAGGCCCGTGGTGAAGAGACCCGCGAAAAGCTTGTAGAAGTGGGGTTGGAACTTTTTGCCATGAACGGTTTTAACGGCGTGAGCATGCGCAACCTTGCCTCTGAGGCTGAGGTTAATCTGGCAACAGTTGGCTATCATTTTGGTGGCAAACAGGGACTTTATGAAGCGGTATTCCGGGAAATTATCCGGTTTCGCGACGAGTTCATGCCGACCGTTGAATTGGTCAATGAACAGATTGTACGCCATGAGAAAGGTGAACTTTCCAAAGAAGATCTGGTGGCCTGGTTTTTCCGCTCCCAGATGGAGGGGATTCTCAGAGACCCGATGACCCTTTGGGGGATTATGTTGATCAACAGGGAAATGGCCGCTCCTAGTGAGGTTTATTCTTTGTTGGATGAAGAATTTTTTGAGCCGTCCATTAAGGCAATGAATGCCTTACTTGAAGCCGCCATGCCTGAAGGAATATCGTATACCGAGATTATGGCAGTGGGCACAGCTTTGATCGGTATCGTGCTCAAGTTTGTTAAAGCCAAGGCATTTACTGACCGCGTTGGCTGGGAAGAGATGACTCCCGAAAGAATTGAAGAACTTATAGAAATCCTGTCCAGAAGGGTGGTGGCGTTTATCTGCTGCTAGGAAGGGTATTAAAATGAAAAGATTAGTTACTATTTCAATATTGATGATTGGTTTTGCTTTGACCGGTTGTAAGGAAAAGCCTGTTCCTGCACAGGAGATCCTGCGTCCGGTCAAGACAATGCAGGTTGGTGAAGGAGCATCCGGCAGGCAGTGGGTTTTCTCCGGTACAGCTGAAGATGCTTTGCAGTCAGACCTTTCTTTCCGTGTCGGTGGCAAGATTATTTCTTTTCCCGGTGATCAGATCGGGCGCAAGTTCAGGTCAGGTGAGATTATTGCCCGTCTTGATCCTGAGGATTACGAGCTTGAGGTCCGCCAGAGTGAATCAAATCTGGAGCAGATTCGTGCGAATTACGTGCGCGCCAAGGCTGATGTAAAGCGCATTAGTGAACTTTATAAGCGCAAGGTTGTTTCCAAGTCTGAGCTTGATAAAGCTGATGCTGATTTTAAGTCCTATCAGGCTCAGCTGAATGCTTCCGCCAAGAAGCTTGATATTGCCCGCAAGCGTCTGCGCTATACCGTGCTTAAAGCACCCTTTAATGGTTGGGTCGGCGCAGTTGCCGTGAATGTGCACCAGAATGTGCAGTCCGGTCAGAAAGTAGTCGGCTTTAATGCCGGGAAGCAGATGAAGATGTCTATCTCACTGCCAGATACCCTTATTTCCACCGTGAATGAAGGTGAGAAAGTGCAGGTCACCTTTGATGCTCTGCCCGGTAAGACCATGCAGGGCGTGATTATGGAAGTCGGGATCGGTACTAATGAAGGTGCGTCCTTTCCTGTGAAGGTTTACCTTGATAATTCCGACCAGCTTATCCGCAGCGGTATGTCCGGCAATGTCCGCTTTGCCAGCCGTTCAGGTCGTCCTAAAGTTTTCGTAGTCCCGTCCGCTATTGTCGGTAATCCCGATGGCACCAAGCATGTCTGGGTGGTGGAGAACGGGTCAATCGTTAAACGCCGTAATGTTGAAGTCGGTCCCATCTCCGTTAAAGGCGTGCTGATTAAAAACGGACTGAAGTCCGGTGATGTGGTTGTTACCCGTGGTGTTCATTCCCTTAGGGATGGTTTGAAGGTCCGCAATATCGGGGGGCTGTCGTGAACCTTGCCAGATGGTGCATAGAGAACAACAGAACTTCCATAGCTCTGTTCGTACTGATTGCTTTTGCAGGTGTGTCCACCTTTTTTAGCATTCCGAAGTCCGAAGATCCGGATTTCACAATTCGCATTGCTGTTATCAGTACTGTGTTTCCCGGTGCTTCGCCGCAAAGGGTGGAGGAGCTGGTAACAGATAAACTTGAAGAAAAAATCAGGGAAATTGACGTTATTAAAAACGTTAAATCCCAATCCATGACCGGGCTTTCCATTATTGAAGTCGAATTCATGGAAAAACAGAAAAATATGACTCCTATCTGGCAGCGTCTGCGCAACAAGGTACTTGATGCCAAGAAAGACCTGCCAGCCGAAGCCTACGAACCTGTTGTCAATGACGAATTCGGGGACGTTTACGGTATCGTGGTTGCTCTGACCGGGGACGGCTTTACATACCGGGAACTTAAGGATGTGGCTGATTACACGCGTGATGAGCTGCTTTCCGTTCCCAGTGTAGGTAAGGTTGATCGGTGGGGGTTACAGGGTGAGCGGGTTTTTGTGGATTTTTCCAATTCACGTATGGCTGCTGCGGGGATTACTCCCTTTGCCCTTGCCCAGATGCTCAGCCAGCAGAATATGATCCGTCCAAGTGGTTCTGCCAAGGTCGGACCTGAACGTATTTACATTGAACCTACCGGGGAATTCAAATCTGTTGATGATATCCGCAACATGTCTTTGCGTGTTGAGGGTATGAAATCCTCATTGAAGCTTTCTGATGTGACCAATATTACCCGTGGTTTTGCCGATCCTCCGGGAGTTATGGCCCGTTATGACGGTGAGCCTTGCATCATGCTGGCTATTTCCATGGCTGACGGCAATAATATTATGGAAGTGGGAGAGCTTGTTACTGCCAAACTTGCGAAACTCTCCAAAGAACTTTACCACGGCATGGAATACAATGTGGTTGTATACCAGCCGGATTATGTTGATACAGCAGTTACCGATTTTATGATCAACCTGCTTGAATCATTTGTATTCGTTGTTATCGTAATTCTCGTCTTTGCCGGATTCAGAACCGGGCTTATTGCCGGATCACTGGTGCCCATGGCAATGCTTGGCTGCCTGTGCCTGATGCCGATTTTTAATGTCGGCTTGCAGCGTATTTCCATTGCTTCGCTGATCATTTCCCTTGGTATCCTTGTTGATAACGGGGTTGTTGTTTCAGAAGCTATCCTGGTGCGTCTTGCTAGCGGGGAAGAGCGTTTAAAAGCCGTTGTCGGTGCCGTGTCTGAACTCTGGATGCCGCTGCTTGCCGCGTCTTTGACTACCGTTTTCGCTTTTTTGCCTATTCCGCTGGCAGAGAATGCAACCGGAGAATTTTGTTTTTCATTATTTGTAGTAGTCAGTCTGACTCTGCTTTGTTCGTGGGGCTTGTCCATGTCTATGGTGCCGATGCTTTGCTACTATGTGCTTAAGCCCAAGATTGTGATTCAGACTTTTTCCAGTCGCATGTACAGTGTTTACCGTTCCATGCTGCTTTTTTGCCTGCGTCACCGTCCGAGCTTTCTTGCGGTGGTGCTCATCGCTTGTATGGCTGCATTCTGGGGTTTTCAGTTCGTACCCAAGATGTTCTTCCCGCCCAACGAACGTGCCCAGTTCACCATTGATTTCTGGCAGCCTTTCGGCACGGATATCACTGCCACTGCGGATGAAGTTGGGAGACTGGAGCAATTTCTGCTGGCTGATGAGGGCGTGGAAAGTGTGGGAACTTTTATCGGGCATGGCGGACCGCGCTGGTATCTGCCGCTTAACCTTGAGCAGCGTAACGATAACCTCGCCACTTTTATTGTTAATACCAAAAGTGTTCCTGCCACTGTTGAAGTTATTGAGCGTACCCGTAAAGAACTTAAGTCCAAGTTTCCTGATGCTGACTTCAGTCTCAAGAAACTGATGAACGGACCTCCGGTCGGTGCTCCGGTCCAGATTCGTATTTCCGGGCCTGACCAGAAGACTCTTTACTACCTGCGCGATAAGGTTCAAGCTATTGTGGACAAGACCCCCGGTGTAGCCCGTGTCTGGGATGACTGGGGCCAGTGGACCAAGAAGATGGAAGTGAATGTGGATCAGGACAAAGCCCGTCAGGCCGGATTGACCAGTTCTGATGTTGCGCTGAGCTTACAGTCCAGTATGAGCGGATATAAAGCTTCCACTTACCGCGATGGCGATACTAACATTCCCATTATGCTGCGTTCAGAGGGCGATTTCCGTGACCGTCTGGACAAAATGGAAAGTTTGAACGTTTATTCCTATCAGGCGCAGAAGAATGTTCCGCTCAGCCAGATAGCTTCTTCTGAACTTGTCTGGCAGCCCTCCGACATTCGTCGCCGCGACCAGACCAGAACTATGACAGTTAAGGCTGACCTTTTCGATGGCTATTTTGCCATGCAGACTCTGGATGCCGTTCGTCCGCAGATTGAAAAGATGATGGAGTCCGAAAGCTGGCCTGTTGGATATTCCGTGGCTTACGGTGGCGAGTTCGAGAAGAGTCAGGAAAGTCAGGAAGCCATCAACGCCAACATGCCCCTTGCCATGGGACTTCTGGTGCTGGTGCTGATATTCCAGTTCAACTCCTTTCGCCGTCCGCTTATCATCCTGCTGACTTTGCCGCCGATGATGTGCGGTATTACTCCGGGGATGATCCTGACCAACTCACCATTCGGCTTTATGCCCATGTTGGGAATGATCAGTCTGCTGGGAATTATCGTCAACAACGCCATTATGCTCATTGACCGTATCGAGATTCTGCGTGGCAGGGGGCTTACCTTGGATAACTCCATTGTGCTCGCTGCCCTTGAGCGCGCAAGGCCGATCATCATGACCGCGACAACAACCATTATCGGTATGGTCCCTCTTTCCTTACAGGGCGGGGAAATGTGGCGGCCCATGGCTAACTGCATTATGTCCGGGCTGATGTTTGCCACAGTGCTGACTTTGATTCTTTGTCCGGTTCTCTATTCACTTTTTTACAAACAGGGTTTTAAGAAATATGAATGGAATCAGGATGTGGTCGTGCAGGGTAGCGATTTATAATTAAGATATAGAAAAAGGGAAGGCCCGCAATTCTCCAGGAATTGCGGGCCTTTTCGTTCATAAAGAAGACAGGTCTTACAAGTCTTCGAGAATCTGCTCAATGGAATCAACAAGACGTTTTGGTGTGGATGCTCCAGCGGTGAGACCGATTTTTTTCATTCCCTTGAGATCTTCTAAGGGAAGTTCGTCAGCAATTTCAACGTGGGTACATTGGGTCCCGGCGGTTTCCACAACCTGAACCAGACGGCGGGTGTTACCGGAAATGCGGCCACCGACAACTATCATATGGTCCACTTTTTCGGAGAGGGAAATAGCTTCATCCTGACGCTGACGGGTCGCATCACAGATGGTTTTCAGGGTTACGAAGTCGATTCCTTTGCTTTTAAGGTATTCGATGCAGTCGTCGTAAACAGCCCGGTCCTGAGTGGTTTGGGCTGCCAGACAGTATTTTTGGTTTGGATCAAGGTTGATATCCTGAAGCTCTTCCAGAGAATCGAAAAGATGTGGTCCGGCCGGGCCGTAGCTGAGTAGACCTTTAACTTCCGGGTGGCTGTCTTCTCCATAGAGGAGCAGTACGCGGTCATCTTCGGTGTTGCGTTGGATGAGCAGCTGCGCTTTTTTTACTTTGGGGCAGGTTGCGTCAATGACGTTAACGCCGCGTTTGCGCAGGTCTTCTTCCACTGCTTTGGGGATGCCGTGGGCACGGATTACAACGTATGCACCATCAGGGACTTCGTCCGGGGTTTTGGCTGTAACTACTCCCTGTTTTTCGTAATCTTCCAGAACCTGCGGGTTATGGATGATGGGTCCGAGGATGTAGATTTTTCCGCTCTCATCTTTTTCTATAAGTGAATCAAGTTTATTGAGGGCGAGATCAACGCCCATGCAGAATCCGGCTGTTTTAGCCCTGATTACATCAACCATTTACGGCCTCCATATGTTTAGCGGTATTTACCGCCCAATTTCGTAATTGTCTTAACTGTATAATATTACATTTCATCATCTGCTTTGGCAATGTGCTTGTTTTGGGCTTACCACGGGGATAATCCATTGACCACGGGATGGAAGGGGGGTATTTTCCCCGAAAAATAATTTCACAATCAATATTGAGATAAATTGGAGCCTGCTAAATGAGTTCTGGGATTGTTAAAAAATACAGAGAAAGAATGGCTGAAGCATATGAGCTTCATCGTAAATATGTGAACCCCCAGTTTGTGCGCGTGCTTGAAGTTATCGGGTATGACCGCAACTACGTATCTTCCGAGGGCGCATACCTGACTGATTCCAAGGGTGCTAAGGTTCTTGATTTTCTTTCCGGTTTCGGTGTTTACAATATCGGACGTAACCACCCCCGTGTTGCTGAAGTTCTTAAGGAAGTGATGGATGAGAAAACCGCCAGCATCGTCCAGATGGATCTTGGGGTTATGTCAGGCATGTTGGCTGAAAAGCTTGCAGAACTTGCTCCCGGTGATCTTGAAGCAGTTTTTTTCACCAATTCCGGTACTGAAGGGGTAGAGGGTGCGCTTAAATTTGCCCGTCAGGCCAGTGGAAAACATAAGCTGGTTCATTGCCACCATGCTTTTCACGGTTTGACTCTTGGTTCCCTGTCCGTAAACGCTAACCGTGAATTCAGGGATCGTAACGAGCCGCTTTTGCCGGACTGTATGCCCGTGCCCTTCAATGATCTTGAAGCCTTGGAAGAAGCATTCAAAGGCGGAGATGTGGGCGCATTTATTTTTGATACCGTGCAGGGTAAGGGTGTTTTCGTTCCTGATGACGGTTATCTCGCAGGAGCTCGCGAGCTCTGCGACAAGTACGGTGTATACATGATTGCTGATGAAGTTCAGTGCGGCATGGGCCGCACCGGGAAGATGTTCGCGGTTGACCATTGGGGCGTGAAGCCGGATATTCTGGTTATCTCCAAAGCACTTTCCGGTGGTTATATTCCGGTCGGGGCAATCATCACCACCCGTGAAATCCACGGCAAAATCTTTGATTCCATGGAGCGTTGCTTCGCCCACTCCAACACCTTCGGACAGAACGATCTGGCCATGGCCGCAGGTCTGGCTACTTTTGAAGTTCTCGAAGAAGAAAATCTGGTTGAGAATGCTGCCAAAATGGGCGCACGCATTGCAGAAGGCCTGCAGAAGCTTGCCGATAAGTACGAGATGCTGACTGAGGTCCGTGCTAAAGGACTCATGATCGGTATGCAGTTCGGCGAACCTAAATCCATGGCCCTCAAGGCCAGCTGGAAGCTGCTGCACAAGATGAATGACGATCTTTTTTGCCAGATGATCACCATGCCTTTGCTGGAGAAGCATAACATTCTCAGTCAGGTTGCCGGGCACGGACTTGATACAGTTAAAATCCTGCCTCCGCTGATGATTAATGACGAAGATGTTGATAAATTTCTCGCAGCCATGGATGATGTGCTTAAAGAAGCGCACAAGATTACCGGTTCCGCATGGAAAACTGTCAAGGACCTTGGAATCCGTACCGCAAAGACTTCATAGATAGATTTTAATGAATATTTTTTACACTTTCCTGGAAAAAATAATCCGCTTCATCTGGAAGCTGGTTCGCAAGGCACCTGCTGCCATTGTTATCTGTGCCGTTCTGCTGGCTGCTGTCAGCGGAATATCTTCCGCTCTCTGGCTTAAGCTGGATAGCGATCAGGACAATCTTATTTCTCACGAACTGCCTTTTCAGAAGCGCAATCTTGAGCAGATCAGGAATTTCGGTGATCAGGAATATATGTTCGTGGTCATTAAGACCGGAGGCACAGAGGCCGGTAAAGCTACAGCTGCAAAATTTGCTTCGACGCTGGCAACCAAGTTGAATAAGCGTCCTGATCTGGTAAAAGAAGTGCATTATGCCATGTCCGCCCGTGACATGGGACCGGGAGTGCTCATGTTCGCCTCCCCGGATGAATTGCGCGAGTTCGCGGCCTTAGCCCGTGACTTCGGTCCTTTGGGCCGTGAATGGTTTGAAGCTCCGGGTTTGAGCAGATTTCTGGATATGACTGCCGGACTTCTTTCAGGTGAAAAGGGTGCCGGGGGTGATTCCGGGATGTTCGGACCGTTTATCGGTGCTGTGGATAATCTCGTGGGCGAGATGTATTCCTCCTTGGTTTCCGGGCCGACTCTGGAAAACATGAATTCCCCGGTTTTCGATCTTGATAAGGCCGGGATTCAATATTTTTACACCCGTAACGGCAAGCTGCTGATCATGCGCATTTTGCCGAAGAAGGATTTCCGGGTCATGGACGTGATCGGACCTTCTTTAAATTTTGTGCGTTCTTCGCTGGAAACTGCGCGCACAGAGTTCCCCGGTGTTGAAGCCGGATTAACCGGGCGACCGGTGCTTTCAGCTGATGAAATGCATACCACAGATCAGGATATGACCATTGCCGCTATCATTTCGGTAATTGTGGTCGGTCTGCTGTTCATGTTCATTCTCCATGGTTGGCTGCGGCCCATGCTGGTAATGGGATCACTATTCTGTGCCATGGCTTGGACCTTCGGCTTTACTTTGGTGACTTTGGGCAGCCTGAACCTGCTTTCCATTGTATTTGCGCTGGTGTTGGTCGGTATCGGGGTAGATTTTGGTATCCATGTTGTCATGCGCTACGTGGAGGCCAGTGATTCCGGCCTGCCGCCTGATGAAGCGGTTGAGGACGCTTTGGTTCACACCGGTCCCGGCGTACTCTTGGGCGGTTTGACTTCTGTCTGTGCTTTTTACGCAGTACTGGGACAGGAATTTGTCGGTCTTGCAGAGCTGGGCCTTGTTGGTGGAACCGGAATTATCTTTTGCCTGATTTCAATGCTTACCGTGTTGCCGTCCATGATGCTTATCGCTGGCAGACGCAATTGGTTTCCGTCTTCCCGTCCACGTATGGCAACCCTGCCATTTATGGAAAAGGTTATTTCCCGTCCGGTGACTGTATTACTCGTATTCAGCTTGCTTACTGCGCTGGCTTTTCCCGGATTTCAGAAGGCCGGATTTAATTACAACCTTCTGGAGTTGCAGGCCAAAGGTTTGGAATCTGTAGAGTACGAACATGTGCTGATCAATGAGTCTGATGAGTCCACATGGTTTGCTGTCATGACCTGTCCGGACCTTGATTCCGTTAAGTCCCTGATTGCGGAGCTTAAACAGGTTCCCTCTGTGGGACGCATTGAATCCATTCTTGATTTTCTCCCTGAAGGGCAGGCGGAAAAGGCAGATATTCTGCGCGGCGAGGCAGAAATATTACAGGGTATCAATTTCGAAACCCGTAATTCCCGTCTTGTACCCGCTGAAGTAGCAACATCGCTTGAAAATTTGATCGAATCCCTTGAAGGGCTTGAGGAAAAATTATTCTCTGCCGGAGCTAAGAAAGAGCTGGAGCAGGTTGGCGGGATTATTGACCGTGCGGATGCCTGCCTTGAAATTTTGCGGAAGAATCCAGCGGACGCGGTCAATCTGACCACGCTACAGGCCCGTCTGGTCAGTGAGCTTTCCAGCTCCTTTGCATGGCTTAAGGAAATTCTGGAGGTGCAGACCGTTGCTCCCAAAGACCTACCTGATCATCTGCGTTCTCTTTACGTAGGCAAAGACGGCAGCTTTATGGTCAAGATTTCTCCGGTGGAGAATGTTTGGGATTTTGAGAAGCTGACCGGATTTGTTGCCGCCCTGCGCAAGATTGATCCCAATGTGACCGGGGTTCCGGTGGTTGTGCTTGAGTCTTCTCAGCTTATGCGTGAGACCTTTCTTGAGGCTGCCGGACTGACCATCATTCTGGTCTCGGTTATCCTGTTCCTCAGTTCGTTCAGCATCAGTTATGTACTGCTGACCCTAGTTCCTCTTTTCGCCGGGATCTTCTGGCTGCTGGAGATTATGGGACTTACCGGACTGAGCTTTAATTTAGCTAATTTCTTTGCTATCCCAGTACTGATCGCTATCGGTGTTGATGGTGGGGTCCATTTTCTAGCCCGCTGGAAAGAGCTCTCCAAAGGTGAATGCCTTTACCACACCAGCACTCCGGTGGCGGTTGGTCTCAGTTTCTGTACCACTATGATCGGATTCGGTGGGCTGCTTCTGGCGCACCATCGTGGACTTGCTTCCCTTGGGGGAATTATGGTTACCGGTTCCGCAACCTGCCTTGTCGGTTGCATGGTTGTGCTGCCTGCTGTGTTCAGACTGATTGAAAGGATCAAAGGAAAATAGTTTATGTTCAGAAAGATTATCGCATTTGCATTTATTCTTGCCCTCACCCTGAGTTCTGCGGCTTTTGCCGGACGTTTTGATTTTGCAATTATTCAGCCCGGTCAGCCGGGGACAACTGCTGAGGCCCAGCCGGTAATGGATGAGTTAGCTAAATACCTTTCAACAAAGCTGGGTGAGAAAGTGCGGGGCGTTTATTACAACGACTTGAATGAAGCTCTTGGCTCTATCGAAAAGAGCAAGCCCGCATGGGGTATTACCGGACTGACATTCTTTAAGTCCTACGCAAATAAGTTTTCCATGATTCCGGTGGCCTCAACCCTGCCACAGGGGATGCAGAAGGATGTCTGGCGTTTGATCGTGCCTATCAGCAATCCTGATTCTCCGCTTAAAGTTGGGGGCACAGTTTATGGTTCCATGCTTTACGCTCCGCGGTCCCTTGAATTGCTTTTCGGTACACAGGGGGGAGAATTTGCTGTGGAAGGTACGCACAACGCCTTGCGTATGCTCAGGAAAGTCAACAAAGGCAAAGTTGCCGGTGTTGTGCTTGATGCGGTGCAGTATTCAGTAATTAAGGATTCTGACCGCTATTCAGGTACCAAGGTTGTTTTTACTTCTGCTGAACTCCCTAACAGTCCGGTAGTCTGGTTCGGTAGTACCAATGACGATACACTTCGCTTGCAGGCTGTGCTGTTGGACATGGATAAAGATCCTGCGGCAAAGGAATTACTCAAGCTGTTGCAAACTGTTGGATTCAGTCCCGCTGACAAGGATCTGCACTAATGAAGGGGCTGCGCTTGTTCCCTTTATTGATCGTGTTGTTGCTTTGCGGCTGCTCTGCAAAATATGACCTGCCGCTGTATAAGTATGACGCTGGCGGAGTAGTGCTTTGGAAGCCTTGCTCGAAGGCGCAGGCGGAAGTGCTTTCCAATTCCTATATGGATAAAGACATCTTGCAGGGGGCGGCCTGTTCAGCATGGTTGCTGGAGAGCGGGGCGGTTGACTCTGCTGCTTATGCAAAAAATTCACAGGAAAAGCTTAATAATTTTTTGTCTAAAAAGCCTCAATCCGGTCTTGGACACTATCTTTTGGCTTATTTAATTGCTAAAGAGGCTCAGCTTGCTCCCATGAAGGGTCTTGACCTTGTGCCCATGATGGAGCAAGAAGCAATCGCAGCGTCCAAGCTTTCTCCGCAAGTGGATCATGCCGGCCCGGATCGTTTTCTGGGCGAGCTTTATTTGAAAGCACCGTCTCCGCCTATCAGCATCGGGGATATGGACCATGCTTTGGAACATTACGAAAAGGCCGTTGAACTCGCGCCGGATTTCGCCATGAACCGTCTTGGCCTCGCAACTGCGCTGCTGGAAGATGATGAAGTGGAGGATGCCTGTTCCCAGTACGAAACGGCCCTGCAAAGCAAATTTTTTGATAAGAAAATTTTAAAAGTTGATTCCTGTAAAAAGCTGTTCAAAGCCTGTGAGGGCCTGAAAACCGCTGAATAATACAACCCGCCCCCATGCGGCGGAAATGAGGTTAAGACCTTGGCAATTCCTGCAATTCAAGTAGCTAGACTCGGTAAATACATTCTCACCCAGACTTTGAAAGGTAATAAGCATTACCCACTGGTTCTCATGCTTGAACCCCTGTTCCAGTGTAATCTGCGGTGTAAGGGCTGTGGTAAAATCGGGCACTCCCCGGAAATCATGAACAAGCGTCTTTCCATTCAGGAATGCATTGATGCCGTTGAAGAGTGCGGTGCACCTATTGTTTCCATTCCCGGCGGTGAGCCTCTGCTGCATCCTGATATGCCCAAGATCGTGGAAGAGCTGATCAAGCGTAAGAAGTTTGTTTACCTCTGTACCAACGGTCTGCTTGTTCCTGATCGTATCCACGAATTTACCCCCAGCCCTTATCTTACTTTCAACCTCCATCTGGATGGTCAGAAAGAGATTCACGACAAGATCGTCTGTAAGGACGGGGTTTTTGACAACAGCGTTTCCGTAATCAGGATGCTGAAGGCCAAAGGTTTCAGAGTTGTTACCAATACCACTCTTTTTGGCGGTCAGACTGCTGAGAAGGCTGCCGAATTTTTCGATTTTCTTATGGACCTCAAGATAGACGGCATGACCCTTTCTGCTGCATTCAGTTACGAAGCCGCAGCGGATCAGGACAGCTTCCTGACCCGAGAACAGTCCATTAAGCTTTTCCGTGAAATTTTCAAGCTGGGTAAAGGCAGAAATTGGGACTTCTCCCACAGCAGCTTCTACCTCGACTTCCTCGCCGGAAATCAGGACTATAAATGTTCTCCGTGGGGTAACCCTTCCCGCTCCGTTCTCGGCTGGCAGCGCCCCTGCTACCTGCTGGAAGAAGGCTTTGTTTCTTCTTACAAAGAACTTATGGAACAGACTGATTGGGATAAGTTCGGCGTGGGTAATGACCCGCGTTGCGCTAACTGCATGGTTCACTGTGGTTTTGAGCCCACAGCAGTTGCCGATTCTGTAAGACGGCCCCTTAAGGGTGCCATGCTGGCATTGAAAGGAATCAATGTAGATTAAGTATTGTTTATCAGACAGTGAAAAGGCCTGCTGAAGTATGCTTCAGCAGGCCTTTTTTATTTATAGTGATCCAGCAACTATTGCAGGTCGCTTTCTTCAAATTTTTTAGCAATCAACTCTGCTGATAATTTTCTATCCAGATCATTAAAGTAGTGAATCTGTTCACTTGTGAATGAGCTGGAATTTATACTGTCAGGTGGAAAAATTGTATTGAATTTGTCAAAATCAGCCTTACGCATGTATGCAAATAAAGCTTTTTTGGAGTCGGAAATTTTTTTACCACATACTAATACATCCATTGTGTCAGGGATAGTTATATCATTTTCTTTATAAATTTTTGCATACACACCCATGTTCGCGTTAGTGATGAATGCTCTGCAATAGTAATCTTCACCATTTATTTTTTTTGTATAGATGTTGGTACGTGGTCCTGAACCGCTGGGTAAATATTTTGGTAACCAATAATAACCGGATCGAATTGACTGTATTTCAATAAAGCCTAGTCTGTCCGCTGCATGGTTTTTGTTCTCGTCTGCGTAGTAGTATCTACGGGATGTTATTTTATTAGCTGTTCTCGAATCATCGCCAATGTATTGTACGTGTTCGGGGAATTTTATAGTTATGGCCGGTGACTGGGTTGAGTAGAAAGCATTATCGACAGCGATTTTCTCCTCAACACAGCCAGTACACGCGATTGTAAGTGTAAGTATTACAAGAAGCAGTATTTTTTTCATAAGCCCTCCAGAATTGTTTTTAGCAAAAAATAGAGAGTTAGTAGTCATGCGTCAATAGGCTTGTTGTTATTTCGGTACTATTTTTAGTTATTGCAGAGGGTTGTCTGCTTAAATTTGCAGTGCAGGATATTTAAGTCTGTATATCAGGCGAGAATCTTGCCAAGTGCTTTCAAAGCTTTTGAGTAATCCCGCCCCATGGGAATTAATTCGAAAATCAAGGATGGACGTTTCATTATGGCCTTAAGGATGGGGGCGAGTTGAGTTTTACCTGTTTCATCCACTCCTGCCAGCGATTCTGGCGGAATGCCGCGCTTGGAGTCATCACTGACAGCTCTGATACATCCGAATGGTATGCCTGTTTTTTTAGCGACTTGAGCTATGGCTATGGATTCCATGTCTATTGCTAACGCGCCAGTGCGTTCATGCATGAACAGCTTCTCTTCCGGGGTAAGCACAGGCTCTGAGGCTGTGATCAATTTACCGCACTGGATGTTACCGCAAGCGGGAATCAAATCACTACGCATTTGGGCATCATCATCGTTTTCAAACCATGAATCTATTCCTGCGACATCAGAATGAATGCTTGTCGCCGCAACAAGGCTTCCGGCTTCAAGGCCAACAGATAATCCGCCGGAAACACCGATGCTTAAAATTAAATCCGGTTTTTCAGCGCAGAGATGTTCTGCTGCTTCGGTTGCGCGTTTTATCCCTATACCGGAAATTATGCATTTAAAGCTGTTGTTGTTTTTTAGTGATCCGGTAAGGATTTGGACTTTTTTTCCGGACTCATGCTGCGGAGCAGGGCAGATAGCCTGCGCCTCCTGTTCCATGGCTGCGACGATTGCGATTTTTTTTAATTTCATTTTTTATCCTTATGTGGCTTTGGCAAATAATAAATCAGATAACTAATTGGGTAAAGTTTAAGGATTACATATAAATTTATCCTAAAAAATACCGAATAGTTTTCGTAGTACCTGATTATTCGCATCCCGCGTCAATATTGACACATAAGCGAAATGAAAATAACTAGTACTTGGGGTTATAGTGAGGGTTTCATTTATAACTTTAATTAAGGTGGTGTATGGATGAAATGGTATAGAAACTTAAGAATGATGTACAAGATCATGCTGCCTGTGGGAGCTTTGCTCTTACTGACTTTAGGCAGTATGGAGTACTTTGCCACTGATAGCAGTTCAGAAGCTATTGAAAAAGTAGCCAGAAAAGAAATTGCCGCTCTTGCAGGAGACTACAGCGGGAAGATTCTCAACTATATGGATTATGCTCTTGGGCAGGCGAAAGGTGTGGCTAGTACCTTTGCCGAGTTCAGACGTAATGACATTGAATTGAGCAGGGCAGATGCTATCGCCATGATGGTCGGTCTTATAAGAGGGGATAGCAGTTTTATTGGCGGCAGTAACGCCTGGGAGCCTAATGCCTTTGACGGCCGCGATGCAGAATTTGCCAATACTGAAGGGCACGACAAAACAGGGCGGCACATTCCGTATATTTATTGGTCTAACGGTAAGATTGAAGTCAGCCCGCTTGTAGAATATTTTATTCCGGGTGACGGTGATTATTACCTGAAGCCTATTGAAAGGCGCAAACCATACATTACGCCGCCTTATGCTTATGACGTGGGTGGAAAGCGCATGATGCTGACCACGCTAGGTGCTCCGATTATGCTTAATGGAAGTCCGCTCGGTGTTGTTTGTGTGGATATGCCTATCACTAAGATCAGCGAACTGGTGTCCCGGATTCGTCCTTATGGGGATGGTTATGCGTGGCTGATGATGCCTGGCGGGGAGTTTATTTACCACCCCTCAGAAGAGCGTATCGGCAAAAATATGTTCGATGTTGATGAGTCCGCTAATGAGTCTGACTTGCGCCGGGCATTTGAGGACGGTGAGTCATTTTTTGAAATTCGTGTAGCCGCGGCGAACGGAAAAAAATCAATGATCCAGTATGTGCCCATTGAATTCCAAGATAGCGGACAGCGTTGGTATCTTGCTGTCAGTGCTCCTTTGGATAAAATCCTTGCAGATGCACATACTCTTACCCTCGACCTGCTGACCGTAGGCGCGATTGCTCTGGTACTGGTCATTCTTGCGATTTTTTTCGTTGCGCGTTCTATCTCCAAGCCCATCGGAATTATTACTGATGGAGCCATTGAAGTCGCCGGCGGTAATTACGATATCCATCTTGATGAATCTATCTTTGGTGGAGAGCTTAAGGATTTGAATGCGGCTATGAAAGCTATGCTGCTTGGATTGGTTGAGAACATTTCCAAGTCCGAAAAGATGGCTGACGAAGCTAGAGAACAGACCGAGAAAGCACAGGTGGCCCTTAAAGAAGCCGATGAGGCCCGTGCGGAAGCTGAAAATGCCAAGCGTGAGGGTATGCTGCAGGCTGCTGACCAGCTTGCCGGAATTGTTTCTCAGGTTGCCAGTGCAAGTCAGGAATTGACTGCCCAGATTGATGAATCCAGCCGTGGTTCTGAGACCCAGCGTGAACGTACCGCAGAGTCAGCCACTGCCATGGAGCAGATGAATGCCAGTGTTATGGAAGTTGCCCGTAACGCGGCTGAGGCTGCTGATTCAGCAGACAATGCCCGCTCTGAGGCCGATACCGGTGGTGCCATTGTTAATGATGTTGTTGACCACATCAATAAAGTTCAGGCCATGACTGTGGAAATGGAAAAAGGCTTGGGCATGCTTGGCGAACAGGCAGATGGAATCGGCAAGATCATGAATGTGATCACCGATATTGCTGACCAGACCAACCTGCTGGCCTTGAACGCAGCTATTGAGGCTGCCCGTGCCGGTGAGGCAGGACGCGGTTTTGCCGTTGTCGCTGATGAAGTCCGCAAACTTGCTGAAAAGACCATGGATGCCACTAAGGAAGTCGGGGATTTCATTTCTGCGATCCAGAGTGGAACCCGAGAAAATATTGACGGCATGACCAAAGCTGCTGCTGAGGTTGTGGCAAGTACCGAGTCTGCCAATAAAGCCGGTGATGCTCTTAAAGGTATTGTTGAGATTGTCGAAGAGACCGCAGGGCAGGTACACAGCATTGCGACTGCTTCAGAAGAACAGTCCGCAGCCAGTGAGCAGATTAACCGTGGTATTGAAGAGGTTAATCTTATTGCCAACGACAACGCACAGGCCATGCGTGAATCATCCACTGCTGTGGAAGAACTCATGCATCTGGGCGAGCAGCTTTCCGAACTAATCGAAGAGTTGCGTCGGGCTTAGCACTTAATTCAGATGATTTATTCAGGGGCCGGAGATTTTTTCTCCGGCCCTTTTTTTATGATTTTGGTGTGTTAGCTCAGAAGGAGAACGGGTTTACCAGACAGTGGCATACTCCGCATCCCAGTCGATTAGGTTGGGGCGTTTTTTGTTGCATGTTCCCCAAAAATTTTCCTGCCTTTATCGATCCCTTCATGGTACATTATGAATTGTGGGAGTGGCTTTATTTTTACGTCTGCATAGTGCTAGCCTCTAGGTAAAACATAACCTCAGGAGGAACTGATGAGTTGGTTTAAGAATCTTAAGATGCTTTATAAAATATTACTTCCAGTGGCTGCTTTATTGTTGCTCACACTTGTAAGCATTGAGGTTGTTGCGACTCTTAAAAGTTCTGACGCAATTGGGGATGTTGCCAAAAGAGAGCTTGCCGGACTAGCCGATGCATATGGTGAAAGAGTGCTTGCTTACGTTGAAAAAGGCCAAAATCAGGCTGAAGGTTTAGCTGCTGCTTTTGCCGGTCTTAAAGAAGAAAATAAAAGTTTGGACCGTGAAGGCGTGATCACAATGTTAAAAGGGGTTGTCGCAAATAATCCCGAATATATTGGTGCTTGCGTGGGCTGGGAACCGGATGCTTTTGACGGGCGTGACGCAGAATTTGCCGGAACTGAACACCATGACTCAAGCGGGCGTTTTGTGCCGTACGTTTATAGAGATGGCGGTGCAATCAAGATTGAGCCTCTTGTTAGCTACGACACACCCGGTGATGGTGATTACTACCAGAAGCCGAAGGAGCTTCGAAAAACTTTCGTAACGAACCCATACGTTTATAATGTCGCCGGAAAAGACATGACCATGATCAGTATTTGTTCACCCATTATGGTTAACGGTCAATTTTTTGGTGTTGTTTGCGTTGATTTGCCTATTACTGATATTATGGATCTTGTTGCCCGAATTAAGCCTTACAAAACCGGGTATGCATGGTTGATGACTCCTGCCGGGGATTTCATCTATCACCCTAGAGAAAATTTTTTGGATAAGAACATTTATGATGTCGCGACTTTTCAGGATGAAGCTGCTTTGAAAAAATCGATTGAATCCGGAAAGCCTTATTTTGAATTGCGTAAAGCTGCTGCCACCGGGCTTATGTCCATGGTTCAATATGTTCCCGTTAAATTCCCGGGAACAGAGCAATATTGGTACCTTGCTGTAAGTGCTCCAATGGATAAGATCCTTGCCGGTGCTACAAGTTTGACTAGTGATTTAATCATAATTGGTGTTGTGGCTTTTGTTTTGGTCCTGCTTGCAATTTATTTTGTAGCCCGTTCAATCTCCAAACCTATTGGCGTAATTACCGATGCAGCCAAGGAAGTAGCAGGTGGTAATTTTGATGTTCGTCTTGATGAGTCTATGTTTAGTGGTGAGCTGTATGATTTGAATATTTCATTGCGGGATATGCTTGCTTCACTGGTAGATAACATTTCGAAATCTGAGAAGATGGCTGAAGAGGCTCAGGAGCAGACAGACAGGGCTAAAGTTGCTTTGCAGGAAGCTGATGATGCCCGTGCAGAGGCTGAAAACGCCAAGCGCGAGGGCATGTTGCAGGCAGCGGATCAGCTTGCAGGAATTGTTGCTCAGGTTTCCAGTGCAACGCAGGAATTGACTGCTCAGATTGACGAATCAAGCCGGGGATCAGAAAGTCAGCGTGAACGGACTTCCGAATCCGCTACTGCTATGGAGCAGATGAATGCCAGCGTCATGGAAGTTGCCCGTAATGCCGGACAGGCAGCAGAATCAGCAGACAAGGCCAAGGGCGAAGCTGAAAACGGTGGTGGAATTGTCAGTGATGTTGTCTCACGCATTAACCGTGTGCAGGAAATGACCGTTGAAATGGAAGCGGGGCTTGGAGAACTAGGTGAGCAGGCTGAAGGTATCGGGCAGATCATGAATGTGATTACTGACATTGCCGACCAGACAAACTTGTTGGCTCTTAATGCAGCAATTGAGGCGGCCCGTGCAGGAGAAGCCGGACGCGGATTTGCAGTCGTCGCAGATGAAGTCCGCAAGCTTGCTGAGAAAACTATGGATGCAACCAGTCAGGTCGGTGATTTTATCAAGGGAATCCAGAAGGGGACTCGTGAGAACATCGAAGGCATGTCCCGTGCTGCAGTGGAAGTTGGGCAGAGTACTGAGTTTGCCAGTAAGGCCGGCGAGGCTTTGGATAGTATCGTGGATATTGTAGAAGAAACAGCAGAACAGGTTCGTGGTATTGCCACTGCCTCCGAAGAGCAGTCGGCAGCAAGTGAACAGATTAATAGAGGTATAGAGGAAGTAAATCTTATCGCTAATGATAATGCTCAGGCCATGCGTGAATCTGCCTCAGCTGTAGACGAATTGATGCGCCTTGGTGAACAATTAACAACTTTGATTGAAGAGTTGCGAAATTCATAGGTATATCAGCATAAAAATTAAAAAAGTGGCAGGGTCGGTCCTTGTCGCTTTTTTGTTTGGTACTTAATTATTTATATCAGCATGTTGAGTTGTTGTAGTTTGTTGATGTATTTTTTGGTACAATGCTGATTTAAGGTTCATCCGGCTCAAGCGTAC
>DDLU01000292.1 GCA_002340305.1 Desulfovibrio sp. UBA2564
CAAATTTTGCCCTATTCATCAGAGAAGAACAGAAGTAATTAGACAGTGTGTTTCAAAAAATATTTGCGATGCCAGTAAGCAGAGATGTCAGATAATATTTCAATGTTCTAGGGAAAACATTCTCGCCTTCGCTACATACTTCTACTCTTAATTTGTGAATTGATATTTTAAATCAAATGTGCACTTGGGGGGCAGAAAACAGATAATCTTCCTACAGCACTTACCTCTAGGTAAGTACCTAACATTAAGGTAAGTTCTATACTTTTTTTGCGACTGTGCTACTTACGGCTGTCCAAGGGTAAAATGTTGCCCACCGCAACTATACACTTTAAACGCACAAATAGAAGGACAGTATATATGTCACAAACTAAAAAGATTTTACTTATCACAGGAAGTCCCAGATCAAAGGGAAACAGCACAACCTTAGCTAATGCCTTAGCAAAAGGGGCAGAAGAAAAAGGGCACACTATCCTGCGCTTTGATAGTGCTAAAAACAATGTTCTTCCCTGCACTGCCTGCGATGCCTGCTGGTCAAAAGGGACACCTTGCATTTTTAATGATGGTTTTACAGAACTTGCTCCATTACTGGAACAGGCCGACGTTATTGTGTTTGCCAGCCCCGTATACTGGGGGACCTTTAGCACCCAGATCAAGTCTGCCATTGATAAATTCTACTCCTACATGGCAGAAAAGAGTCAGACATCTATTGCCGGAAAACAAAGTATCCTGCTTATGACCGGAGCTGAAAAAGAAGAAAGCCTCTTCACCGGATGTATTGAGACTTATAAAGCCATGCTCCATTTCCTTAAATGGAACGATCTGGGATCCATTATTGCCAAAGGTCTTTGGGCCGAAGGCGATATTGAAAGCTCTGACTATCTTGCAAAGGCTGAAGCCTTAGGCAAATCTTTATAAAAAATCATACACAGACATAATTAAAGGCCCATATTTTCTTTTAAATATGGGCCTTACCCTATCATCGACAGTTCAAAAGAACAGATATAAACCGCGATATCACTAAAGGCACGTATAAGCTTTAAACGTAAACTCGCTTTTACTCAAAAAAACTACCATTCCCCTTCTGCGCCAAAGCGTTGCGGGGAAACTTTTTTTCCTGCCTGCTGCCCAATGTCAACATTTGTCATATGGGTAGCAATATCCTTCTCCTTAAAGGCCCGGATCAATCGCATGCAAATATCACTTTTCAGGTTCCAGGCCTCAGCCGGGGAGTCAGCCCAGGCAGCAACCCAGCAGACAACTCTTTCCTTTTCCATTGTCCGTATCCAGAACTGAGGATCGTCCTGCCCATTATGATGCTCACTCTTCGCAGCCTCAGTTATAGCAATATTCTTAACCTCATCAATATCCACATCATAGGCTACGGAGAATTCGACGTATGCCCAGAGCAGACTGTCGTTCAGGGTCAGGTTGCTGAACTCCTTGTTCAGCATACGGCTGTTGGGGATGATGTAACGTTTCCAGTCCCAAATTTTGATTTTGGTATGAGTAATGGAAATATCTTCAACGGTTCCGTATTGCCCGTCTACAATCAGGGTGTCACCGACACGCAACTGTTTGGAAAATGAAATAACGATACCGGAGATCATATTTTCCACCAGCGGACGGGCGGCAATACCGACCACAGCAGTGGAGACCGCAACAATAATGGAAATCATGGTGCTGGGCAGTTCGCCCACAAAAGGTAAAACCATTGCCAAAGCCCAGATAACGGCGATGAGGAGTATCAGAGTACGGCGGATTACGGTGAAACGGGTTTTGACCCCTTTAACCATATCCTTGCGTTCCTGCCGCTCTTCCTTGGCTGTCAGGACATCAGTGGGAATAGCCGCAGTAACTTCCGGGTCCCGCTTAACCAGCTTCTCAATGCGTTCAACCCGGCTTTTACGAAAATTCGTAACCCGATAACTCATCCAGAAGTAAATAGTCGCAGCGATTGCTGTAATGCTGGCGATGTAAATGTAAGGGTCGATGTCTGTAAACATGACCCAGTCTTTATTTGCTATATCCGGGAGCGAAAACATGTAAATCTCAACTTAAGCTTAAACAGACTAAAACAAATCAGCCCGGACAACACTATCCATTACACCCCAACACATTTGATCAGCGGCCTGCTTTTGTCTCCCTCCAAAGAAGAAGTACAGCCGCAACTTTCCGGGCTGACCCGTTTTTTAGCTCCATTTAAAACCATTCGCAAACAAAAACGGGAGCCGTGACCGCCATTACCGGCCATACAATTAAAAATTTCATCCCCGGCGCGGTCAATAGCCTCAACCACGGTAAAACCCTGACTATGCAGGTCCTGAGCCTTCTTCCTAAGCAATTCTTCCAGCAGTGCGGTGTTCATAAACCACCTCCGAAATATTCTCGAACCCAGATTATGAATGCCGGATTTCCGGCACATCCACTATCCTCACAAGTTCTGATGCAATTTCCAATCCTTCGTTGCCGTCCGGCAATAAAGCAGATACACTAAAAAGCAAAACAATCAGTAATAATTGCGGAAGTCACTTTTAGTATACCATTATCAGACGCTAGAAGAGATATTTTTTCATTCTTTTATTTCCGCACCCTAAAAACATGTCTGACACGCAACACCCGTAAACTATGAGCATACGCATAAAACTATTCGCATTGCTGCTGGCATTCAGCCTTATTCCTCTACTGGTAGTCTCGATTATCAGCAGGAAGGGGATTCAGGAACTTGGTCATGTCCAATCCGAAAATTTGCGTACGGACATGATAAAAATTCTGACAGATGAGATGCATCAATCTGCCAAAGATTCTGCCAAGCTGGTCCAACAACAGGCCGTATCGCTTGAATTTGCGCTTAAAGCCATCGGTGCCGAAGCAGAAGATGTGCTCAATGATCCCGCCGGAATTACCCCGAAAGTCTATTTCTCCAAAGACTTTAACACCCAAGGCAGCCGACCCGCTGATTACGGGCCATCAGCCCGGTATTACGTGCTCAGCGAACAAGGACAGAAGACACCTTCTTCAATAAGTCTGGAAGAACCTGTTTTTTACTGTCCTGAAGGCAAAGACCGTTTGCATCACAGCAAAGAACTTGCCCGGCTCTACATGCTGAAACAAGATTTTAAATCCTTTTTCAACGAGGCGGGAACCGCCCTGCACCGGATCTACATCACCCTTAATTCCGGGCTGCACATGGCCTACCCCGGTCACGGAAATTATCCTGCCAACTATGATCCGCGCAAAAGGTCATGGTTCACTGAAGCAGTGACCACGGGGGCAACTGTCTGGGATAAATTTATTGATGCCAGCACAGGGCAACAGGTTTACACATTGTCCAAACCCATCAGGGACCGCGACGGCAAAACTATCGGCGTAGTAGCCATTGATATCCAATTGGTGGAATTGCTGCGCAAGGAAGATCTCACATCCCAATGGTCCAGCGCAATTCAAGCTTTTGTGGTCGGCCCTGTTGAAACAGCCAATAGAGTTGAACTACGTATCTGGGCTGAAGCGGGGCACAAAGAGACTAACATTTCATGGATGACCGGCCTGCCCAGCGAAATTCGCTACCTGCAGTCTTCCGATAAAAGTGCCTTTGACCAGTTGCTGAACGCCATCACTAAAGGTAAATCCGGGGTTATCCGAATGCCCTACAACGAAGTGGATTCAGTATGGGCATTTGCCCCATTTCGAAATGAAGGCAGCTATGTGCTGATCACCCCGGAAAGAGTGATCACCAAAATGCCGGACCGGGCTTCCAATCAGGCCCTGACGCTGAGCAAAGAACTTTATGTTGCAGTAGGTGCTGCATCATTATTCACTCTGCTGACTGTAGGTCTGGTAGCTTTTTTGGGTAGCCGCAAGGTTCTCAAGCCGCTGCTGGTCATGACTGATGCCGCAGAAAAAATCTCTGAGGGGGATTTATCTGTTCATGTTGATGTCAGCACCGGGGACGAGCGTGAAACCCTAGCCAATGCCTTCAACCAGATGATCCCCAAATTGCAGGATCACATGCGCATCAGCAAATCCATGGAACTGGCGCAGGAAGTCCATACCAGCCTGCTTCCGGCTGAGGCTCCGCATGGTAACGGACTGGATATTTCCGGGGCCAGCATCTCTTGCGACGAGACCGGAGGCGACTATTACGATTTCTATACCCCGCCTGTTACCGGGGGAACCGGAATCCTGCTCGGCGATGTAACCGGACACGGTGTTTCCGCAGCCCTGCTCATGACCACCGGACGCGCGCACCTGAAGCATACTTCCGGACACAAAGAACCTCTGGCTGTCCGTATCGGAGAGGTTAACAAACTGCTCTGCGAAGATATCGGGGATACCGGAAGGTTCATGACCCTGTTCTGTCTTGAGATTTCTTCGGACAATTCCTACGCAACCTATGTGCGTGCCGGGCATGATCCAGCCACGGTCTACACTCCCGCCGCAGGGGAAAAGCAGGACCTCATGGGTTCGCCCATGCTGGCACTGGGCATTTTCGATGAAAGCGAATACGAGGAGTTCTCCGTTGATCTTAAGGCCGGAGAGATAATCTTCATCGGCACCGACGGTATCTGGGAGGCACGCAACACCAAGGATGAAATGTTCGGGCGTGACCGCCTCGACCAGATTATCTTTGCCCATGCCGGACGCAGTGCTGCTGAAATCCAGCAGGAGATAATCGCCGAGGTCTACAAATTCCAAGACGGTATGGAACAGGAAGACGACATAACTTTAGTCATCATCAAGGTTAATGAATTAAATGAGAATTAGTAAGGAATAAACATGGAAAACAGCCATCGCTTTTTCAGAAACATAGATTGCCGCTACTTTCCCTGCCATAAAGTCAGCGATGAAACTTCCTTCAACTGTCTGTTCTGCTTCTGTCCGCTCTACCTCGTGGAAGATTGCGGTGGACGATTCAAAATGACATCCAGCGGCGTTAAGGACTGTACTGACTGTAAAATTCCGCACCGTCCCGAAGGCTACGATTACATCATTAAAAAGCTTAAAGAAGACAACGAAAAATAAGCCCAAACAATATGGGAGAACCCATGTCAGAAGATTTCAGCTTCGCGCTCACTCAGGAAGAAAAGGACTACCTTAAAGCTCTGGTTCGCAAGTCCATCCTTTGTCGCTTCAATCAAAAGGAAGAGGAAATTCCCGAGCCTGTCACCGAGCTTCTGCGTGAAAATTACGGCGCGTTCGTGACCCTTAATATGAATGGCAATCTACGCGGCTGTATCGGAAACGTGCAGGGAACCGGACCGCTTTACAAAACTATCTGGAAGATGGCCCGTGCCGCGGCCTTTGAGGACCCACGTTTTCCTGCGCTATCCATGGAAGAATTTGAAAACATCGAAATCGAAATTTCCATTCTCAGCCCCATCGACATCTGCAAGGATGTCGAACAGATCGTCATCGGACGGCACGGGCTGATCATGCAGCGCGGCATGCAGTCCGGGTTGCTGCTGCCGCAAGTAGCTGTGGACTGGAAATGGGACCGTGAACAGTTTCTCGCCCAGACCTGCAACAAAGCCGGCATGGAGCCGGATGCATGGAAAGACCCCGCAACCAATATTTTCTGGTTTGAAGCTGAAGTATTTTAAGGGCCTCCGGCGGCTGGGGAAGGGAAACTTTTGCAAAAGTTTCAT
>DDLU01000051.1 GCA_002340305.1 Desulfovibrio sp. UBA2564
AATCCCGCCATCAACAAGATAATTCGCAGCACGCTGCGCTCTTTCCGGCGGAGTGGTGATAATTCCGATCTCAAGCCCAAGTTCCTCCACCCTCGCCTTGAACTGGCGGGTGCAGACAACTTCAAGCCCGGAAACGACTTCCCCGATTTTGTAGGGGTCGCAGTCAAACGCCGCGCGAATAGAAAAACCGCGTAGGGCAAATTCCTTATGACGCAGCAAAGCACGCCCGAGGTTACCAACGCCGACAAGGGCACAACCCCAGACCCGGTCAACGCCGAGGGACTGCTTGATTGAGGAGATGAGTTCATGCACGTAATAACCAACGCCACGCACACCGAATTCACCGAAGTAAGCAAGGTCCTTACGAATCTGAGAAGGATTAACTGAACAGGCCCGAGCCAGCTTCTCGGAGGAGATAACCTCCACACCGTCCCTTTTGAGTCCTGTTAATACCTGTATGTAGACAGCAAGCCTTTTAATGGTCGCTTTGGGGATATTCTGGGTTTTCACTTTAATTTCCTATTTTCCATGACAAATGTACTTGCACGAAAAGTCTCGGCTGGTAGTTTTTAGGTTCTGAGGTTCGGAAGACCACTACCTTCCCTCGCAAGTTCGCTAATTTCCCTACTGGAGAGTGAATACGAACGCAACCCTTTCCGCCACCTTCCATTAATTAATATACACTAAAACCCGTGGTCTCGGCTACCCCGATAAGAGCATAATATTAATTTATGCAGGGTATTATAGCCATAAGGCCGGTAAAACCCCGATACCGGCACAAAACCATGTGAAAAAATTAACAATTATTTCGGAAAAAAAAGGAGGTCCGAAGACCTCCTTTAAATATTTCCAAATCCTTGGAACTAACCGATGAGGGGGTTAGCGAAGAGCAGGATCAGGTTAACAACGAGAGCGTAAATGGCCAGGGATTCTACGAAAGCCAGACCAAGAATCAGAGTAACGGTGATTTTACCACCAGCTTCGGGGTTACGTGCAGTACCTTCACAAGCAGCTTTCAGACCGAGGCCCTGACCGATACCACAACCGGCAGCGGCAATAGCCATGCCGAGAGCAGTAGCAGTAGCGGTTGCGGAAGCAACTTCGGGAGCTACGCCAGCAGCAAATGCTGCGCCAGCAGCGAGAACCAGAGCCATGGTGTTCAGAACGATAAGCAGAGCTTTACGCATTGTAAAATCCTCCAAAATATAAGTTTATTTAACAGGCCGTTAGACCATTTCCCCAAAATTAATGCTTGAATCCTAATGAGCTTCTTCCAGTGAACCCTTGAGATAAATCATGGTCAGCATGAAGAAGATAAAAGCCTGGATAACCTTTGCCAGCATGAACAGGAAGTACATGGGCAGGGTGGAAACCAGAGGAGCAAGCATGAACAGAAGTACGAGAACAATTTCTTCACCGCGGATGTTACCGAACAGACGCAGAGTAAGCGAAAGCGGACGCGAGATGTGAGAAACAAGCTCAATGATAAACATCAAGGGAGCAAGGGCCGGAATGGGACCCATGAAATGCTTGATGTAACCGGCACCATGAAGTTTGATACCGATGTAGTTGTAGTAAAGAAAAGTACATACAGCCATTGCTGCGTTTGTGTTGACGTTCGCAGTAGGAGCGTCAAATCCGGGAACAAGCCCCATGAGGTTCAGTACGAGGATGTATACAAAAAGAGTACACATGAAGGGAAAAACTTTGCGCCCGCCCTCACCGACGTTACTGACGACAAAATCTTCCAATCCCCCGATTATGATCTCGGCAAGGTTCTGCACCCCGCCGGGAACCAGACTGAGCCTTCTGGATACAATGAAACCCAGTACGAAAAGAACACTCATTCCGAACCATGTGTACCACACGTGGTTGGGGATGTGAGTTCCCAGAGCGTGGTTAAGCTCTGTCATGATCAATAATGGATGTGGTAAACCTCCAGCCATGATCCTTATGCCTCCTTCACTTTTTGCCGTAACCCGGCTACGCCCCAAAATATCGCATTCATAACTACCGTGCTAAGACCTGCCAGAAGAGCGTAAATAGAACACTGCCCCCAAACAATCAGACCGTAGAGAGCCAGCCCGGATAAAATGAGCCGACCGTAGAAGCGAATCAACAAGGACACAACAGCACCCTTGCGCATGTAAGCCAGATGCTGACCAAACTTAGCCAGCGACCAGAAGTTGAACGTAACTAGAACCGCTCCGGCTGCCAGACCCAGTGCCCAGGGGGCAAACCCGATGGAGACTACTGCAGCTATGAGACATGTTCCGGCAGCAAGGTACAATTGATTTCGTACCAAACTACGTACGTCCGGATGAGTGAAGCCCCGCCTGTGGAGGAATGATTCAATCTTCTGATTTATTTTCATTGGTTCCAGGACCTTTCCCCTGATCCTTTTTCTGAATCCGCTGAACTTCGTCGAACACGTTCTTGAAGCCGGCAGCGATTCCGAAACACAAGAAAACAATTAGAAGCCAAGGCTCCGTTCCCAACCATTTATCGAGATACCACCCGATACCCAACCCGACAAAGGTGGAGGCAACCAGATGAGTTCCGATCGTTGCGGCATTGCCGAGCAGATCGAAGGTCTCTTTATTCCCTTTCAAAAAGAACATGTTGCTTCCGGTCCTTTATTTTATCCGGGATGGAATTTGGTGCGCAAAACTGACTTTGCGCAAACCTTCACAAGTGAGTTCGGTCTAGCATAATCATTAAATAAGAGTCAACGGATTCTTTATCCAGAAGCTCTATTTAACTGAAATTTTACTCCAAAGATCAGCTGAAGAACTCACCCCGCAACAAAAAACACATCAATTTCATAGCCCTGAAACCGGGAACGCGCAACAGCAAAATCTATTTTGAATGCTTGTTCAGTGCTCTTTTTTTGTATATATTTTTATAAACACCTATATTAACAACAACTTTATATTTGTAAAAAATTTCACAATCAACTTTAACCATTTTTTTGAGCCGGCACTGTTCGGAGTGACTTTTTTTCCATATGCACGTAAGTTTAAAGCATCAAACCGGAGACCGAAAAACACAGGAAGAATAAAAGATTATGACTATTAATGAATTGACTTTGGACTTACTCAGCTCCAGACAAAATCCCTCCGATATCCAGTACAGCATAAGCTCTGAAATCCCTGAATCAAAATACGATTACGATCAGTTTCAACCCAGAGCATTGCAGGCTTTCCGCATGGCACTCGCAATCAAAGGAACCTGCCACAATTTATATCTTTCCGGCGGTCCCAACCTCGGCCGCAGCTACTTTGCCCGTGAATATTTCCAGCTTCGTGCAGCTAAACAGGACACACCGCCCGATCTGCTTTACCTGCACAACTTCGCCCAACAGGACCAGCCCATCTCGGTCAGCCTGCCTGCCGGGCGCGGTACGGAATTCAAGAATTCCATGTCCGATGCAGTCACAAAAATAAAAGAGCAACTGCCCACATGGTTTGAACGCGAGCCGCATGTAAAAGCTCTTGAGCAGATTTCACGCACTTTTCAAGATGAGCGCGAAGACCTTTTCGGCAACATGGAAGATCTGGCCAAAGATCGCGGTTTCAGCCTTGAAATTGATGATCATGGCGGTTTGACCCTCATTCCTTTAGTTGAGGGACGCATTCTAAACGACGACGAGTTCGAACGCCTTGATCCTGACATACGCAAAACCCTGCGCAATGCTGCTGACGATCTGCTGGCGGAAGTAACCACTATCCTGCGCCGCATCAGTAAAACTGAAGAAGGTTTTCGCAAAGATGAACGCAAACTGCATCAGGACTCAGCCAAAGAGCTTCTCAAAGATCTGTTGGCATCGCTGCATGACAATTTCGATGAATTTAAAAAAATAAAAGAATATCTCGAAGAACTCGAAGAAGAATTGCTCGATAACATTGAGCTGTTCATGCCCAAGGAAGCGCAGCCATCTTCCCCTATTCCCGGTCTGCAATTGCCGGAAGCATCTCCAGTGGAAGAGCTTTTCTCCCGCTTTGAGGTGAACCTGCTGGTTGATAACAGCAAAACCGAAGGTGCCCCGGTGGTCATGGCTGACCACCCGACCCTGTTCAACCTGCTCGGCTCTATTGAAAGAGAGTCTGAAATGGGTGCCCTGTATACCGACTTCACTTTGATCCGGGCCGGAGCCATCCATAAAGCAAACCACGGCTACCTCATTGTTTACGCCGATGATATTCTGACCACCCCTTCTTCATGGGAAGGACTGTTGCGTGCACTGCGTACAGGGCAGGCCAAGATTGAAGATCCGGGCGACGGTGATCAGGTCCGCACAAAAACCATCGAGCCGGAACCAATTCCGCTGGACCTGACCGTAATCCTGATCGGTTCGGAGGAAACTTACGAAATCCTGCTTTATAATGATGAAAGATTCGGAAAATATTTTAAACTCAAAGCTCACATGCAGCTCAGTGCCCAGCGCAACCCGGATAATGTTGAGCGCTTTGTGCGTGTTCTGGGTAAAATCATTGATGATTCCAAGCTGCTGCCCTTTGAGCGTGAATCCTTAGCCAGAATAGTGGATTACTCCAGTAGGCTGGCTGAAGATCAAAACAAACTTTCCCTGCGTATTCCCCTACTTAAGGAAATGATGGTCGAAGCTTCCGCTCTTGCAAAGCTTGACGGAAAAGGCACTGTCGATCTGCCGGCTCTGGCTGAAGCTATTTCCATGAGAGATTTCCGCTCTAATCTATATGAAGATGAATACCTGAGCGAATACGACCGCGAAGTAATTAAAGTTGAAACTACCGGCGAAGGAATCGGTCGGGCCAACGGACTTTCAGTGACCCTCTTCGGTAATTACGAGTTCGGCCTGCCGCACCAGATTTCCTGTACCATCGGCGTTGGGCACGGCGGAATTCTGGACCTTGAACGGGAAGCACGCATGGGTGGCCCCATCCACACTAAAGGTATGATGATCATCAAGAGCTACCTTGTGGGACTCTTTGCGCAGGATAAACCCATCGTACTTACCGGTAGCCTTTGTTTTGAACAGAGCTATGCCGGTATCGAAGGCGACTCTGCCTCCGGTGCTGAACTTGCGGCCCTGCTTTCCGGTATTTCCGGGGTACCCATCAAATTCGACTACGCTTTTACCGGAGCTGTCAGCCAAGGCGGAACCATCATGGCTGTCGGGGGAGTAAGCCGCAAAATTGAAGGCTTTTTCGAAGTATGCCGCCGACGCGGTTTCAATGGTAAGCAGGGAGTTCTTATTCCTGCGGACAATGTGGTAAACCTGATGCTCAGGGACGAAATAGTTGAAGCCGTGGAAAATGGTGAATTCCATATTTATCCGGTCAAAACTATTGAAGAGGCCATTTTCATCCTCACCGGAGTGGAAGCCGGAGCCCGGGGTGAAGACGGAAAATTCCCCAAAGGAACACTTTACCGCAAAGCAGATGGCAGACTGGCTGAGCTGGCAGAATTGGCCAGACTTTCGGAATGTAAAAAATAAACCCGACAGGAAATTCATATGTCCAATTCATGGATACAATCCAAAATGCCCGAATTTGTGCGCGACACATTCAGGGATTTTTGCCTAGCGGGCAGCGCATTGGAAGAACAGTTCGAAACTTTTGACCGTGAACGCAGTGTCAGCTTCGAAGTCCTTGATGATCTTATCGGAACCAAAATGAACAAGGGGCTGCTTTGGCGTTTAAAAGATACTGCGCACCTGCTTTTTCGGAATGAAGAAGGTGATCCTCTAGCCGGACGGTTTCTGGACTGGGGGATGGGTTATATTTTCCACGAAGCCTTTAAGCTCCGGGAAGATGCCTACCAGAACCTTAATTATGCACCGCTTTTTTCAAACCTGCGTGGTAAAGACACCACCCTGCCGGAATCAATAATCGGGCAGGATTTTGTTCAAGTCGTCGAGCAGACCGAAGAGAGTATGGAACGGGAGATTGATCGAATAAGATTTATTATTGCCCGCTGCCGCAAACTTTTTCCGATTTACTTGAAAAACCACAAGGATAACGCTCTGCTGGGCAGACTTTTGTTCTCCCAGAACCATCTGGTTCATGAAGTCTTTCGTGAAGAATACGAAGCACTTACTGACACCATTTATGGTGAAGAACCTGAAATGCTTTATGTTCTTGCATCCCGCAGTCTGCGCCTTGGAGGCTGGATGGAAAAGGCGGTTGAGGCCACCGGACTGGCCTTCAAATTAAACCCGAACAACCCTAGGGTGTTGCAAGAAAAAGAAATAGTTGATAATTGGACGAAAACAGTTAAAGTATAACTATTGCAAATTACGGGTACCAAGTACTAAATTTCAAATAGCAGGAGGCCTTGAAAATGAAAAAACTTATCTTGCTCGCAGTGGCATGTAGCCTGATGTTTACATTGGGTTGTGCTAAAAAGCAGGTCCAGCAGGAAGAAGTTGTGGTTGTTGAAGAGACTGAAGTTGTAGTTGTTGAAGAAGAACCCGCAGCTGAAGTTGTTCCCCCTACCCCCATGGAAATCTACGAAAGTGAGTACAAAACCCTGCCCACTTCCCACGTAGTAACCAAAGGTGAATGCCTCTGGTGGATCGCTGAATACAGGCAGATTTACAACGATCCTTTCATGTGGCCCCTTATCTACAAAGCTAACAGAGACCAGATCAAGAACCCTGACCTGATTTACCCCGGTCAGAGCCTTGAAGTTCCTCGCGCAGGCTACTCCCTTGACGAAGTTAAGGATGCCCGCAAACAGGCTGGTGCTTCATGGAAAGCCCTCACACCTGCTGAAAACGCAGTTGTTCCCGGCGAAATGAAAGCAGCTCTCGGCTACCTGTAGAAATACAAGTATACAGATGCATTCAAGCCCGGTTTCCTGAAAATGGAAACCGGGCCTTCTTTTTGCCTTTCACTTGAACCCATTCATAACTCGGTAACAGTAACAGTGTTTCAAGATTCCAAATTTCCGGTCACTGACCGCATGATATTTTTGAATTTGTGGAAAAACATTCACAGACCGTAACCAAGCTGCTCATGACCACCGGCAGACTCAGTGCCCCGGTACGGCGCAATAATAAGGAATGGTCAAATTGACCACAGTGCTGGCATTAACGCCATCACGATCAGGAAGATAGTGCTTCAGGGCATTTATTCTCCATCTTATAATTCATCGAACTGGACTTTAGCCCATTGAGCAACTATGGATGGATTACCAATGACGGCCACACGGCGTTGGTAAATAAAGATTTTCCCGATGATGGAGGCTCAAATGTCCAAATATGTAGTGCTGCTCGCTTGCCTGATGCTTCTTGTCTCAGCTGGCTGTGCAAAAAAAAGAATTTATTCCACCCCCGCGTTTACTCCGCATAAAGTAAAGAAGCAGGATTCCCCCAATGTGGTAAAACCTATTTTAAAAACCGACCCGTACACTGTACATGGCCGGACATACATTCCGCATCTCAGCTCCAAAGGCTACAAGGCACAGGGACTAGCTTCATGGTATGGCGATGACTTCCACGGCAAAACCACTGCCAACGGCGAAACATATAATATGTATGCCATGACCTCCGCACACCGAACCCTGCCCATGGGCACCATGCTTGAAGTTACCGACCGCTCAACAGGCCGTAAAGTTATCGTCCGGGTCAACGACCGTGGCCCCTTTGCTGATCCTGATCTGAGAATCATCGATCTTTCTTACGCCGCTGCATCAAAGCTGGGCATCGTCAACAAAGGCATCACCCCGGTCGAACTTCGGGCGATTGAGAATGTGAATGTTGAGCCTGTTGAATCCACTGAAATCGTAGCTGAAACAGCCGCTCCTGAAGAAGAGGCTGTTGTTGAAGAAACTGTTCAGGCCGCACCGGAGGTTGAAGAGCTTATCATCACCGAAGAGGCAACCGCACAGGCACACTATTACATTCAGGTCGGTGCTTTCACCGAACGTGACCGCGCACAGGCAGTGCTCGAAACCCTGCGCAGCAATGGCTACAAAGAGTCTCGTATGGTTGAGGTAAACGTGAACGGTCAGACTTTCCTGCGCGTGCAGGCCGGATATTTCTACAACATCCCCGCTGCCGAAGATGCTATGGCATCACTAGAGCCTGAATACGGTGATGTGATTCTTGTTTCTGAGTAAGAAACAGTTTATGCGCATCGCGCAATTAAGAGTGAACTGATATGCCTCCGGACTCTCCTGACATTCTTAGTAGGGCTTCGCCATTATGCTTGGCAGATCATCATTGAAATAAAAACCAAAAAATCCGCTCTGTCATTTGACAGGGCGGATTTTTTGGTGCGCATCTAAATCTAAAAAGACAACACGGCCTCATAAATTGCACAAAAGTACAAAACAGGAGCCGGGGAATTACCCAGCTCCCTTGCTTCATTGCAAAATATCAAACCGGGAGGAATCCAGACCGCAACCCGTAAGAATTAAAACCTATCCGTTCAGTTCTGCTCTGAACTTACGGGAAAGTCTGAAAACAACAACCTTGCGTGCAGGCAGGGTAATTGCTTCATTGGTCTGGGGGTTACGTCCCTTACGAGCATTTTTGTCGTAAGCTTCGAATTTACCGAAACCGCTGATCAACATGGCATGATCTTTTTTCACGGCCTGCTTCATGATGTCGAGAATGGATTCAACCAGTTCTTTAATCTCAGCTCTGTTACGGTCAGTCTTCTCGTAGATGTAGTCAACAACGCTGGCTTTAGTAAGAGTGTTTCCGGTAGCCATTTCCTTTCCTCCGTTGTCCCCGGCCCTGCGGACAGGGGCGGCGGGTTTAATGTTAACCGTGATGAAGAATCAGCGCACGGCGATTCAGGTAAAAGGCGTTATCGTTTGGGAATAAATTGCATTAATTTATCCCATTATCATCTTTTCTATCTTCTGGGCAAGTTCGTTTGCTTCATCCATGCTTTCATATTCACTCTGTGCCCAGTGAACGAATCCATCATCCTTGAATCTGGGGATAAGATGAAAATGGGCATGGAAGACAAGCTGGCCCGCCGCTTCATTATTATTCATAATCAGGTTCAGGCCTTCAGCCCCGGTTGCCTTGACGATGGCATCCCCGGCACGTTGCGCGGCTGTAATGATATCCTGCCCCAATTCTGCTGGCAGATCCCAGATATTTTCACAGTGCTGCTTGGGGATAACAAGGGCGTGCCCTTTGTTGACCGGGCCGATATCCAGAAAGCTGAGCACCTTATCTGTTTCATAAATCTTAAAGCAGGGAATCTCGCCTGCTATGATCTTACAAAAAATACAATCCTGATCACTCATAATAATTACTGCTGTTCTTAAGTTGCATGTTGGAACAAATCGTCTTAAACCGTTCCTGAAAGCTTCAAGAGACAGTTATATTTAAATAAATAACCGACCACGTTTTTTTAATCAAGCTAATTTATTAAACAAAGACATGATTTGTCTTATTTTTTCAGCTTAAAAGACCTACAACATGCCCACTGCAATTTTCAAACACCCGGAACCGGAACATACGAAAACACGTATTTGGCCGGTATTCATGCCTTTTATGGGCTGCCCTTCGAAGTGTATTTATTGCTCGCAGGACAGGCAGACCGGAACAGGAGCTAAGACATTAAGCGAAATATATCAAGATCTTGAACGTGAAATTCCTGTTTTTTTTGCCCAAAAGAAACGTAAGCCTCTTGAGCTTGCATTCTTCGGAGGCACTTTCACAGCTCTTCCTTATGAATGGCAGCAACGCTTCATTTCTATTGCCGCTGAATTCAAAAAACGAGGATACCTGACCAAAGTCCGTTGCTCCACCAGACCGGACTGCATTGATGCAAAAAGCATCAGCCAACTGCGCGAATCAGGCTTGGACATGATCGAACTGGGCATTCAAAGTTTTTCTCTCGAAATTCTGCGCCGTTCAGCTCGCAACTATTCCCCGGAAACAGCGGTTAAAGCCTGCCGCACAGTTAGAGATAGCGGCCTGATACTGGGCATCCAGCTGCTTCCCGGACTCCCCGGTGACAAGCGAGGAGATTTCCAGACCGATATTGATCAAACCATTGCACTATCGCCCGCAGCAGTGCGCATTTATCCCTGTCTAACCGTGAAAGGTACCGGACTTGAAAAGCTCTACCTTACCGGAAAATATTCTCCGTGGTCCCTTTCACGCACAGAAGAAGAATTAGCTCCCGCGCTTCTGCGGCTCTGGGAGCATAATATTCAGGTCATCCGCATCGGCGTTGCCCATGAAAACGGCTTTGAAGAAAACATCGTTGCTGGACCTCTTCATCCTGCAATGGGCCAAATGGTCCGCTCTAAGGCTCTTTACCTTTACCTCGCCGCCCAGCTGGGCAAATCCCCCACTGCCCCGCAGCAACTTGTTGTACCACAACAATATTCAGGTGAACTATGGGGACATAAATCCAATCTCAAATCTCTTTATGCCCAAATCGGTATTTCCCCTGACAACACTTCCTTTGAAAAGACCATAAAATTCAAAATTATCTCTTAATAACAATACACAATATTGCTTTTAGGAATCGTTACTGTTAATATCTTTCACTGTTTCTGGAAAACCCTTTTCCGAAGCTCTAAAATGAGTCATATTAATGAAAGCATAAGTATAGTTGCGCCCGCACTTTTCAAGCGGGATTAATAAAGGAGAATGAGAATGAGTACACTGAGCGCAGAGGAAAAATACCGCAATTTCATACCTGAAGAGAGCCGCGATTATCTTGAAAAACTTTTCGCCGGATTCAAAAATCCTGTGACCATTGAAGTTTACACCGCAGAAGGCGGGCACCGCGAGTACAACGAATTTACCCTCAATATCTGCCGGGCGTTCAACGTCATGGGCGATAAGATCGAGCTCCGTGAATATGCTGTAGACAGCGAAATGGGTAAAAAACGCAACATAATCACGACCCCCACCGTACTTATCTCACCTGACAAATACGATATCCGTTTTCTCGGTGCACCTGCCGGAGAAGAAGGACGCGCATTGGTCGAGGCTCTCAACCTTGCCTCCAAAGGCATAGACAACATCTCTGAACATACACAGGAAATACTCGATCCTCTGGAAGAGGATAGACAGATCAAGATCTTTGCCAGCCCGACCTGTCCTTACTGCCCGGGTCAGGCCATCAACGCATTTAAAGCCGCTGTTGCCAGACCGGACAAAATTTCAGCATGGAACATCTCCACCCTCGACAATGAAAACATGGCCCGCGAGTACAATGTAGGATCTGTTCCCCATACCGACATCAACAACAAAGTCACCTTCACCGGACTGGAGCCGGAAGAAAAATTTATGCTCCAGTTGCTCTTTCTCAAGCCTTTGGAAGAGGTAATCGAAGAGCAAAGGGCTATGAAGACGGTGAAAACGGACGACAAGGACTATGAAGACATCGATCTGGTCATCATCGGCGGCGGACCAGCCGGAATGAGTGCCGGAATCTACGCCAAGCGCAGCGGGATGAGCTGCACCATTCTCGAAAAACAGGGTGTCGGCGGACAGGTGGCCCTGACTCCGAAAGTAGAAAACTATCCCGGATTCACCCAGATCCAAGGCTTTGAGCTGGTTGATATTTTAGGTGCCCATGCCCGTGAGTACACTGATATTCACCAATTCGCAGAAGTGAGTGATGTGAAATACGGCAAGCGTATTGAAATCGTAACTGAAGACAAGACCTACCGGGCCAAAGGCGTAATGCTCGCTACCGGGGTTAACGTGCGTATGCTCGGCGTTCCCGGTGAAGACAAATTTTACGGTCACGGTGTCAGCTATTGCGCCACCTGCGATGGCAACTTTTACAAGGGCGGCAAGGCCGTTGTTGTCGGTGGCGGCAACACAGCTCTGACCGATGCCCTGCACCTCAAGCATCTGGGTATAGAAACCACAATTGTCCATCGCCGGGACCAGTTCCGGGCTGAAAAAGTTCTTCAGGATTCTGTTGAACGTGAAGGTATTAATATCATCTGGAACAGTCAGGTAACAGAAATCATTGGTGATGATCAGGTGGAATCAGCACGTATTCTCAATAAAGACGGCACCGAAACCGTTCTGGATACCGATGTGGTTTTCGTTGCCATCGGGCATACTGCCAACACCCAGCTTGCTGAAAAGCTGGGCTGTGAACTTCGCCCAGACGGATTCATTAAAGTCGATCCCACCCAGCGCACCAGCGTAGAACGGGTCTATGCAGCTGGAGATGTAACCGGCGGCGTGCGCCAGATCATCACCGCCACGGGGCAAGGTGCCGCAGCAGCTTTGGCAGCTTTTGACGACTTCACCAGACTTTTTGATGATAACAAGGACACAACTAAGAATATTTGGTAAGAAACCTCAAGCGGCTGTTTAGCCATCATGTAAAACAAAATCCCGGAAGATCATAAAAATCTTCCGGGATTTTCTTGATAATAATCTCAATTTCAAAATTCGGATCCGGAGACAGCTTCTTCCTGATCAATCTCATCTTTGCCAGATTCGAACACTTCCTCTCCATCTGTTTTGGGCGAATGCTCCATACAGCCTGCGGCACTGAGTTCCTTCCCGAAATGGTCAGCAATAACTTCATTTCGAATCTTGGTTACGCTGAACGATTCAGACTTGCTGACCAAAACTGCTATCCGGCCCAGAAAATCACGGATTGCCGCTGCCTGATCACGTTGATCAAAAGAAACGCCTGCCCAACACTCACAAATATCGCGCAGACCATTTACCATCAGTCGTGATTCAGGGTTATCTTTAAGCATAAACAAAGCTGCCAGCACGGAAGCATCAGCTTCACCAAGACCGTCTACCATGGCAGCGTAAATTTGCTGCTCCTCGCTGATTTCATCAGTGACCACTCCCTGAATAACTTTAATTAACGCCTCGTCACTTCCCCGCACTCCTTTGCGGCTGAAGATATTCAGCCACAGAGTACGCATTTCAACATCAAGACCTGAATCGAGAATACTCTCTGTGGAGAGATTGCCCTGCACAAACATTGAGAACAGCTCCCAGCAGGCAACACTGATGCGCTCTTCTTCAGCCCGTTGCAGCACCCTTTCCTGCAACTCGCGGTCAGCATTAATCATCTCTTTAAGCTCGCGGCGCATATCAGCATCTTTCAGATCATTCAGTTCCGCCTCAATCTGCTCATCCGGCATGTTACGCAGTGAATGAAATTCCAACTTCATATGCTGACTGCGGGCCTGAGGCTCGAACATTTCATGCAAACGCTCATAGTTCGCCTCGCCGAGCTGCTCCTTCCAGCTATCAATCATGATCAACCCGCTTACCGGGTCTTTCATGCCGATTGCTTCCAAGGCACCTGCATACATGGCCTGCTTGGCTGTGATCAAACGCAATTCCAGAAGTTCGGGATTGGTTCCACGGTAAAGCCTTAAAATTGCACCTTCCAGCAACTGCTCGCCATGCCTGAGAGATGCCGCATCCGGACAGAGATTAACAGCCTTGAGCACTGAATCAATTGTCTGCGCTGCCGTCATTTCCTTCCAATTCTGATATTCCTGACTTTGATGACGGGCCACCGCATCAACCGCTGTTCTCCGGCGCGACTCAAGAATATCCATAAATCTTGCGCGGCATTCATCGTCCGGTAATTCATCACGCAACCTACCCCCCTCTTCCGAAAAATAGTCATTGACTTCAAAAACAGCGGACTGCGCATCCCCCGCACGCAACTCCATCAAACCGGATTCAGGGTCAGCCAGTATTTTCTGCAAACCGGATTCAAAACGATTGTAGGCATCCAGCACCCGTAAATCGCGTTCCTCCTCTTCACGGTCACGGGCGCGTTTGAGCACCTCAGGATCAACACCCTCACATGCTCTCATCTTCTCTAATTCAGGACTCATGGCCGGATTCATTTCGGCTCCGAACAATCCTTCCCCTCCCTTTGCCGCTAAAAAACTACTTCCTTTTGAATTCACAACCTTCACTGTTACTTTCTCCTGTTACAGATTTATTTTGTTAATAAAATTTCATCATCAAAAGCAGAAGTAACGACAAAGGCGGACCTGAAGCAGTTGCATCAGGTCCGCCTTCAAAAAAAATAGTGACGGCCTATCCACAATAGACAGGCCGCCACTATTGGCAATCTTAAGAATCTCATCATTCAGCAGATACATCCACTATCGGCTGAACGTAATGGAGGTTTTTAACCCCTTACTGCATAAGGGGATAAAACCGGCAGCGGAAACATCCCGCACCACTGCCGATTATTTTTTTTAGATACCGCACTTAGCCATGTAGTCGATCAGATCGGCCAGACGGCAGGAGTAACCCCATTCGTTGTCGTACCATGCGTAAACCTTTGCAAGATTGCCGCCCTGAACAACGGTGAAATCTGCTTCGACGATACCGGAATGCGGATCGGCGAGGAAATCGGAGGAAACAAGGGGAGCTTCGGAGTAGCCCATGATGCCCTTGAGTTCGCCTTCGGAAGCAGCTTTCAGGGTTGCCTTGAGTTCTTCGGTGGTAGTGTCGTTTTTGAGCACTGCTACGAAGTCAACAAGAGATACAGTGGGTGTTGGAACACGCACGGAGTAACCTTCGAAACGGCCTGCCATTTCGGGGATTACCAGCGCAACAGCTTTAGCCGCACCGGTGGAGGTGGGGATCATGTTGCAGGCAGCAGCGCGGGCACGGCGCAGGTCCTTGTGAGGCTGGTCGAGAATACGCTGGTCGTTGGTGTATGCGTGAACAGTGGTCATCACACCTTTCTCAATACCGAACTTCTCGTGCATGGTCTTAACGATAGGCGCGAGGCAGTTGGTGGTACAAGAAGCGTTGGAAATAATGGTGTGTTTTGCAGGATCGTAATCCTTGTGGTTAACACCCATTACAACGGTGATATCTTCTTCCTTTGCAGGTGCGGAGATAACAACTTTTTTAGCACCGCCTTCAAGGTGCTGCGCTGCGGTGGGACCGGTTCTGAAAATACCGGTACACTCAATAACGATATCTACGCCGCACTCACCCCAGGGAATCTGGCGGGGATCGCGTTCTGCGAAGTTTTTGATCACGTAGTCGGAACCAACGAACATGGTGGTGCCTTCCACTTTAACTTCTGCGGGAAATTTACCGTAGTTGGTGTCACGTGCGAAAAGGGCAGCGTTGGTATTGATATCGAAAAGATCGTTAACTGCAACAACTTCAACAGTGTCACGATGCCTTTCCCAGATGGTCTTAAGAACCTGACGACCGATACGACCGAAACCGTTAATACCTACTTTTACTTTGCTCATTTTAAAATCCTTATATTAAAGCGTCTTAAAGATCATCGACGCGGTAGATGTAATCGTTCGCCAGTTCACTTGCACGCTTCAGAGCGCTGTACATACGGGCATTTTCAAGAGCGAGACCGGAAAGGTCGGCAACGCATTTGAGAAAGTCCAGTTCTTCTTCGGAAAATTCACGCTGTTCAGCGGAGTAGACACGCAGAACACCGATAACTTTTTCACCGCGTGCGGTGAGGGGAAGAACTACGAGAGAGCAGAGACCTTCTTTTGCTGCTTCTTCAGGATACTGGAAACGGTCGTCTTTTCTTACGTCAGCGATGGAAACGATCTTGCCTTCAAGAACTTCCTGATCCAAACGGCTCTTGGAAACCTCAACGGGACCTTTCTTTTCGTAACGTTCACTTAGGCCGTAAGATGCGTCTGCTTCAAGCACTTCGCCTTTACGGTCCAGAAGTCTGATAAAACAACCTTTAAGTTCCATTTCAGTTGCCACTTTTTCGGCAATATTGTGCAGAACTTTTTCAGGTTCCAGGCTGGAGTTTACAGCTCTGGTGATTTCAAAAATTGCTTTGTAGAGTCTGGTTACACCCATTTCTCATACCTGCCTTGTTTATGTTTAACCGAAAGGGCCGCTTAAATGGCGGACCTGCGTATCAAGTTCTGGATTAAATGCTTTCTAACAGATTTGAAAACATTTTGCATGCAAAAAATGACCACTTTCTAACATTTTTATGTTTTTGCCTCTAAATATTTTTCGTTTATGAAAATATTGTTCGCTTTTGTAACCAATAATTGTGACATAATTATTTACAAACAAAACAGACTAGAAGATATTGAAAACATTGCAGATTGAAACATGATTATCAGACATGATTCAAAATTTATTTCAACAAAAAATAGTCCGGGGGCTAGGTGAACAGGACCGGGAAAGGTTCGAATTAGAAATGCAGGCATGAACCCGGATGAGAAGCAGGTTCAATAATAACAGAATTACCCCTGACAGCAACCTATAAAGTTACAGTCAGGGCAAAACAAAAAAGAGACAGAAAAGGAGAATATCAGGAAGTGGCCTTTCGCAAGGCACCAAGGAAACGGGAGCGCAAGGTATCGCCCATTAATCCTTTTTTCACAGGTGAAAGTTTCAAGAACCCGCCCAGCAGGGAACGCATGAACTCCTCACTCTTGCTGTTCGGATTATCGAAAATAAGATTCTGCAAGGTACCACGCTCAAGTGATTGCAAAATGACCCGCTCAAAACTGTCCTCAGCGTGAATTACCCGCTGCTCACGCTTATCCATCTGCATGGCTTCAGTAGGACATTTGAGCGCACAGACTCCGCACCCAAGACAGATATCTTTGTTAATTTCAGCATAGCGGCGCAGTTTATCCTGTCCGGGAACCTGCTCTTTATGAATGCTGATGGCATCAATTGGACAGGCCCGGGCGCATTTGCCGCAACCGTTGCAATCGGCAAGTTCGACTTCGGCAATGAAGGTGGAAGAAACAACGATTCCCGGATAGCCGGAGTATTTGATGCCGTTCATCAAGTTGCAGCAGCATCCGCAGCAATGACAAAAGAATCCGGCATCTTCACGCACATTATCGGTGGTAAGAGTAAAACCCATTTCCCGTGACCGGGCCATGATGTCGTCCATTTCAGACCGGGAAATCTCACGCGCGAAGTTGTTGCGGATCAGAAAATCAGCGGCATCCCCCATGGAAGTGCAGGTCTCAAGATCGACACCGCATTTCTGCTCGCCAAGGTGCATCTTCTCATGACGGCAGGAACAAAGGCTGACCGCAAAACGGTCCTGTTGCTCCACCATGACTGAGGCCTTTTCGTAGTCGAGCACTTCTACGTGGTCCACATCGCGGATAGTCCCTTCATGGGGAAGGGCACGCATGATGGAAACCTGTTCATCATTTCCGAAATTTGCTTTAAAAAAAGACTTATCACCGAACATATAATTGCTGAACAGTTCGGCCCATTTGGAGGAATCAAGCTCTCCTTTGGTACGCATCATGGTAAATTCGAAAAAGCCGATCACAAAAGGACTGATCATATATAAATAACGATCCTTCTCCCAAAGATCGCAAACCAATCCTTTATGGCACATAGATTCAAGCATGGGACGCAAGGAACGCCCATCCATTCCGCTCAGCTTTGAAATTCGATCCAATGAAGACGGACGATACGGCATGCGCACAATGAGTTCCGCCTCCACAGGAGAATAGAGAGCCTTAAGCATTTCAAGCATGGAATCAGACCACGGCATACGCACAGTGGTTCCGTCCACTTTATCACCCAGCTGGCGGTAGATATCTTTCCCGGTTATGTGTCCCATAGGAATGGAATTACACGGGGACTGGGGATATTGGCAAGTCTGATAAAATCCAATTTTCAATCCACTTCAACTTTCTTTCATATCTGGACTTGTTAACAGGGCATGACTTGACAACGATCAATAATGAATGTCATTTTCAGTGGATGAGATCTTCTGAAATTACTTACGGCAATAAAATATATCTTTCAAAAATCAAACATTCCGGAAGCTGTCCAACTCCGCGTTATCAAAATTTCACCCTTCAGCTCCCCTCTACTTTCGAACAGCTAGGTGTGCGCCTCGAACATCCTCGCGAAGGCATGACCCTAACATTAAGTAATTTCATACCTGAATATGATATAGTCTCGCCATTTCAAGTTACTGATGGGACCATTGCCTTCTCCACAATTCTTTCCGGCAATCTATCGGATCAATATTACGATGGGTATATTCGGAAGATTGATATTGTCGGCCCCTGCGATCTCAACTTAGCCCTGAATCACTGCGAGGGCGAAGCTACTATCAAAGCAGGTTGCCCCATGCGCAGTGTCAGTATTTATCTGGAAAGAGATCTTTTGATCAGTTTAATTGAAGACGCGGGACAATATGAAAAAATCCTTAACGCGATGGATAAGAAAGCGGGTGTTTCATTTTTGGACGAATTGACCATGTCCCCCGAAACACAGATTATTGCGAAACAAATTCTTGATTGCTCCTACGACAACCCGTTCCGAAAAATTTTCCTCGAAAGCAAAGCCCTTGAACTGATCGCCATGACTTTGCAACGCCTCGACAAAAAAACAAAAAAAAGAGCAATCTCATTAAGCAGCAGCGACATTGACCGCCTGCACGAAGCACAGCGGTTGCTTTTCCAACAAATGATCGAACCGCCAAGTATCAAGAAATTATCCACATTAGTAGGGATTAATGAATTCAAGCTGAAGAAAGGTTTCCGTGAACTATTCGGATGTACTGTTTATCAGGCACTCCGCTCACACCGAATGAAATTTGCCAGAAATTTACTGCTCGATACGAACATGACAGTAGGCGAGGCGGCATCAATGGTCGGCTATACCAACATGAGCCATTTTATCTCAGCTTTCCGAAATCAATTTGGCGTTACGCCAGGCTCCCTGCTAAGCCACTCACGGCGCCGAGTCCTATCATAAAACACAACCTGCTTTTAAAAACATTCCGCATTGGAGTGTTTAGTCTCCTTAGCAGAGTGTCTAACCCCTCCCGGTTAAGTCTACACATAGACCAACAACAAAGTTGGTGATCGCCCGGCCATTTTGTGTCGGGTGCTTCTCTTTTTGTTCTGTAGTGTAGACGAGATTACACCATATCAGGAGGGTTGATGATGCAATCAATTCAAACCGAAAGCATCAACGATGCTGTAGCAGACACTCTATTTATACCGCTATATATGCGCGCCCGTGAAACCCGCATGGAAAACGGTATCATAAATGATCCAGATGCATGCCGCATTGTTGATTCAGTTGATTATAATTTTTCAGAATATGACAGAGCATGCCGCAGCCAGATTGGAACGTGCATCCGTGTTCGCTTCTTCGACAACGTAACTCGCAACTTTATCGAAACACACGACAAACCAGTAATCATAAACATCGGTTGTGGTTTGGACAGTCGGGCAAACAGGGTCGGCGGAGATAAAGGATTATTCTACAATCTGGATCTGCCGGAGGTAATGGAAGTACGCGATAAACTCCTCCCCGCTGACGAACGAAACATTTCACTTCATGAGTCACTTTTCGATGCAGGCTGGCCCAAAAAAATTAAATCAGAAAATCCAGATGCTCAATTCCTGCTTCTCGCCGAAGGAGTGCTCCTATACTTCACCGAAGATGAAATCCGCCCCGCCTTACAACAAATAGTTCGGGAACTTTCACCCGGAGAAATCCTCTTTGACGCCAGCACGAGCATTGGATGCAAAATGTCCAGTAAGCATGACACGGTCAAATACAGCAACGCCAAATTTCTCTTAGAACTTGATGATGATCGCCTGCCGGAGAGATGGGTACCAAATCTCCGCCTTAAAGAAACCCGTTATTTCATGAACGAAGAACCTCACCGCTGGGACTTCATGTCACGCCTGATGAGCAAAGTACCCTTTATTTTCAAGGCATTCAGGATGCTTCGTTATGAAATCCAACCCATATCAGCACAATCAAACGGAGAATAAAAAATGAAAAAAATACTAATTACCCTACTGACCATTATGGCGACCCTGATCGCCAGTATGGCTTCAGCTCATATGTTCTGGATCAATCTCGTGGATTCGAAAGAACACAACCCGGCTCACATCATGACTTCATTGGGCTTCGGTCATGTTCTGCCAATGGACGATTTTCTAGCCAGCAAGCACGGCGTTATCAAACTGAATAAATATCAAGTCTATGGCCCGGATATGAAGTTCGAACCGCTCGGCTTGCCTGACACTAAAGTAATGCACCCAAAAAAACCGACTTGAATCTCGAAATTTCCACAGGAGCGTTGGGAGTCCGCAAACTTGATTTCTCCGATTCCATGAAGAGAGGAACTTACCAAGTATACGCGGAATCCACTCCCATGTTTTTCACCAAATATATGGATAGTTCCGACAAAATCCGAATGGCTCCGAAGTCCATGGATGATATTAAAAACCTGAAAAAAGTTATCGGATCCTTCAAATACCAATCCTTTGCCAAAGCTTACTTTACAAATGGTCAGTGGACCTCACCCAAAGCCATAGGCTCAGACCTTGAAATTCTGCCCATGACCGACCTCACCAACGTCCATGCAAACGATATGGTCCGCTTCAAGGTAAAATTTAAAGGTAAAGCGGTAACTTCCAACAGCAAAAGAATGCGCTATCTCATGTGCTCCAGCAACACCTTCGGCGGTCCGGACGGTTATAAGCTGGCATCCATGATGATGTCTGGTAACGCGCAATTCCGTATCCCGACTTCGGGACAATGGGTCGTCAACATCTACTATGACGAAGATGTTGACCAGAACAAAGACCTGAAAAGTCTCAAAGGGAAATGCACCAAAGTGTACACTGCGGCCTCAATCTTCTTCAATGTAAAACCATAAAAGAATTGGGGGTTGTGTACAGCCCCAATTCTTTTGCACCAAAATAATTTCGCAATACTCCACAAGGAAAAAAAATGACAACCGCTAAAAATTTTTTATTGGGATTATTCTGCGTATTAATTTGCGCAGGCCCGGAACTGGCCTTCGGTGGAGAAACCGCTGAGCCGAAAGAAACACTTCTCAAGCCTATGACTGTCACAGCTCAGAAGCGAGAAGAAAATGTTCAGGAAGTTCCCGTTGCTGTTTCTGTCATGAACGATATTGATATTAAAGACGCAGTAATTGAAGCAACACATGATATCCAAAACTTCGTACCGAATATGAAAACGGGTGCTGCCGGATCACGCGGCTACTACAACCTCATATCCATTCGCGGTATATCCAATACAGGTATAGGCGATCCCGGTGTCGCCCTTTACATTGATGATATTCCCTACACAGATACCTATATCTTCAATACACCCATATTTGATGTAGATAGGATCGAAGTACTTAAAGGTCCCCAAGGAACCCTGTATGGAAAGAACACAGAAGCAGGGGCCATCAACATAGTAACCAAACAACCCGGCAACAAAATAGGAGGATGGGCAAGCGTAGAACTGGGTACATATGACTATATCAAAGGTGCTGCCAGCCTAGATGTTCCGGTAATTGCAGACACTCTTGCCTTTCGTATCACAGGATTTGCAGATCGCCGTAACGGATACATAAAAAACGTTACAAATGACTCCGATGTCGATGGTCAACAGACCAAAGCGGGTAGAATAGGGGCATATTACACCCCAACAGACGATTTAAGTATAAATCTGAACCTTTCCTATACCGACATGGACGATGGAGGTTTCCCTCTTGTTCCCATGAACAAGGACAAGTATGCAGAAGGCACAGGTATCGGTTCACTTGGCGATTTTGAAATCGCGAAAAACTACGAGGGAGAAAGTAAATCACAGGATATTCTCTCCTCATTGAAAGTTAAATATGAAATGGATGCTCTCGACATCATCGCGGTGACTGGCTTGCGATCCAATGACAACAAATTAACTCTGGATGGTGACGCAACTCCTGCCCCTATGTTCATTGGATTTAATAGCAATGATGCCACAGCATTCACTCAGGAAGTACGTTTTATATCGAAACCGGAAATTACAGATTTTAAATGGATTATCGGTGCTTTCTACGGTAATGAAGATAAGGACATTTCTACTGGCTACATTCTCGAAAAAGATGCCGCAGAATTCTATAATGTCCCTGTTGGAACTACCGACAAAATGGCTGCTAGGCAGACTGCAATTGATGCAGCTCTTTTCGGCCAAAGCACACTTCGTTTCTTGGACGAAAAGCTGGGCCTTACCTTTGGACTTCGCTATGACATTGCCCGCAGAACAATCGACAGAGAACACCTTTACGGCGAAACTCCGAGCGTTCCCGGCTATGACGACAGCACAACCTTCACTAAATTCCTTCCCAAGTTTGCCATAGATTACAGGCTTACCAACCACATTATGGCTTATGGTAACTATGCAAAGGGTTATAAAGCCGGAGGCTACTCATTCGCCGTGGATAACCTTGAGGACGCTAAATATGATCCTGAAATCTCGGATGCCTTCGAGGTCGGCTTAAAAAGCGAATTCCCAGACATGGGCTTGCGCTTCAACATTGCCGGTTTTTACACACTGGTAGACGACTATCAGGACCGTGTCCAAATAGACCAGACCACAGTTCTTCAGTCCAACGTGTCCACTATGACAGCGTATGGCGTTGAAGTGGAATCAGAGTATAGATTCGCTGAAGAGTGGACTTTATTGGGCACATTCGGATATACAGATGCCCGCTACGGAGATTATGTTGACCCCTCAGGAGTCAACGTTAAAGACAACCATGTGAGCCTGATCCCAGAGTATGATCTTGGCCTCGCCCTGCAATACAGAAGTGAACACGGATTTATGGGCCGAATGGAACTGCATCAAGTCGGTGAATCATATCTGAACCGGACAAACACAGACAAGCTGTCCTCCTACACTCTTGCCAACATCAAAATCGGATATGAAACCGAAAACTGGGATGCATACATCGCCTTGGATAACATTAGCGATGAAGAATACTACACAGATGCCTATGAGGATCCCGCATTAGGTTACATGGGCATGGTCGGTGCTCCCAGAACTATTCGCCTGATGGCATCCATGCACTTTTAATACAGAATTAACTAGAAATTATTAATAACATTACAAAATAGAGGACCGGAAAGAACCTTCCGGTTCTCTATTTTACTATTTGGTTAATGCAGGTAAGCCCATCAGGTAAACCCAAGGCTTTCAGGTTCGTGGAAGGACTGGCCCTGCATCCGCTGAATCCAAAGCATTATGCCATGACAGTTTCAGCATTTGCGCAATTCGCTGATCCGAATGCAAACAGCTTCACTGAGATTCTGATCTTTATAACCACTTTTACCTGCGGTGCCGGATTCTTCCATTCCCTATGGTGCTTTGCCGGGGAATCGTTTATGAAAATGCTGCGCTCACCGGCTGTACGACATACTGTAAATATCTCCATGGTTGTACTCATGGTCGGTGCCACAGCTTACGCGCTTTATAAATAAATATGCCTTCGGGGGCCAAAGAAACTTTTTGAAAAAAGTTTCTCTGGACTCTT
>DDLU01000210.1 GCA_002340305.1 Desulfovibrio sp. UBA2564
GAGTGCTGACATGGTATTTCTTGTGTAGAGAGGAGAATAAGGAGTGTCTGCCTTATCAGTTGTTGAGAGCCTCATAAAGCCGTTAACGAGTTGCTCTCTAGTCATCCCATTACCATTATCAAAAATTTCTAGAGTTCCACCTGGTTCGGCTACATTTGAAAAAGTTAAATCAACATGTTTTGCGTCTGCGTCATAGCCGTTTTTAACGATTTCGGCTACTGCAGTTTCCTGTTTTGCGACTAATTCACGCCCGAGTCTGTCAATATGGCTTGCGTCTACTGAGAATCGGACTCGATTAGTATCGGATCCAGCTAGTTGGGTTGTGAGATTCATAACCTCATCGAGATCAACATCCTCTTTCTCAAGCAGCTTCATAAGCTCTATTTGTAATTCTTTCATTTTGCCCATGTGATCATCCTCGATTTGTGCGGATATGCTGGCGTCTCTTTTGTGCTAAGGCTAATTCTTTTTGGAAAGAGTTTTTGTACTCTACTCCATGTTGTTTTTCAAATTGAGTTAGGATGAAGTCGTCAGCGATTTCGACTGCTTCAGAGGTGTTGCCTTCCCGGAGAAAACGATCCACTCTATTATAGATATTGTCGAGTTCATCGTTGGCAGAAGTCTCAGGAAGAAGTATTTTTATTCTCTTGGCAGCGTTAGGCTCAAGTTTTAAAACTCCAGAACCATACCCTTTTCCTTCAATTTCAGCTGAGAGTTGCGAAAATGACGTGAGGAGAGATAGGGCAATCAACCTATGCTGTTCAGTTGCAATCTCCTCATGAAAAAAAATTCTGTGAATGCTGTTCGTGCAGTTCAATCCATGTTCGTTTAGCACTATCCGGGGGCACTCTTGCTTCATATACGTGAAGAAAGCATCAGGTATTCTATGGTCATCGGGAGAATGCCATTGAGCACGTTTCTGGAAGGTTTTTACTTTTTTGCGTTTTTTGCGAGGATATGATGCAAGATAATTCCTAATTGGCGTATCCGAGCCTCGATTCAGGCTTTTTGTGTCAATTAACAGGCAAGGCTTATTGGAAGACAGAGTCACAAAAAAATCATCCTGAGTGAATGAAAGGCCAGGAGCATTGGCTATTTTTGCTAAGACTGGCCGTGTGTATTGTGGGTGTAGATGCAGATTTTCTGCATTTTTTTTGTCGATGATAAAGAATTTGTTATCACCCGTGACAATCCCGATAACGATTGAAAAGAGGGCTCCCGCAGCGTGACATGCTGAATCAGCTGCGAGTCGATCAAAAAGTTCCTTACAGTGAGTGGGCATAAGAGATTTGTTCAATCTTGAAGTAAAGATAGATCCAACGGTTTTTCCGCCCATTAATGAAGTGATATGACCTTCAAGGTCCACCACGTTTCTTGCTTCAGCAACATTGATTGCTGTTTGGTTTTTTGTGCTTTTGGATCGGCCCTCTGCCAACAAGATGACAGTGTTTTCATCCGTGCCTTCAGACAAAAAAAGTCTATCATGCAAGACTATTGCAGTAATAGAATTAGAGCGTTTTTGTAGATAATTTCGGACTTCAATAGCATATTCAGCCTGTAGAAAGCTGCCAGGAAGAACAAAGGCAAGCCGTCCTCCTGATTTTATGAATTTAGTGCTATGGATAACAAAGTAGGCCCACAGGCTTGAGCGTTTAGAAAGTTTTACTTCAAGATCTTTGCAAACATTGCGAGCCACATCTTTTTGATCAGGGGATGTGTTGTGGTGCGATACATATGGTGGGTTCCCCAGTATCACGCTGAACTTCCTATCTTGAAATGACGCCATATTTGTTGCTAGAAAGTCAGTGGTTAGAAAATTTCCATTCCGGCTTGGAAAGACTTTATCAAGGTATGAAACGGCATTAGTATCAATGTCACATCCATAGATACTTTTTTCTGGGGTCTCACAGCCAAGACCCTTTAACCGGGTCTTGGCTTCTTCAATAAAGCCACAGCCACCAAAGCTAGGCTCTAAGACGACATCGTCTTTAGATCTAACAGCCCATTCCGTTAATACAGAAATCAACTTTTCTGGCGTGTAGAAAGAGCCGAGCTTTTTTTTAGCTTTTTGGCTGATCTCTTGTTCCTGGTTCACTTTGTGATAAATCCTATGGTCACATTATGTTTGGATATATGAATAAAATTGGGTAAAAGTTTACGCAATTAAAGCACCTCAATATGAACCATCTTCATAGATAAATCAATCTATAATTTCAATGTGTTAAGGGTTGTGAATTGATTCAATGTCTACTGGTGGTTATCCACAATTGAGTGGGCATGCTACGAAATTTTAGACAGTGGAAATGATTGTAATGAAGGAATTGAAACTGGTGAGATTAGAGCTCTGCCCACCAACTTTCCTCATCCTCCATAGGGATCGCTAAAGCCTTCCAGGCTGTGTTTTTATGTTTTCCGGTTTGGTGGATGTGGAAGTGGCCGAAAAACCACTGTGCTGGGCTGTAATGCTGTAAAATTAATTCAAGAATATCGCGCGTCGGGTCATCTGCTTTGGCAAGCCATGAGGATTTGCGGTACCCCAATGGAGCTGTCTGTCTGAGTTCAAATGATTTTGGACATGTATGGCTGATGACAATGCCAATATGTAGGTTTTGATCTAGTCTATTCAAGTCAGCTTTTGTTGGAATTTCATTAGAGAACCAACTTTCTCCTTCACATCTTGAGCTTTTGTCGGTTGAATCTGCTCCTCCAAAGAAAAGGACAGTCCGGTTGTCCGGCAGCGTCAAAACTGATCCGCGAGGCTGATAGAAACAATTGGGGGCAACTTCCAGTTGTCTTGAGCTTGTAATCTTAGCAAGCGATTCATGATCCTCGTGGTTCCCATCACACCAATATAGTTTAGTATTGCCCAGTTTTAACGGTGGGTCGTTTGGTGGCCATTCGTGTTTACGTGGCCAATACCCGAAATCTCCGCATTGGATAATAATATCTGGCTGTTCCATTTCAACTAAGTGGTTGATAATTTGGAAGTCTCCGTGGATGTCGCCTAAAATGATGGTTCTCATGGCTTGTATATAATTGATTTTTGGGTCAGCGTCATTAAAGGATAAAAGGGGTGTTATGGGACAGTGTTGATACCCTTAGTAATTCTGTATAATGCTTCACTTTGAAGTTCGAAATTTATGTAGCAATATATGAGGTTTTAGCATGAGTAAGGGACTTGAGCTTTCAAGAGAATTTTACCGCCGTTGCGCGGAACCCATGATGGAGAAGGTTCTGGCGGATATCCTTGACCAGCTGGCTGTGGGGCTGGTTGGTGAAGGGTCCGAGTGTTTCGGCTTTGATGACGAGCATTCGAAGGATCATGACTGGGGTCCGGCGTTTTGTGTCTGGGTACCGGATGATAAACTGGACGCGCTGCGTGGCCGGGTGGAAGGGATTTTTAATTTCCTGCCCGAGACTTTTGAAGGCGTTCCCAGCCGCATGCTTCCCGAGAAGCGCATAGGGCGTTGTGGATTGTTCGGCATCGGCGAATTTTATAGCAAGTTTACCCGCTCCAAACGTCCTCCGCAGTCCGTGGAGGAATGGTTTGCTATCCCGGAACACTTTCTGGCGACCTGCACCAACTGCGAGATTTTCCGCGATGATTGCGGCGAGTTCTCAGCTTACCGTCAGACTTTGCTGGATTACTATCCCGAAGATGTGCG
>DDLU01000016.1 GCA_002340305.1 Desulfovibrio sp. UBA2564
AAGGGCCGCCGGAGGCATTCCTATGCCTTAATTCCGTACTGTTCGTAGACATCCGCCAGTTTGTTAATCCAGTAACGGTTGTCGAAAATCTCGTGAACCCTTTCTTTTGCTGCGGGGATCAGGGTTTTGCGCAATTCCTGATCTGTGAGCATGCGCTCCATAGCATCGGCCATGGCTTCGTGATCACCTGGCTCAACCAGCAATCCGGTTTTGCCGTTCTCGATGAGTTCGGGAATGCCGGAAACAGTGGTCGCAACAACAGGCACGGACATAGCCATGGATTCGGCCAGTACGTTGGGAATGCCGTCACGGTCTCCGTTGGGAGCGATTTCGCAGCCCAGCGCAAAGAGGTCGGCATTGCGGTAATGCTCAAGCACTTCTTCGTGCGGCTTGGTTCCCAGCCAGTTGCATCTGCCGTTCAAATCTAGTTCGTCCAGCAGCTTGAGGGTTGCCTCCCGTTCATCGCCGTCACCAACTATATTGTAATTGAAGTCGATGCCTTTTTCTTCGAGCTTTTTTAGGGCCTTGAAAACTGTGGGCAGACCTTTCTTGGTGGTGAAACGGGCTACAGTGAAAATTTCATAAGGACCGGAACAGGTGAATTCCTTATCGGAACTGAACAGATTCAGGTCAATGCCGTGGTACACCTTGTGGATGGGCTTGCCTGCCGGGGCAATGGATTGCAGGTAATCGCAGTTGTATCCGGTGCAGGTTACAGCAAATTTTGCTTCGGAGATTTTAGCGGTAATTTTCTCCGGCTGCTGGGTGTAAATGTCTTTAGCGTGAGCAGTGAAGCTGAAGGGCAGGCCGGAAAGTCGGCTGGCATTTCTTGCAACAGAGCAGGGAGAATGTGCGAAATGGGCGTGAAAATGGAAAATGTTTGATCCGGGCAAAATCTTTTCTACGATGTACTCACCCTGGAGCATGTGTTTGAATGATGCTTCACTTCCGGTTTCACGGTAAGAATTCCAGATCTTATCAATGCGTGTTGTAAATTCTTGATCCTTTCCGTAGCGTTTATCGTTCAGTCCTGCTTCCAAGTCAGTGGAGCCGAAAAGCTCTTCAAGGCAACCTTCAAGGGTAGACGGGAGATAGGATACCTCCGCCTTGATTTCCGAGATGGATTTATGGGTGAAGCTCTCACGCGGTTTACGCATGGAAATGATATGAATTTTGACACCTCTCTGTTCAAGAAGCCTGATTTCATTGGAAATAAAAGTCTCGGAAATACGCGGATAGCCCTTGAGAATCATCGCAAGGACGGGCTGATTTGAATTTGTCATTAGCAGTTGTCTTTAAAGTAGCCCACGCGGTCATGCATGACTTCGAGGCCAGTGAAGTTAAAATTGTTAATCGCTTCGCGGATGGAATTGGAATTATTGAGCAGGTGGTTAACCTTTTCCATAATCGCGTCCGGTCCGAGCCGGTGCCAGGGCAGGAAATCAGCAAGATTCTGTTCTTTAAGTACCTCAGCGCGGATGGTTTGTTCAAGGCGCGGAGTTTCACGGGGCACAATCAGGCTGACCTGTTTGTGTGAAAGGATTTCGCAGACGGTATTGTAACCGCCCATGCTGACCACGAGATCAGCGTTGCTGAATAATTTTTCCATTCTTCTGTAAAAATGATAGAAGGTCACAGAAAGCTTCTTGGCCCTGTTGGAGAGATCAAGCCGCTGTTCCTTGGACATAAACGGTCCTGTGACCATTACCGTCCGAAAGTCTTGGGGATTGTATTTTTCGAGTGCTTTCAGATAGGCATCCATCATAGGGTATCCGTCACCACCGCCACCGGCTGTGATTACGACCAGCTTTTTACCATTTTTACGTTTTTCCGGTGAACAACGGTCATGGATTTTACGCGGAATGTATCCGGTAAAAACCATTTTTTTGCTGATTGATTCCGGAATAGCGTATTCCTGAATGGGATCGTAATACTCCTGATGTCCATAAACCCAAATTTCAGAGTAAAGGTTTTCCAGAACATCGTAGATTCCTTTGTCGGTCCAGTCTTTGATTGTGCTTTCGGAATCATCCATGATGTCGCGAAGGCCGAGGATGGTCCGGGTCTGTTTCATCTGTTTCATCCACTCTAAAGTAGGCATAATTTCATGCTTCATACCTTTGGGAGCTTTATCGACGATGAACAGGTCCGGGCGAAAACTTTTAGCAGTGGCATCAATGATCGACTGGCGGATGGACATAGCGTGAACAGGTTCAATCTTGATAGAGTGGGGAACGTAAAGATCGTTGGACTTTTTGATCATTCCGGGTACGCGGACAAAATCAATCTGTTCGGGAAATTCAAAACGGCCCACAATAGGGGAACCGGTCAGGATGAGGATGTTTACCCCTTTGCATTTCAGCTGGGATGCGATCGCCATAGTACGACGGATATGCCCAAGACCGTAGGTGTCATGGGAGTACATTAAGATGTTGTAAGTCTTGTCCATTTATCGTACCGATTCTCAGGGGTTAAACAGTTTCCGCTTAAAGTGGAATTTTCTTGCATCGCTTTGGTCGTTGGCATACCTAGCGGAAAGGATAATATATGTAAATCCTTAAACGCGACGAGTGCATGCGTGCTAATTTCTATTATTTTTTTTAATCAGAAGCAATCCCTTTTCTGTATTTTTGTTGATATGGAAAATACTTTTTAGCGAACCGAAATAATTGTCATTAATTTTTATAAGGTTGTCTGATGGATTCAAAATTGGATGTTTTGATTTATGCCCACGATGGGCGTGGTTTGGGACATGTGAGCCGTAGTGTCGGGATCGGGCTGGCTTTGCGCCGTTTATTTCCCGATTTATCGGTACTTTTAGTTACCGGTTGCGCAACGACTGCTGAATTGATCGGCGGTGGTGCTTTGGATTGGGTCAAGTTGCCGTCATATAAAACCAACGTCAATGCCGGGGAGTCTTCCGGGATTACGGGTGATTCCAATATTAATGACAACATTCTTGGCGAGTTAAGGGCTCAAAATATTCGTGACATCGTCAATGCCTACAAGCCGAAGGTTTTTCTGGCTGATCACACTCCGCAGGGTAAACATAAGGAACTGCTGCCGTCTCATAAAGTTTCACCGGAAACGGTAAGGGTTCTGGGTATTCGTGCAGTAGTCGGCGAAGTCGGGAAAGTCTGGTCCGACTTTTCTGCGGATGTTTTCGCCAACGCTTATTCCAATCTTCTTTGGTACGGTGATTCTGATATCGCGGGCGCAGGGGAGTTGGATAGACTTTCCAGTCATTATGGAGTGAAACCTTATGTTGCCGGATATGTTTCGCGTTTATCCGAATTGCAATTTATGGATGCAGGCAGCACAGAGGTAGAGAAGTCTGCCGGGGTGGTCTCTGTGCCATGGTCAGGTGAAGAAACTGCTGCCTTGCTTGAGAAGCTGGCAGAGGCTCTTTCTGGGATTGATCAAGTGCAAGGGAATTGGAAAATTTACATGAACCTGCGTGAGTCCGGAGTTGGAGCGTGCATTGATCGTTTTGAAGATCTGGATAATGTATGTGTTGAGCAGGTTGGCCCCAAGTTTCTTACTGACCTGCGCAATTCTCGTAGTGCCGTGATTTATGGCGGTTACAATAGTCTGACTGATGTGATGGTCTGTGGTGTTCCTTCGGTCGTTTTGCTTCGGGGGATGAAGGATGGTGAGCAGGAGGAGCACGCGGCTGTATTGGCGCAAAAATCTTGCGCTATTCAAGATGTCTTTTCTGATCAGATTGTGACGGTCGATCAACTGCGAAAGTCGTTACTTAAGTGTCTTGAAGTCAATACGGATGAGACTTCCATAAAGCTGAATGGCGCGGAAAATGCCGCCCGTTATCTGGCAGAGCTGGCAGGAGGTTGTGATGCTGACCGCTAGTCCTGAATTAAGAAAGAAATTACGTAGGCTGACCCAAAAATTTTCCCGTTATGAGATGCGGCAGTGGGAGAAGATTCTCGTACCGCTTGATCGCAACATGCGAATCCTCGAAGTCGGTTGTGGGCGTGGTGGTAAGACCGATCTTCTGCGTGCGCAGGGCTTTAAAAATATCCTCGGTGTTGAGAAGAATGAATTTCAGGTTCGTGAATGCTGTAATCGTGGTTTGAACGTGGTTACTCTTGGTGAATTTGCAGAAAAGTACAGCGAAGATAAATTCGATTTTATAGTGCTTTCCCACATTATCGAGCATTTCGATTTTGAAAGTCTGGTTGGGTTTATTGATGGATATTTGGAGCATCTTAAGCCGGGTGGACTGGTTTTGATTGTAACTCCCATGTTGCACCCTCATTTCTGGCTCGATCTGGATCATCAAAAACCGTACTATCCGCAAGGTATAAAGAATTTTTATGGTGGTGCGAATGAGCAGGTAGGGTTTACTTCCAAGTATAAGCTCAAGCTTAAAGACATTCGCTTTCGTAAAAGTCCGTTCCGGGTAAAAAATGACCGTAATCTTCTATTAAAGAAAGACGATCTGCCTATGCTCATATTTAATATGATAAGTGCGGCACTGTTTAAGTTTAGTTGCTCATTGCTGGGCTACAAAAGTGCATGGATAGGTTTATATAAACTTAAGTAAGAGTAATATTAATTAGAAAAAGTACTTGCGTATAAATCTGACTTGGATTATTGCTTTTTGAACGTTTTAAAAACTTTACGGGAATTTTAGAGAAGAACTGAAATGCTACTATCTACCCTCGACCATATGAACTCAGTCGTCGCAACCGTCACCAATGTGGTGATGGTCGTGGTTTCTGTCGTGGTCGTGCGAGGCTTAAGTGAGCCGGAGGGAAGGTTGTAAGCAACAGTTTACATTCACAAAGTGTAGTTGTAACCCCCCGCCGGCTCAGCCAGCGGGGGGTTTTTTATTATCATCAGGAAATTGAGAGGGTGCGAAAATGGAAATCAGCGGTGCTAAATTGGTTATTAAGCTCTTGGAACAACAGAGGATTGATATTGTTTGCGGTATTCCCGGCGGTTCTAATCTTCCCATCTACGATGCCTTACGGGATAGTTCAATCAAGCATATCCTTGCCCGACACGAGCAGGGAGCAGGCTTCATGGCTCAGGGTATGGCTCGCACAACCGGAAAGGCTGCTGTCTGTATGGGCACATCCGGTCCCGGCGTAACCAATCTACTTACCGCTATTGCTGATGCAAGGCTTGATTCCATTCCTGTTGTGGCTATTACCGGACAAGTTACCAGCACCCTCATTGGTACAGATGCCTTTCAGGAGGTTGATACCTACGGCCTGACCATTCCCATTACCAAGCATAATTTTTTGGTTCAGTCCGCCGAAGATTTGCTGGAGATTATTCCTGAAGCATTCAGACTTGCCGAGTCCGGCAGACCCGGGCCGGTTGTTGTTGATATCCCCAAGGACGTTCAGAAAGAGATCATCGAGATTGCGGAAATTTCAACTGCTCCGGCTCAGAAAGCGGAGATTGCCGCTGGCGATAGTGAATCGATTGAGAAGGCTGTTGAGATGATTAATAAGTCCCGCAGGCCTATAATTTATGCCGGTGGGGGGTGCGTTGCTGCTGATGCCTCTGCCGACTTGCTCAAGTTTGCGCGTAGGAATTCTATCCCGGTAGTCACCACCCTTATGGGCCTCGGCGTTTTTCCCCATGGTGATCCTAATTATCTGGGTATGCTTGGCATGCACGGTTCCCGTTCCACCAATATGGTCATGGAAGAGGCGGACCTGATTATTGCTCTGGGCGTTCGTTTTGATGACCGCGCCGTTGGTAAGGCCACTGAATTCTGCAAGCACGCTGATATTCTGCATGTTGACATCGACCGGTCTGAAATCGGTAAAATCAAGTCTTCAAACCTTTCCATTAATGGTGATGTTGGACAGGTTCTGCATGAGCTGGTTGGGAAAGTTGAAGCTTCCATCAGGATCGGCTGGAGCGCGCGTATTGCGTCAATTCGTATGATGTATCCTGATGTTCGTCCTGACGAACAGGATATTTTTCATCCGCTCAATCTGATTCGGGTAATGGGCGAAACCCTGCCTGATGATGCAATCATCACAACCGACGTAGGGCAGCACCAGATGTGGGTTGCGCAGGGCTATCCTTTTCGTAAACCGCGTACACTGCTCACTTCCGGCGGTCTCGGCACCATGGGCTTTGGACTGCCTAATGCTATCGGTGCTGCATTGGCAAAGCCGGATAAGAAGGTTGTTTGCGTAAGTGGTGACGGTTCTATTCTGATGAATATTCAGGAACTTGCTACCCTTGCAGAGCAGCACTTGAACGTTAAGGTTCTGATTATGAATAACAATCGTTTGGGGCTTGTTCGTCAGCAGCAGGCACTGTTTTTTGAAGAGCGTTTTTTTGCTTCCAGTTTTGAGAGCAATCCCGACTTTGCTTCCATTGCCAGAGGGTTTGGAATTCCGTCCTTTGACCTCGGTGAGCAGGAGAATCCGGAACTATTTCTGCGTAAGGTTCTGGGGCAGGACGGTCCGTGTGTAATCAATATTCCCATTAACTTTGAAAACAAGGTTTTTCCTATGGTTCCGCCGGAGTGCGCAAACAGGGAAATGATCGGAGGTTAACCATGTGTAGACATAATTTTGTAATCGATCTGTTAGTGCGCAACCATGCCGGAGTGATGAGTCAGATTACCGGGCTTTTTTCCCGTCGGAATTTCAACCTTGAGGGAATCGTTTGCGGTCCTGTTGGCGATGGAGGGGAGAGCCGGATGATTTTAACTGTTGCTGAGGACAGCAAGCTTGAGCAGATAATGCTTCAGCTTGAAAAATTATATGATGTTTTGGAAGTTAAGCAGGTTCAGAACTATCCACTGACTGATGTGTTCGGCCGTCTTTAAAGAAAACCGGGGCTGGATTATATCCAGTCCCGGCTGATCTGTTGACTTTAATTTCTGTTTCGTCTTCTTCATGAATTTATTCTTCAATCCATTTGCCAAAGGTTGGCGGTGTACTTACGCAGGCAAAAAGTTGTTTCCATTCGCAGGTCGCTGTCAGTTCTACACCACGTTGGATGATTGAAACAGGTTTGTCAGCGGAAACAACGATTACGATTAGATTGTCATATTTTGCGGTGAAACGCAGGGCTGAGTTAAAACGCGCACCACGGGCACGATTCTCACCGGAAACGGTTTTGCCGTCCAAAAGACATGCGAAGCCATGTAATTTTAAATCCTTACAGATATGCACGGCTCCATCAAGTTTGGTCAATGAACGGGCAAGTCCGCGGATTTCCGGTTCGCGCAAATCAAGCGGTTCTTCAAGCATCTGTCCGGCAATAGTTACCGGTTCTTCGTTGAAGTCGAGGACCAGTGTACAGCCGTGGCTGCGATGGTTTGCGGTGGTAATCATCTGGATTACAAGTTGGAAAAGACTGTGCCGTGTGTCCGCGCTCAGGTCCAGTTCCAGCAGATATTCTTCAAGGTGCACAAGGTTTGGTTTGTAATTAGTGGAGGAAAATTTAGCATCGGCAAAGCTGCATATGGCTTGGGTCCCGAGATAGACTAGTCCCCAATCCCCTTTGAATTGAACGGATATGGAGTTGTTCGTTGCCGGGGTAGCGGCAATTCCGACAATACATTTACCATCGGAGACAAGTTTACGGGTAGATCTTTCCACTGATTGGAGCAGCTTACGGACGTGTTTGTGATTTTTGAGGGAAGGGCGTTCTGTTTCCGGGAACTTGGCCATATATTTGATTGAATCAAGTTCGGAAGGTTCAATGAAGATTAGCTCACCGCGTGCCCATGCACCTTCTTCGCGCGTTTTGGAAATTCCGAGAACTGCATCAAGAATTGGATAAACCCTAAGCTGGGTGTCCCAGCCCATAATCCGGTTACGCTGGTCAACAATGTAATCGCGCACGGCGTGGGTTGAGTATTCACGCAGCAGGTGGCCGGAACTATCGATGCGCAGAATGTTTTGAGTCGCGAAATCCTGCGATAGCAGCAGAGCGGCGTATTCCATCCAGCTTTCAGTGGGACCGATGGAGCACATGTCCGGGTGCTGTTCAGTAAACCAGCACTGATAAAAAATACTGCTGGAACGGGCACTGCAAGTGATAAGTCCCGCCAGAGCAAGGTCTTTGGAACGGACGACCTCTATAAGCCTTGTGTTGTCGTCATGATTGCCGCCTTTGCGCCATTCCTGAAAATCGAGATAATATTCCTTAAGTTTAGGCTGGTGCTCTCGAAGCAGGTCCTGTGGATCATAGATACGAAGTGGATCATCAGGATTTACCGCATAGATCAGGGCTGTGCGGCTGTTGGAGGAAAAGTGGGAAAGCCCGTCCCGCAGTCCGTCCATAATGTGAAAGATACACAGGTTCGCAAAGGATTCAGCACTCATAGAATAATCCGCTGTTGAGGTTCAGGGTAAGGCGTATATTATATTAATTGCCTTATCTTTCCAACAGGAATTACTTCGTTTTTTTCTTCTTTTGGAATCCCTTTCCTTTTTTCTTGCTATTAAAATCTCTGGGCTTTCCGGTGCGCTTGCCGCCACTGTTGTCATGCTCTGGTTTTTTGCCCTTTTTACCGCCTTTTCTACCTTCTTTTTTGTCCTTTGACTCAGTAGCAGGGCGGGTATCGTTATAGGTTTTCTTTTTACCGGGCTTACCGCCCTGTCGACCTGCACGCGGGTCACGACCCGGATCGGGGATAAGGATACGGTGCTGCTTCAAACGTTGGGCATCTGTTTTGGCAACGTAGATTTTGTTGCCGTCAGGGTCAGTCTCACAATAAAACATGGCGGTAGCGACCGTGCCCGGAGTGGGAATGAAGCATTGGACCTGACGGGGCTTCCATCCCCTTGCCGCCAGCCATGAAGCAAGCTGGCGCATGTCTTTGTCTGTACAACCGGGAAAGGCACTCATCAGGTAGGGGATGACGTATTGCTCTTTACCGGCTTTCTTTGATTCCACGGAAAACATTTCCAGAAAACTTTCGAAGACCGGCAGATCCGGTTTACGCATATGTTTGAGTACAGGAGGTGCAATATGCTCCGGGGCAACCTTCAACTGTCCGCCTACAAATTCCTTGAAAATTTCTTTCAGGCTGTTTTTATCCCTCTGGCCCAAGTCATAACGCACGCCGCTGGCAACCCTGACGTGTTTGATGCCGTCCATTTTTTGCGCATCGCGGAAAAGTTTGAGGTTGGCTTTCTGGTCATATTTAAAGTTAGGACAGACCTTGGGAACAAGGCAGCTTTTGCGTTTACACTTGCCGCGTTCAAGGGAACAGTTTGCATTCCACATGTTGGCACTGGGACCGCCGATATCTGAAACTGAACCACGAAAATCAGGATGGTCCTGCATTCGTTTAAGCTCATCCATTATCGATTTTCTGCTGCGGGAGCGAATATGCCTGCCCTGATGCATGGCAATGGAACAGAATGAGCAACCACCACCGCAACCACGGTGGGAGGTTATGCTGAATTCAATCATGTCCGCGGCTGGAATACGTCCTTTGTTTTTATAGATTGGATGAGGCAGACGGGCGTAGGGCAGGCTGTAGAGCCAGTCCAGTTCTTCTGTTGAAAGAAATTTTGATGGAGCAGTGATGACCACATGACGTTTATCAACAGGCTGAATGGCCCATGAATCTCCGAAATGAACTTGTTCTTCAAGGGCAAGGGTCGCAGCCATCAGGTTTTGGGACTTTTCAAGAATCTCCTGATGGGCCGGGAGTTTAATTAACTTTGTTTCAGGGTCTACATCTTCAGGGGTACCCATGAATGCTGTTCCGGCAATACCTTTAAGTTCGGCGGCAGAAGGTTCTTCGACCGCTGAAAGGCGCAGGGCCGCTTCGAGCATTGCCCTTTCGCCCATACCGTAAACCAGCAAATCGGCCTTACTGTCCATAAGAATCGGTTTGCGGATTTTGTCGGTCCAGAAATCGTAATGGGAAATTCGTCTGAGCGAAGCCTCAATGCCTCCGATAATAACCGGAAGACCTTTAAAGGCTTTCTTGATCAGGTTGGTGTAAATAAGGCAGGCCCGGTTGGGGCGTGCTCCGGCCTTACCTCCGGGGGTGTATGCATCATCGCTTCTTTTTTTGCGAAAAGAAGTATAGTGGGCGACCATGGAGTCCAGTGCCCCGGCAGAGACTCCCGCATAGAGACGGGGACGGCCGAGCTCTTCTAAT
>DDLU01000267.1 GCA_002340305.1 Desulfovibrio sp. UBA2564
CTACTGCTGCGGGATCAGAACCCTCTTCTTTAGCGTAGAACCCGGCACCGACGCGGCGGGCCCAGACTTCCAGCTGACCGATTGCTGCGGCGCGGAAAGTATCACCGGCAACGATAAGAACCTTGCGGCCCTGCATCTGGGCACGGTGGGCCAGCTTAGCGATGGTGGTTGTTTTACCGACACCGTTAACGCCGATCATCATAACAACTTCCGGCGGGTTGAAAGCCTTAATGCGCTTGGGAACCTTGAAAATCTCGTCCAGTTCCTCGCGGAGCAGGTCTTTGAAATTTTCAGGGTTGGTTTCGCCAGCTTTGCGGATGCGGTCTTTCATGCGCTCCACAAGTTCCATGGAAGCATCGTAACCTACGTCAGCCATGATCAGGATTTCTTCGAATTCTTCCCAGAAATCATCATCAAAAGCGGTGTGACTGGAAAGCATGGAGTCGATGCGTTTGGTGATCTGCTCGCGGGTCTTGTTCAGACCTTCGGAAAGCTTGATGAACAAGCGGCTGCGTTCATCTTCCTCATCCTCAAGTTCAAGGGCGAGAGCAAGACGGTACTGGAGTTCGGAACGGAAATCGTCCACGTACTCGTAGTCCATGTCTTCGAGCCAGTCTTTGAAGCGGGTGATGAAGCCTTCTGCTTCATTCTTGGGTGCTTCAAGAGCTTCCAGTAGGAAGAATAGGCGATCCCAGAGATCATCCCCGGCTTCTTCAATTCCCTCAAGGATAAGACCCAGCCATACGGAAAGGCGCGGCTCAGCCTGTTGCAGGGATTTGGTCAGCTCAATCTGCCACTGCGGTTTATCTTCGGCAGGCTGCGCTTCGGTTTCCATAACCGGTTCAAGAATTGTCGGTGCGCCGGGGCGGGCCGACTTTTCCTGTACAGGGGCAGGTCCTGCTTCGACTAAGGGCGTTTCCTCGGCAAACTCCGGGAGAATTTCCGGTTCAGGTTCAGAAACAGGCTCTACTTCCACAACAGAAGCTTCCTCTATAACTTCCGGCTCCGGCTCAGAAACAGGTGTTGCTTCTACAACGGGTGCTTCTTCAATCACTTCCGGTTCTGGAGTAAGCTCTTCAAATGAAATTTCAGGTTCTGTCGCAACTACAGGCTCTGCGAAGGTTTTTTCGATAACCGGTTCTTCTGCCGGGATTTTTTTTTCAATCTGTTCCGGCTGTGCTTCAACAACAGGTTCTTCTATTACTTCCGGTTCCGGCTTAGTTTCTGCAACCAGTTCAGGCTCGGGAACTGGCCCCGGTTCGGGTTCAGCTTTAACTTCCGGTTCCTCTACTTTCTCTTCCGGCTCATAATCTTCGCCGAGATAATCTTTAAGTGCTTGTTCAGCCCTGTCCTCCGGGCCGCTCCACAATTTTTTTACTTTCGAAAAGAATCCCATTGAAATCCCCTTTGCAGTCTATTTTGAACAGGCGAAGATAGCGCAGTAATCCCGGATGCGCAACCGCCCGGTTTCGCTATTTCGCTTTCAGCTTAACAAATAGTTACTCAATGAAATTAGTCTAGTTTTTCATCTTTGGTGAATGAAAAGCCCCGCACGCAATTTGCGTACGGGGCATAATGTCATCCAAAAGATGGAATTAATTTAGTCTACTTTGCTGTAAGCTTTAGGGGCAGCACCACAGATGGGGCACTTTTCGGTGGCTTCACCGTTTTGGGTGTGACCACACACGGAACAGATGTGGAATTCAGCTTCTGCGAAAACATCGCCATTTGCGTTGAGAGCTTCAGTGTAAAGGTCAGCGTGAATTTTTTCTGCTTCGTTAGCAAAACCGAAGTAGCGGAGTACTGCGTTTTCGCCTTCAGCTTTAGCGTCTTCCATCATGCCGGGGTACATGGATTCGAATTCAAAGCTTTCTCCTTCGATAGCCTGTTTGAGGTTTTCTTCGGTGGTACCGATGCCCTTCATGAGGCGGAGATGAGCGTGAGCGTGAATGGTTTCAGCTGCTGCAGCTGCGCGGAAAAGTTTTGCTACGCCGGGCTTACCTTCTGCTACTGCTTTTTCTGCGAATGCGAGGTATTTACGGTTAGCCTGGGATTCACCTGCGAATGCTGCTTTAAGGTTTTCAAGTGTTTTGCTCATTGGAATTCTCCTTGTTGTTCAATTTGAGTGTGAATTTATTATTTAAAAATCTTGTTCCCGTTTCGTTGAAATAGTTAGTAACTATTCCTATTATTAAATGCAAGCAGAAAATGAAATTAATTTGAAGAAAGTTTTAAAGCCATTTGCTGCTATATATATTAATGATACATAAGTTGGTTGAAATTTGCCCGTCTAGAAGCTACATCTTACGCGAAGCGCAATTATTCGCGCTAAACCAAGTGATTGGAGACTATTTATGAGAAGAACATGCGTGAAAGATATTTTGAATGCGGAAACTGCTGCCGCTGAGATTCTGGTTAAAGGCTGGGTGCGCACCAAGCGTGACAACAAAGGCTTTTCTTTTCTGGAAGTGAACGACGGTTCCTGTCTTAAAAACGTGCAGGTGATCATTGACCACACCACGGAAATCGAAGCTGAGCTTGAAAAAATTTCTACCGGAGCGTCTGTAAGCGTGCTTGGTGAGCTTGTTGAATCTCCCGGTAAAGGCCAGAAGTGGGAAGTGCGCGGTAAAGCAATCGAGCTGATCGGTTTTGCCGATCCTGAAACTTTTCCGCTCCAGAAAAAGCGTCATTCCGATGAATTCTTGAGAACCATCGCTCATCTGCGCCCGCGTACAAATAAATTCGGAGCAATGTTCCGCATTCGTTCCGAGCTTTCCTACGCGATCCACAAATTTTTCCGCGACAAAGGATTCTTTTACGTACATACTCCGATCATTACCGGCTCCGACTGCGAGGGAGCTGGCGAAATGTTCCGCGTAACCTCTCTTGATCACGACGCTCTTTCTTCTATGAAAAAAGAAGAGCAGGGCGCAAATGATTTCTTCGGTAAAGAGTCCCACCTAACTGTTTCCGGCCAGCTTGATGCTGAAATGTACGCGCTTTCTCTTGGACAGGTCTACACTTTCGGTCCTACTTTCCGTGCTGAAAAGTCCAATACCCCGCGTCATGCTGCTGAGTTTTGGATGATTGAACCCGAAGTTGCTTTCGCCGATCTTAACGATAATATGGATCTCGGTGAAGAGATGGTTAAATTTCTCATCAGTCATGTTCTCGAACAATGTGCCGATGATATCGAATTGTTCGCTAAGTTCGTGGATAAAACTTTGATGGACACCCTGCGCAATACCCTCGACAACGACTTCGAACGCATTCGTTATGAAGACGCGGTTAACCTGCTGCAGCGTTGCAAGAAGGCCAAAAAATTTGAATACTATCCTGAATACGGTCAGGATTTGCAGACCGAGCATGAAAGATATCTCACTGAGAAACATTTTAAAAAGCCGGTCATTGTTTACGATTATCCCAAGGAAATAAAACCGTTTTACATGCGTGTGAACGACGATGATAAGACCGTAGCTGCAATGGACCTGCTTGTTCCAAGAATCGGTGAGTTGGTCGGTGGTTCCCAGCGTGAGGAAAGGCTTGATGTTTTGGAAAGCAGAATCGCTGAGACCGGAATGGAGTCAGAAGATTATTGGTGGTATCTTGATACCCGCCGTTTCGGAACTGCTCCGCATGCCGGATTCGGTATGGGCTTCGAACGTATGCTCATGCTGCTTACCGGAGTAACCAACATCCGTGACGTTATTCCTTTCCCTAGAACGCCCAAGAATCTGGAATTCTAATATGTCTCCGACGTCTGGGGAAGGGAAAACTTTTGCAAAAGTTTTCCCTTCCCCAGACCCCATTCCTTTCAAAACCCTTTAGTTTGCTTCGCATATAGATTGAAAGGGCTACGTAAAATAATAAGGCCGTAATATTTCGAAAAATATTACGGCCTTTTGTGTTAGCAAATTTAAATGCTAAGCCGCCGGAGCCATTCTTATTTCAGAGGCATGAGCAATATAGTCACAAGATGTTCCGGTTTGGTGCTTTTCGGATCATTCATATACTGCTCGTAACATGGGGCTTCTGCATGGGTTTCTCCGCTTTGCGGCAACCATTGCTCATAGAACTCGGTCCATGTTTCTTTTAAATTCTCGTATGGGCCGAGATGAGTTGTGACCGCAAACTTACCACCTGGGAAATCTTTAAATTTAATTTCTGCGGGTGCGTCGATTTCATTTTCTATTGTTACACAAGCTTCGGAGCGCAGTTCTTCGGGAGGAACCTTTATGTATTTTTCAAATGTCGGGACTGAATTTTTCAGTTGATACCCACTTGACGGCAGCCACTTTCCATATAGTTCACGGTAGGCCGCGTGAATACCTTCGTATGAACCGTAGTGAGTTGTGACTGCAAATTTTCCGCCGGGAATTATCTGCATTCCCATTTCGGGCGGTGTTTTTACTTCTTCTGTGACGGAGAAACAGGCATCATAGCGTATTTTTTCCCATGCTATTTGTACTTCAAAGTAGGGACCGAGATGTCGGATGAACACAACCTGTGTCTCTTCTCTGATGCGAATATCCACTTTGCAGGTGTGCGGAGTTTTATCCAGTTCAAATTCTGCAATGCTCGGGTTGGGGTGGTAATTAATTTTGCCTTCGCCTCCCGGAGCCAGCATAGCCCGTGAGTTGTTTCTGAAGTCACTGGGGGAAATCAGAAAACGTTTTTTAAAAGCCCGACTGAATGTTTCCGGGGATTCAAATCCAGCATCAAGGGCGATATCTATGACTGAGCTTTCAGTATAGCAAAGGCGGTATGCTGAACGTTCAAGGCGTAGCCGCCGAACATGTTCTTTAAGACTTTCACCAATCATGCCCTTGAATATGCGGTGGAAGTGCACAACGGAAAAACAAGCTTGCTCCGCCAGTGTTTCCGGGGAAAGATCCCCGTCCAGATTGCGCTGAATATAGAGTAGGACTTCCATCATCCTTTCATTGTATGGTTGTAGTAGTTCGGACATTTATATTTCCTCAAATGTGTTTCGTTAATTTTTATTAAACATGTTTATCTTGCTTTGACATGACATTTTTTATTATTCGTCAATTTAATTGAGAAGAGGCCCGTGGCGGGGATCACATTTGTTGATGATTTGGGTCGTATGAGGTTAGTATAAGGCTATGAAAAAAATGACCTCATCAACTTTGCTCGCCCTGACCCTTTTTTTAGTTTGCGCCTGTAATCCCGTTAAGAAATTTGTTGGCAGCCCGTGCTTTACCAATTCTTCAACTCCCATGCAGCGTATTGTGGATTCGTCTACTTGTGCTTTAAATCAGCTGCGGATTAAAGATAAATTGCCTCATCTTGATCAGCTCTTGGCAGAGGCCCGGGCGGTTTTAATTTTTCCAGATGTTTACAAAGCTGCCTTTTTCGTGGGTGCCGAGGTTGGACCGGGGGTACTTTGCGTCAAGGACGAAACTGGATTTTGGAATGGCCCCGCTTTTTTTAATATGGCCGGTATCGATATCGGCTGGCAGGGAGGTGT
>DDLU01000264.1 GCA_002340305.1 Desulfovibrio sp. UBA2564
AAAAAAAAAATAAATAATTTATCTCAAATTATACCAATGACTAAAGCCTGCCTGTAGCGATTACAGGCAGGCTTTCTTTGTTTCATAATTTGACAACACTCGACGACAAGAGCATATTTATTAATAATTACAATGAATTATATCCACACTGACACAATTCAACCAACTTTAGTGTAAGGCCGCCATGCAGGACGATATCAAAACAGTGACTATGCAGCCCGGAATTCCGGGAACAATGACCCTGCTCCAAAAGGGGGTTATCATTCATGCGACCGGGGGAATGAGCATCAGGGAATTCATGGTTGAAGTTATCGGACTGCAACCGGACTATGCAGAGACACGCGTTCGCGCGATTTTTGTAAATGGTTCCCCGGTGGATGATATTGACGGAGTCAAAATTACTGACGGTGACGAAATCTCACTCTCCGGTGCATTGCCGGGGATAAGTGGAATTGCCATGTGCCGTGATACCCCCATTGGTGCTTTCCGCAGTGACATAAGTGCTAAATCTTCTGACGCGGTGCGTTCCGGCGATGCTGCAATTTACCTCAAACTATTCAATCTCATCGCACAGGAAGCTGGTAACACTTTGCTAAATAAAGGTGTTATCGTTCTAGCCGCAGACGTGCGAGCCTACCTGGGAAACGGTGCACCGAAAGGACTTCCGGCTGAGGATGGGCCGATTTTGCTGAAAATTTAAATTAAAAACCGCAGCCCGAATGACTGCGGTTTTTAATTTTTTACTCAAGAGATCAGTACACAGAAAGTAAATTAACATTTATTCCAGCCCAAGCATCTCCAGCATGGATTTTTTCATACCTTCGGTATCGATGCCAAGCTCATTACGAAGCTCCAGCTGAGTGCCGTGTTCAATGAACTCATCGGGGATACCGAGACGCTTAATCTCGTGCCCGTCAATGGCGTTGTTATCAACCAGAAGCTCAACAACTGCGGAACTGAAACCACCAGCCTTGGCGTTTTCTTCCACAATAAGAATTTTCTTAAAGCGAGATGCAAGTTCCAAAATTTCTTTTTCCGGCAACGGCTTAACAAAACGTGCGTTAAACACTGCAACAGCTTTGCCATGCTCTTCGTCGATCTCTTCAACCGTTTCCACTGCGGGCCAGACGCGTGACCCGACAGTTATAACCACGCCATCAAAGCCGTCACGGAGAAGTTCCCCTGTACCAATTTCGAGGGTGCCGGGAGTCTCTTCAGGAATTGCCCCGATACCGACTCCGCGAGGATAACGAACCGCAGCAGGACCATCGAAATCAATGGCAGTCCTGACCATACGCGCAAGCTCGGCCTCATCTTTGGGAGCCATGAAAATAAGGTTCGGAATATGCCGCAGATAGGACATGTCGAATACGCCGTGGTGTGTTGCACCGTCAGCACCAACCAGTCCGCCGCGATCAAGGAAAAAGTTTACATTCAGATTCTGCAGGCAGACATCATGCACAATCTGATCATAGGAACGTTGTAGGAAAGTTGAATAAATTGCCACCGCAGGTTTATAGCCCAAAGTAGCCAGACCAGCTGCAAAAGTAACCGCATGCTGCTCACAGATACCCACATCTACAAAACGGTCCGGAAACTGCTTACGGAAAATATCGGTTCCGGTTCCTTCGGGCATAGCCGCAGTAATCGCAACGATCTTTTCGTCCTTCTCTGCCAGTTTACACAGGGTATTGCCGAATACAGAAGTGTAGGAAGGAAGGCCGCCCTTAAACTTCTTGGCACGACCTGTTTCCGGCTCAAAGCTGCCCACACCGTGAAATTGGGTGGGGTTGTCTTCTGCCGGGGTGTAGCCCTTACCTTTCTTGGTCAACACATGGACCAGTACCGGACCGTCCATCTTCTTAACCTGCTCCAAAACATCCACAAGCTCGTTCAGGTTGTGTCCATCAATAGGGCCGAGGTAAGTGAAGTCCAAAGCTTCGAAAAGCATACCCGGAGTGAAAAAACTTTTGAAAGAATCTTCTCCGCGTTTGGCGTACATAGCCAGATCATCACCAATCTTGGGAATCTGCTTGAGAACGGATTCAAAATCCTTCTTAAAGCGGTTCATAACCGGATGGGAAAGCTTACGGCTCAGAAACGCGGAAAGCGCACCTACGTTAGTGGAGATGGACATCTCATTATCATTGAGAATGACCACCATATTGCGCTTCATACCGCCAGCCTGATTCAAGCCCTCAAAAGCCTGTCCGGCGGTCATGGAACCGTCACCGATAACTGCAACACAGTTACGGTTATCACCTTCGAGATCACTGGCAACAGCCATACCCAGAGCAGCCGAAATGGATGTACTGGAATGCCCTACACCGAAATGGTCATAGGAATTCTCAGCCATGCGCGGGAAGCCGCTGATTCCATCTTTCTGGCGCAAGGTATGGAAATCCTTGTAACGTCCGGTCAGAATTTTATGGGCATAAGCCTGATGGCCTACATCCCAGACCAGCCGGTCATGCTCAAGGTCGAAACACTTGAACAGGGCCAGAGTCAGTTCAATTACACCGAGGGAAGGGGCCAGATGCCCACCACCAACGGAAACAGTATTTATTATGCACTGCCGCAGTTCTTCAGCCAGCTGAGCAAGCTGCTCATCGCTTAGGTACTGAACCTGCGCAGGATTATTTATAGTCTGTAGAAGCTCGTAATTACCGCATCCACAGGAAGAATCATTTTTAGTCATATTCCCCAAGACCTCACCACTGGTTTATTAACACTGTGTAAGTCTAACGGCATAGCAGCTACCCATCTTATCCCTCTTGAGGCGACTGCCGGCACATGCCACTTAACACTGTTAACTACGCAACGTCTAATTTTTTATATTTCCGGCCGGATCAAATTTTACTAGTAAACCCGGTCCACTATATAACGAGCCAGTTCTGCGAGGAACTCTGCTTCTTCACCGGAGTACGGTGAGAGCAATTCAACTGCCCCGTCAACATATTTACGGGCCAGTTCTTTACTCTCTTCGAGACCTATCAGACTGGGGTAAGTAGATTTACCCTGCTCAATGTCGCTGCCTACAGGTTTTCCGAGAGTGGCTTCATCGCCGACAACATCCAAAACATCATCCACGATCTGGAATGCCACACCGATGAGTCTGCCGTACTCTTCCGCACGTTTAACATCATCTTCGGTTGCATCTGCTCCTTTAGCCAGAATTGCTCCTGATTTACAAGCAGAAAGAATCAGGGCACCCGTTTTCATGGAGTGCATGACCTTCAGTTCATCAAGGGTCACACCGTCACGACCGGTGTAGCTCATGTCCACAACCTGACCACCGACCATACCGGGGCTGCCTGCGGATTTCGCCATCAATGCGATAGCTTCAACCACGTGCTCGGCAGGAGCGTCAGCTTTAGCCATGAAGCCGAAAGCTTCGGTAAGCAGGCCGTCTCCGGCAAGGATTGCGGTAGCCTCATCAAACTGTTTATGGTTTGAAGGCTTACCACGGCGCAGGTCATCGTCATCCATAGCCGGAAGATCGTCATGGATCAGCGAATAGGTGTGGATCATCTCAAGACTGGCAGCAAAAGGCATAACCGCCTCTTTTCTGGCACCGAGCATCTTTGCCCAGACCAGCACCAGCACCGGGCGCAGACGCTTACCTCCTGCCAACAGGCTGTATTTCATGGATTCCAGAAGATTTTCAGGAATCCCCATATCATCGAGACATTCACCAAGATATTTTTCAACATCCGCAGCATGTACTGCGAGTTTTTCTTTAACTGTCATCCGCTGTATCCTCTTCTGTATCAACTTCGAAGTCTTTAACTTCGCCGTCAGTGACTATTTTCACTTCATTACGGGCTTTTTCCAGCTGTGTGGCGCATTCCTTGGAAAGAATCCGGCCTTCTTTAAAAAGAGCCACGCCTTCCTCAAGGGGCAAATCGCCCTGTTCAAGGGCGGACACAATCGCCTTCAAGCGGTCCAAGCGTTCTTCAAATGTTTTATTGTCTTTTTTCAAAAGATGCCTCCGGCGGCCCTCCGAGGGCTGGAGAAACTTTTTATTACGCCCCGTCCTGGGGCTTACCCCTCCGGGGCGTTGCCTTCCAGACACCGGGCAAATCCGCTTTCCTGCGGATTTGTGTCAAAAGTTTCTCTGGACTCTTCAAAACCTTTCAGTAGGCTTCGCCGCTTCGAGTTCTATTAATCTTATTTAATTCCGAGCAATTGGTCGGTTGTTTTATAGAGAACGTAGGCAGGGTCTACCAATTTGCCCTGCACTGAAACACTCATGTGCAGATGCGGTCCGGTAACCCTTCCGGTAGAACCGATTCCGCCGATAAGCTGGCCCCGTTCCAACAATTCGCCTTCTTTAACATCTATCCGTGAAAGATGGAAATACATAGTAACCACCCCGCTACCATGATCAATATAGACCGAATTTCCAGCGTAATAGTGTCTGCCGACCAATACTACTTTACCGTCAGCCATAGCCTTGATGGCAGTTCCCTTTGCACCCCGGAAATCAAGGCCCCGGTGCGGATTCTTGGGTTTGCCGTTGAGGATACGCTGTGCACCATAAGGGCTGGACTGTGAGCCTTTAGTCGGGCGGGTAAAGGGGACGAACCATTTACGCTCATGGCTCATGACGGCCTTGGCAGCAGCAACTTCCTTACGGTCCTGTGCGATCTTGTCGTAAACTTCCTTCGGCGGGGTTACCATTTTTTTAGGCAGAGTCAGTCGCTGAACGCGATATTTCTTTTTATTAATTTTAACAGTACGTCCGAAAGTTCGTTCCTTACCTTCAGATACGGTCTTAATCGTCAGACTGTCCCGACCTATTTTATCCGAAAGTACATCAGTACCGAACATAGCCAGTGCCACGGAACGCCCTTTCCAATGACGGATTTCCGGTTCAACGCTTTTGCCCTTCCATTTAATTGAAACAGACTCCAGCGGTTTATCGGATGTCACCCGGACAAGGAACGGCTCGCCAAGGCCAACCTGCTTCGGATAGGCCAGAAAAACAGAAGCCAATGCGGTTGAGGCGCAAAGAAGAAGCAAAAACAGGGTTAGAAGCGCAATTCGAAATTGTTTGTATCCTTTCACGTTCAATCTCCACAAAATTATTCAGATGTAACCCTTGCCCGGACCTCACCGGATTTAACCCGGACACGGATGGCATCCCCGTCCGCAACCTCTTCCGGGCTGCGTAAAAACTTGCCGCTCTTCTCCACAGTTACGAGGGAATATCCCCGCTCAAGTGGGCTTTCCGGGTCCAGCACCCGCAGTGAGGTGGACGCATTTTCAAATTCAGCCAGCTTATCTTTAAGAAAAATATCAGCAGCACGAGTGAGCCTGCCCTGCAGACCGGACAGGTCATGCTCCATGCGTTTTATGCGTTCTCCGCCGAAAGCAAAGTTGAGTCGATGTGAAAGACTCAGTGCTTCAGTATCTTTTGCAGTCACAAATTTATCTGCAACACGGGAAAGCCGCTGTCCCTCTTCGGCAAATGATGCCTGCAACCGTTCAATACGTTGAGCCGGGGAAAGCCAGCTTAAACCTTTCTGCAATGTTTCCAGCTGCGACTCACGAATATTCAGGTAATTTTCAAAACTACGGACAAGAGAGCCCTCCAATTCATCCACGGTCTGCATCAAAATTTCGCGTCTGGGCCAAAGTTCCTGCGCTGCATGGCTCGGTGTTGCCACCCGTTTATCAGCCACGTAATCGGCAATAGAAAAATCAACCTCATGCCCTATCCCGCAAACCACAGGAATTGTAGAACGGAAAAGAGCATCCGCAACCTGCTCGGTATTAAATGCCCAGAGATCTTCCAGCGAACCTCCGCCGCGAATGAGTACCACGACCTCAGCCCAATTGTCATCGTAAACCAAATCAAGGGCCTGCGCGATTTGTCCCGGTGCGAAGTCTCCTTGGACCAGCGTAGGATAGATCCTGATCTCCGCCCCGGTTCCACGGACTTCGGCAATCTTCAAAAAATCACGAATAGCCGCTCCGGTCGGTGCAGTAACCACCGCTACACGCTTGGGCGAACGAGGGATTTCCATCTTGCGGTCTTCGGCGAAATATCCTTTCTCAGCCAGCTTGCGTTTCATGGCCTCGAAAGCAAGCTTGAGATCACCGACCCCCTGCTCCTGCACCAGCTCGGCTACCAGCTGATATACACCGCGCGGGGGATAAACATTCATATGTCCGGCAACAAGAACTTCCATGCCGTCTTCAAGTTCAAGCGGACCACCGGATTCAATCTCTCCGGTAAGCGGGTTAACAGACTCTTCGCCGTCACCGCCAGCCCGTTGATTACCCTTGAACCAGACCACCGAAAGTCCAGCATCACCGTCAGTGATCGTAAAATAAATATGCCCGGACGCAGGCCGGGCCAAATTAGTAACCTGACCCCGCACCCATATGAACGGAAATTCTGTTTCCAGAACATCTTTCACAGCGCGGGTAATGTCAGTTACTGAGAATATTTTCATTATTTGATGCGCTACCGCACTTTTGATTGAAAGATTTTCCCTCCGGGGCTTAAGCCTTTCCCAAAAGGGTTTAAGAATCCCAAAACGTTTTGATAAGGCTTCGCCGTCTCTTAATTCGAAGATCGCCTTAAGGGTCTAAATGCGAAGCAAATTAAAAAGTTTTGAGGGGATGGAGTCTGGGGAAGGGAACCTTTCCCAGACTCCATCCCCTTCCCCAGCCGTCGGAGACATTTATGCTTTTAAGCCCCATGACTGCCAGATTTCGGCACGCCATGTTTTGAAAGCTTCAGTAAAACCTTCGAGGGGCAATTCGATTTTTTCACCGGTCTTGCGGTTTTTAGCCTCCACAATACCGTTCTTGAGTCCCTTGCCGCCAATAACCAGCTGCATGGGGTAACCGATCAGGTCAGCGTCTGCGAACTTTACGCCCGGACGTTCTTTACGGTCATCGTAAGCTGCGTCAATGCCCATTTCCATAAGCTCATTGTAGAGTTCCTCTGCTTTTTCATTAACCGCAGCGTCTTTACCGCCAAGGGAGATTACGCAGATTTCGAACGGTGCGATGGTCGGGGGGAAGATAGCACCGTTTTCGTCGTTGTTCTGCTCAATGGCGGAAGCAACGATACGGGAAACTCCGATGCCGTAGCACCCCATAACCATGGGCTGGGTCTTGCCGTTTTCATCAAGGAAAGTCGCTTCCATGGACTTGGAGTACTTGGAACCAAGTTTGAAAACGTGACCTACTTCAATACCTTTGGTGAACTCGATAGCCGCGCCGCACTCGGGGCAGGGATCGGCTTCTGTGATCACACGCAGGTCGGCAAACTGCTCAATCTTGCAGTCACGACCGAGGGAAAGGTGCTTGATGTGGGTGTCGCCCTTGTTTGCTCCGGCAATCCAGTCGGTAGCTGCCAGCAATTCATGGTCAGCGAAGATACGCTCAACCTTAAGAGCTACAGGGCCGGCAAAGCCAACAGGTGCTCCGGTCCATTCCTTAACCTGCCCCTCGTTTGCCATTTCAATTTCATTACCGCCAATCAGGTTACGCAGTTTAACGTCATTCAGTTCACGATCACCGCGTACCAGAGCAGCAACAGGCTCACCGTCAACAGTGAAAAGCAGGGTTTTGACCAGCTTATCCTGACTTACACCGAGAAATTCGCAGACTTCTTCCACTGTATGCTTGCCGGGAGTGGCGACTTCTTCGATTGCGGGACACTCGTCTTTAAGCATGGATTCACCGGCAGGAGCTGCAACCTTTGCTTTTTCAAGGTTTGCTGCATAGCCGCATTTTTCATCCTTGCAGACTGCGATAGTATCTTCACCGGTTTCTGCCAGCACGTGAAATTCGTGTGAAAAATCACCGCCGATTGCACCGGAATCAGCCTGTACAGGGCGGAAATTCAGACCAATGCGGGAGAAAGCTTTTTTGTAAGCTTCAAACATATTTGCATATGATTCTTCTGCACCGGCTTCGTCTTTATCAAATGAGTAAGCATCCTTCATGATAAACTCACGACCACGCATCAGGCCGAAACGGGGGCGGATTTCATCACGGAACTTGGTCTGAATCTGATAGAGATTCAGGGGAAGTTGCTTGTAGGACTTTACTTCGCCGCGCACGAGGTCGGTAATGACTTCTTCGTGGGTGGGGCCGAGGCAGTAGTCACGTCCATGGCGGTCTTTAACGCGCAGCAGTTCCTTGCCGTAGTAATCCCAGCGTCCGGTTTCCTGCCAGAGATCACCGGGCTGAACCATGGGCATAAGCACTTCAAGAGCGCCAGCGCGGTTCATTTCTTCACGCACGATGTTTGCTACCTTGTTCACGGACTTAAGGCCCAGAGGCAGGTAGTTGTAGATACCGCTGGTCAGCTTGCGGATCATACCCGCACGCATGAGCAGTTTATGGGAAACCACTTCCGCTTCGGAAGGATCTTCTTTCAATGTGGGAATATAGAAACGGCTTAAACGCATTTATTGTCCTCTCTTTTCTTTCAGGAATAATTCTATTTCTTTCATAAATTCAGGCAGCAGGTTCTCATCGCCTTTAACTTTGCGAATGACTTCGCCTTTGCGGAAAATGATACCAAGTCCGCGCCCCCCGGCAATACCGATGTCAGCTTCGCGTGCTTCTCCGGGACCGTTTACAACGCAGCCCATGACCGCGACAGTGAAGGTCTCCTTCACTCCGCGCAGATTGTCTTCAACCTTTTGAGCCAGATCGATAAGTTCAATCTCGGTACGTCCGCAAGTGGGGCAGGAAACGATCTCAGGACCACGTTCACGAAGTCCCAGTGAACGCAGGATTTCCCACGCAACACCGACTTCAGCAACCGGATCGTGCGTCAGCGATACGCGCATGGTGTCGCCCAGACCTTCCCAGAACAGGATGCCCAGTCCCACAGCAGATTTAACTGCACCGCGAACCAGAGTCCCCGCCTCAGTGATACCCACATGCTGCGGGTAATCGACCTTCTCGGAAAGCAGCTTGTAAGCGGCGATGGTGTTCAGCACAGAAGAAGATTTCAAAGAAATCTTAGTGTTGTAGAACCCCCTCTTTTCCAGCATGGCAACGTGCTCCAGCGCACTTTCAACCATAGCCTCCGGGGTAGGACCGCCGTATTTGGCGAGCAGGGATTTATCCAAAGAACCGCCGTTAACGCCGATGCGGATGGGGATATCGTTTGCCTTTGCAGCGGAAACAACAGCGTCCACACGCTTTTCATTGCCGATGTTACCGGGGTTGATGCGCAATGCGTCGATTCCGGCATCGATGGCGGCAAGGGCCAGACGGTAATCAAAATGGATATCCGCCACCAGCGGGACCGGAGAACCTTTACGAATCTGCGGCAGGGCCTTGGCGGCTTCTTCGTCAGGCACAGCAACACGCACGATTTCGCATCCGGCCTCAGCCAGAGCGTCAATCTGCGCCCGGGTGGAAAGGGCATCACGGGTGTCAGTGTTGCACATGGACTGGACCCTGATCGGGTTATCTCCCCCAATGCCGACATCCCCTATGAACAGCTCACGGGTCTTTTTTCTATTGATCATTTTTCACCTGATTTATTCAGTTTCTAAGCTCATTAAGAAATAACGTGCGCGGTAGCATAATACATATTGTTATAAGAGCCAAGGCACTAAGATATGCCTTCGGCGACCCTTCGGGGACCAGAGAACCCTTTTGAAAAAG
>DDLU01000199.1 GCA_002340305.1 Desulfovibrio sp. UBA2564
CAATCAAGACGTACTAGGCAAACCTAGTTCGCCACAATATTAATCAGCTTACCGGGAACAACGATAACCTTGCGGATGGTTTTGCCATCGGTGTGCTTGGTTACGTTTTCGTGGGTAAGTGCTGTTTTTTCAATTTCTTCCTTGGAAGCGGCAGCAGGCACGGAAAGTTTACCGCGCATTTTACCGTTAACCTGAATGATGATCAGGATTTCGTCAGTCACCAGTGCGTCTTCATCATGCTCGGGCCATGCTACTTCGGCGATGTAGCCTTCGTATCCCATGGCGGCCCAGAGTTCTTCGCAGATGTGCGGAGCAATGGGGGCGAGTACGGTCAGCACGGTGCTGTACGTGGAAGAGAGTGCGAAACGACCGTCTTCGGTTTCCATGAGCTTGTCTTTGAGAGAATAAATTTCATTGACCAGTTCCATGGTTGCAGCAATGACGGTGTTGAACTGGAATTTATTCTCCATGTCACGGCTGGCGCGTTTGACTGTTTCGTGCTCTTTGAGGCGCAGCTTCTTGGCATCGGCAGAGAGTTCCATGGAGGGTTTTGCACATGCGCCGGTTGCGCTGAGTTTACCTTCGAACCCTTCAGCCAGTCTCCAGATTCTGTTCAGGAAGCGATGCGCTCCTTCCAGACCCTGATCGGACCATTCGAGGTCTTTTTCAGGCGGGGAAGCGAAAAGGATGAACAGTCTGGTCGCATCTGCACCGTATTTGGTGATCATTGCGTTGGGATCGACAACATTGCCTTTGGATTTGGACATTTTAGCACCGTCTTTGAGGACCATGCCCTGAGTGAGCAGGTTCTTGAACGGTTCGCTAAGCTTGGTGTAACCCTCATCGCGCAGAATTTTGGTAAAGAATCTTGCGTAGAGCAGGTGCAGGATAGCGTGTTCGATTCCGCCGATATACTGGTCAACAGGTGTCCAGTATTCAAGGGAGTTGCTGTCAAAAGGTGCGTCTGCCTTGCGGGAATTGGTGTAGCGCATGAAGTACCATGAAGATTCAACAAAAGTATCCATGGTATCAGTTTCGCGCTGAGCCATCTTGCCGCATTTGGGGCAGGTAACTTTATGGAAGCTCTCCATGTCCGGCAGCGGGGAACGTCCGTCTTCGTTCATTACTGCGTCTTCGGGCAGTACAACGGGCAGATCCTGTTCGGGTACAGGCACGATGCCGCACTCGTCGCAGTAGATAACCGGAATGGGGGAACCCCAGAAACGCTGCCGGGAAATGTTCCAGTCACGCAGACGGTAGTTGATGGACTTTTTGCCTTTACCGGACTTGCCGAGGAAATCGACAATTGCGCCCTTTGCTTCTTCGTTCGCCATGCCGTCGAATTCGCCGGAATTAACCAGTACACCGGGAGCGGTGTATGCTTCTTCCATTTCAGCCGCATTGAGGGTTTCGCCTTCGGGCTGGATGACAACCTGCTTGGGTAAGTCGTACTTGCTGGCAAAATCAAAGTCGCGTTGGTCATGTGCGGGAACAGCCATTACTGCGCCGGTACCGTAGCCCATAAGAACGAAGTTAGCCACGTAGATGGGCATCTTCTCACCGTTAAGCGGGTTGATGCAGTATGACCCGGTGAACACACCTTCTTTTTCAAGGTCATCAGCACCGCGGACAATGCGGTCCATGTTGGAAACTTTTTTAACGAATTCACGGACTTTACCTGCTTCGGGCTTACCTTTGATGAGCTTTTCCACCATGGGATGCTCGGCTGCTACAGACATGAAAGTTGCACCGTAAAGGGTATCCGGGCGGGTGGTGAAAACACTGATTTTTTCATCAACACCTTCAACTTCGAAATCAAGCTCCGCACCGATAGATTTACCGATCCAGTTACGCTGCATGGTGATTACGCGCTCAGGCCACCCGCCTTCGAGTTCTTGCAGGCTTTCAAGGAGTTCTTCAGCGTAATCAGTGATGCGCATGAACCACTGGGAAAGTTCTTTCTGGACAACTTCGGTCTCACAACGCCAGCAAAGTCCTTCTTCAACCTGTTCGTTAGCCAGAACGGTATGACAGGTTTCACACCAGTTAACCGGGGACTTCTTACGGTAAACAAGACCCTTTTCCAGAAATTTGAGGAAGAACTGCTGTTCCCATTTGTAGTAGCCGGGGTGGCAGGTAGCCAGTTCACGACGCCAATCATAGGAGTAGCCCAGACGTTTGAGCTGGGTACGCATGTCGTCAATGTTGGCGTAGGTCCATTCGGCTGGGTGGGTGTTGTGCTTGATAGCCGCGTTTTCAGCAGGGAGGCCGAATGCATCCCAACCCATGGGGTGCAGAACGTTGAAGCCTTTCATGCGTTTGTAGCGGGCAACAACATCCCCGATGGAGTAGTTGCGCACGTGGCCCATGTGGATTTTCCCGGAAGGGTAGGGAAACATTTCCAGTACATAGTACTTGGGACGGGACCCGTCGGCTTCCACATCGAAAGCACCCTTCTCGGTCCATTCCTTCTGCCACTTGTTTTCAATCAATTCCGGTTCGTATTTCCCAAAACCCATTTGAAAATCCTTATTGATATGGGATATGCCTCCGGCGGCCCTGCCGG
>DDLU01000032.1 GCA_002340305.1 Desulfovibrio sp. UBA2564
CTTTTATATAAAAGAGGAGGGTCGGCTTTTAGGGGACCAATTTCCCCGTCAAGCTATATGCTACCTATTTTTTGAATCTGTTGCGGATAACTGCAAGGAAGGGTGCAGCCATCAGCATCAGCCATTCCAGACCGAAGCTCTGAACCGGGTTGAATACACAACCGGAGGAAGAGCTGGAGGAAGTTGCACCGAGAACAGTGGGGTCTTCAATTACGCCGTCAGCGGTATCAATGTCATATTCACCGCCGTCTTTGATTCCGAGGTTAACGCTATAAACAGTGTTTGCTGCAAGAGTTTCACCGGACTGCATAACTACATCATTCTGATCAGTGATCCAGAAAGTTCCGTCGGTTGCAGAAGAAGGAGCAGTATCAACACGGTTATAAGTAATATTGGAACCGCCGTCTGCCGCGAGCAACTTGTAAAGCTTGATGTCGCTTACAGATGTTGCGGAAGCCGGAGTCACATTGAACTTGAAGTTGTGAACAGAGCCTGTGGTAAGACCCGTCTTTGTTTTGAAAGACTGCTGCTGACCGATCACATCCATTGCCGGAGTCTTGTAGGCAGAAGTCAGTTCAGCAGAGGTCTTTGTTTCAACAGACGCGGTGGCTACAAGGTCTGCATCTTCGCCAGCACCGGGCTGAGTTTTGGTTGTGGTCTGCCCACCACCGGCAGAGTTAATGCTGGAGATTTCAGAAGTGCCCTTTGTTCCGACAGCCAAAAGGTATTCGCCTTTGGAGGAACCGGTGATATCCCTAATCGCGACATTTGCCTGCACAGTACCGGAAGTCCAAACTTTGGATTCCAGATTGTATTCATGCACCTGACCGTTATTGTCAGCAGCATAAAGTACTCCGTCATAAGCCCAGCAAGAAGTAAGGTTGTAGCTTGTGGGAGCACTCAGCTTGGTCACTTCAGAGCCATCGTAGCTAACAGCATATCCGCTATCACCAACTGCGTAGATTTTATCTGCGGCAATCGCAACAACATCATTCAGAGTGTTCGGTGCGGGCAGGTTTACGTCAGCCACAGTCCACACATCGCTGTTACCGTCCGTGAAGACTGTCAACTCAGCAGTAGTAGAACTGCCTGAGACTGCGTAGATATGAGAATCGTCCAGCACACTGAGAGCAGTCAGGCTATCGGGAAGATCATCACTTGCAGCAGACTTGTCCTGCTTAGTGAAGGTCATGGTAGAACCGGAGAGCTCACCTTTAAGCAATCCGCTTGCGCTATCAGCTACAAACACTGTTGTTGCGTCAAGTGCCTGTACATCATTAAAGGTCGCGCGGCTAGCAGATCCGGCCAGAGTGAGATTAGTCCATTTGGTTTCGCTCAGCTTTTTAGAGGCCATGTCATGGGCATCGTAAACAGCGAAGACAGTATCGGCGGCACCGGTAACTTTGGTAATATTCTTAGTTCCGAAGAAGCTCTCCTGATAACGGTCACTCCAAACAAGGGAGCTTGCACCAGCTTTTTTGGTTGCATTATAAAGCAGACCGTCATCCCCGGCTACGTAGATATCCGACTTGGTTGCGTTGAAAGCACTTACAATAGAAGAACTTACGGGGAACTGGTCGCCAGCAGCAACTTGGAACTGGGTTCCTTCGGAGAAAGCGAGCTTAGTAGCAGCAGAATCAAGTGCCATTACACTAGCTGAACTACTAGCCAGAACGTCTACCTGAGTGGCAGTAAGATTTGTGCTGTCTGATACACTATCATATTTTGTGTAATTAGTTCCGTCAAAATACCAGACATCAGTACCATCACTGACAAACATGGCTGTGGATGACCCAGATATTGCCACTGGTGCGTTGGTGAAAACATAATTGTCTGCATTGGCATCAACGTTAAAGTTGCTTTCGGTAGTAACATCAACTCCAGCTGCAGTCTCAGAAACAATATAAACTTTCTTAACGTCCATATCAACATAGGCAAACTTTCCGTCAGACAAGCTGATAAGCTTATCGCCAGTTGCCATTGCAGCCAATCCGGCTGCGGCGAGAGCAGTTTCAAGTCCGGTAGCACGCTCCAAAGCATTGTTTGTAGCTGCCCTACTAGTCAAGAGGGCGCCACCGTTGCCGCACATTGCCTTAATTTGAGCGGTACCACTATCAACATCGAAAAGGTATAAACCATTGGTAGTTGCTGCAAGCTGTTCAGCTGCTAACGGGTTAACATTGGCACCCTGAACAACCGAATCATCAGCAGCAAATCCAACAGGTACTGTGACCAAATCAGTTTCTACGGCTGCGTATACATTGCCGTTCAGAATAGCAATATCAACTATTTCAGCACCGGCTTCCCCAGTCTGTTTAGGTGCAGCTGGTGTTCCTGTGTTAGGGGTGTAAGCAATTATTTTCTGTGCAGTTGCATCAGCAGTAAAGACAACACCGCCAGACTCAATCAAGCGAAGGGACGGTTTGTTGGTGATACCTGCATCAGTTGAAGCAGCAGCCCAAGTAGCACCTTTGTCACTGGATACATAAAGAATCTTGTCGTCTCCTACACTATAATAGCTGCTACCAGAGTTTGTAAGCAGCCCTGCACCCGCAGGAAGTGTCTCTGCATCGACATCAGCCCAGTAAGTTTCGTCATTATAAATGGATACACCATCATTACCGGCAGCAAAAGTTCTGCGTTTGCCTTTGCTGATGATCATTGTCAGGTCATTCAAATCCTTTGCAGTCAAAGCACTTACGTCGCGCTTAGTGATGGTGTCATTTTCAATATGATAAAGCGAACCATCAGCACCTGCTACGTAACCATATGTCTCCCCACCATTATACGCGATAGCCTTAAAGTTGGTGGTCGGACTGCCGGAAATGCTAAGAGCAGCAGCCGCAGGATCGGAAAACTCCTGATCCATCCGTACAACTTTACCGCCATCACCTGCTACGTAGACACCAGTTGTGGCAACAGCAACAGCATTAATGTTGTCACAATTGGTCACTTTATACTCGGTAACAGCACTGCCACCCACGGGGACTTTCACAAGGTTCTTGCCTGTTCCGTCAGACGCGCTCTTACCAAAAACAAGCACATTGGTACCGTCGAATCCGACAACACCAGTAATGCCGTTTGTTGCAACATCAGCTGCCTTGAGATTCGTGCTAATATCACTCCAGGTGTCACCATTATTATCGGAAAATGCGCATGAGCCATCTGTTGCAACGACAACAATTTTATCATCGTCAACCGAAGCAATTCCGGCAACAGTCTTATCTTTAAACACTGTCCGTGTTGCAGCTTTAGTAATATCTGTCCAAGAAGCATCTGCGGCATCGTTTAATAAAATGGTACCGTTGGTGGTTACTGCGAAAAACTCATTCCCGTCATTTGTAACACCAGCGAAATCAGCAGTCGCTTCAGGATATGAGTTTACCCATGCAGGTGTGCCAGTCATAGCGTCATTTGTCATGGAGTACGCTTTACCGTCCTGACCGACAGCAATCATGCCTGTACCGGCAATTGCAGTACTGGAAACCAAATTTGTTCCAAGCTTAGTAGGTGCATCCGGTGTCCAAGCGGCAAAAGAAGGACTGGAAAGCGCACAAGTACCCGCGATGGCGGCAACTGTAATTGCGGCTTTCATTTTTTTACTCATTTTCATGAATAATTTCTCCTGTTTATGAGTTTTACAACTTATCTTCAAACCCATCTTGAAAAACAGTAAAACCCGTTCATAACTACAAATTATGTGTATATTTATTAGCATATAGGAAATATGTCAATGCCATAATTCTAAAAAATATAATCTTAAGCAGAATTTTTAATCAGGGTAAAATCGATAAACACGTTAAGGTCTATTATATAATTATGATGACCAATAAATTGGCAAAAATCAGAGATAATTTATTTTGGCTTTGATTATATCTGTATTAACTTCTTTTGCAATAAAAAACTCTTATTTTAAGAGTTTAAAGTTGTTTTTTCTAAAATAGATATACTTTTATATTCGTACAAAAGAAAAACCCGTTCATAATTTGTAGTTATGAATATATTTTAAAATAGATCAAGAGAAACGAATACGCAATAAAGCATTATTTCGTCACGCATCTTTATATAAACATCATAATTAACTTTTTACATCAAATTTATAAGGATGCTTTCTCTGTAATTCTTTTTTTACATGTGAAATAGCAACGTGGGTGTATATTTCAGTTGTCTTAACCGTGCTATGACCTAAAACTTCTTGCACAACTCTTAAATCAACCTCGTTCTCTAATAAATTTGTCGCAAGAGTATGCCTGAACATATGCGGAGTAACATTAATTTCTACTCCAGCCCTCTGCGAAACATTCCTAACAAGAGACCTTACGCTTTGAGTTGAAAGAGCATTCCCCCAATTGTTCACAAAATAACGTTTTGCAGCAGCAGATAGTTTGAGAAACTCATTATGATATAACGAAAGAAAATTTGTATTCGCAATGTCCACAGGCACAATGCGTTGCCGCCCTCCTTTGCCATTGATCAGCACCACCCCCTCATCAGCCAGAACATCTTCCGGTGTAAGCAAGCAAAGCTCTTCTACCCTGACTCCTGTTAGATACAAAAACTCAATCACGCTTCCTTGCCGTATTTTTTTCCTGTAAAGTTCGCGCGAATCACTCTTCGCCAGATCGTCAGACAGAAACTGAAAAATAGCACGTAAATCACTCTTTGGTATAAATTTAGGCAAGATCTTCGACTGAGGTACTTTGAACTTAAAATTCCGATAACTATCCTCTTCTATCTCACCGGATTCAAATAAGTATCTCAAAAAATTTTTGACACTTACCATTTTGCGCTGCAAAGATTTCGGCTGATATTCCACACTAAGAACTCTATAAAATCCCTGCAAAGCTTCGTGTGATCGGCACCGACCCTCCATCATATCGACTACCTGCGGACACAAACAAAACTGCAAGACATCAACAATATAGACTTCGATACTCTTTTCCGATAATCCCTGATTAGATAGATATTCCTCATAATACTTAACAAATAAACTATACACAAAAGCTATCCTTGTTTTATTTTAGACAATGTAAAAACTAGATACATACATTCAAATATCATTAAAAAATTCACAAAATGTATTTTTAAATATAATTATAATATAAAAAAAATCTCATCACAATCCAATAATGCTTATTAAACTCTATACATCTTTGCTTAATAAACAAAATACAATCAAGCTGGCGTGTAATAACACATCTATATTTACAAAAACAATCACATAGGTCTCAAAAAATATAATAATAACTCAGACAAACACTGCAGCACATAGATCAATTTCTTTCGCATAAACGTAACAGCATCTATGTTTCCCAAAATTAAAACATATGGCAGGATGCAAAATTCCAATTTTGACAAACCAACCGTTCCAAACTAATAAATCTCTACCATCCCGATTAAATCTGATTCTCCTGCCTGCCGGGACAGGGCCTGTCCAAAGCCAGACTCATATTTCAAACTATCGGGAGCAAAGGGGCGCGTCCCCTTTGAATGCCGGAGGCAAAATCACCAGACAAAGCGCGTAGCGCACCAACCAAGAAGGAAGCAGCATGTCCGCCATCAAAGTCCGTTCAGATATGATGGATTCGAAGCCCTATGCACCGGGCCTGACCATCGAGGAAATCAAAGAGAAATACGGTCTTGATACCGTCATCAAACTCGCCAGCAATGAAAACCCGCTGGGGACCTCACCCATGGCCCAAAAAGCTATCAATCGTCATGCTCCTTCAGTTTTCCGCTACCCGCATAACGGCAATCCGCGCCTGAACGCAGCCATTGCCAAACGCACTGGTGTCTCCGAAGAACAGGTCCTCAGCGGTAACGGTTCCGATGAAATCCTTGATCTGCTGGTGCGCATCAAAGCCACTCCCGGACAGGACGAAGTACTGACCTACGAGTCCTGTTTCAGCATGTACCGCTTAATGTCCCACCTCTGCGCCATCAACTTTCGCCAAGTCCCCCGCGATGCCGGTCACAAACAGCCCCTTAAGGCTCTTGCCGAAGCGGTTAGCGAAAAAACAGCAATCGTATTCATGACCTCCCCGGACAACCCCACCGGACTGGCAGTGACTGTTGATGAAGTGCGCGAACTCGCCGTTTCCATTCCCGAGCAGACATTGCTGGTAATCGATGAAGCATACATTGAGTTTGCCCGTCCGGCGGAAAAGTACGATATGCGTGGCCTGCTTAATGAATTTCCCAATATCGTGCTGACCCGCACCTTCTCAAAGGCATACGGTCTGGCAGGGCTGCGCATCGGATACGGCATAATGAGTCCGCAGCTGGCAGACTACATCAAAAGTGCGCGCGCACCCTTTACCGTTAACCTGCTGGCGGAAGAAGCCGCCATTGCCGTGCTTGAAGATGGAGCATTCTTTGA
>DDLU01000144.1 GCA_002340305.1 Desulfovibrio sp. UBA2564
ATAAAGCAGGGCTTTTTGCGTTTAAAACATTCTGTGTAATTCACGGTACATGAACATCCCCGACAACAAATAGACGCTTATCAATAACCCAGCAACACTCTTCGTAAATCCAAGTCCTTGCAGATAAACGTTAAGACTATAATAAACTGACAGATTGCAAACAGCCATAAAAAATATGCTGCACAAAATAATGAATTCGAGAAGAGGAAGGGAATGTTTTTCAGCCATGCACTGGTCCGGGTTAAAATTATGATCATCCATTGATAAACAACAATGCCCGAACTGCCAGCGCATAAATGACTGGACCGGGAAAAGCCTGAGGAGTAATTATAACTACGGAAAATGGAGTAAACAAATGACTATCACATCAACAATTGCGCTGTTTTTTGCAGTTTTAATTTTCGCCATGATCCCCGGGCCGGGGATCATGGCTATCATTGCCCACTCCGTCTCACGCGGATTCAAGTCCACAGCCCTCTATAGTTTGGGTGTGACAAGCGGAGACCTTTGCTATCTGCTGATGGCAATTTTCGGCATGAGCTTCATCGCTCAGAAGATGGGTACTGGATTTATGGTTCTGAAATGGATAGGTGCGGCCTATCTTATATATCTGGGAATAAAAAGCTGGCTGGCAACACCGCCCGCAGCCGGCAATTCAACCTTGCCCCCAACGAAAGGAACAGGCAAAACCTATTTCGCCGGGCTGTGCGTATCTCTTGGCAATCCCAAACTGATTGCCTTCTATTGCGGATTCCTGCCCGGATTCATGGACCTGCAATCCTTAACAGCCGTTGATGTGGCTATTATAACCGCAACAGTTATTCCCACTGTGCTGGTAGTCGTGCTGTTTTACGCATGGCTGGGAGACCGCAGCCGCGCTGTCATTCGCAGCCCAAAAGTCTGGAAAATCACCAACCGCTGCGCCGGATCGATCCTTATCGGATCCGGTGTTGCAGTAGCTGCTGAATGATCAACAAAAAAGGGGTGTAACCTGCACCCCGTTTCAGACTCTGTCAGCAGTATGAAGTCCAAACAAATGTTAAACTATTTTTATTACTTATCCGGGCGCTTCAACTGAAACGCGGGGACGCTATCACGTCCCGCCGGGACAGTGGTAATGTGCCCGGTTTCTTGAAAATGGGACTTTATCGGTCGCAGCTGCCGGGACAGCACTGGTCTCAAAAGTAGGCGCGTAACGGGTGGATGTTTTCTCCATCACAATACAGTAAAGATCGTGCGGCTGTGGACCTTCTTCAATCCGCTCTATGGAATGAATCTTAAAACCACTGGCGAGCCCCCTGATCTTTTCTTCGCTGAAAAAGTGAACAGCAAAATTGTTCACCTCATAGAGATTCTCACCCAAATGATCTCCGGCGCGGTAATAACGGTCGAAGATAGACCGCACGGAATAAATGGCAAGTCCACCGGGCTTAAGCACCCTGTGCAATTCACTCAAGGCACAGGATATTTCAGCCATAGTCAGCTCCATGCAAAAAAGCATGTGCGAGTAACAGGCATCAAAAGATTCAGATTCAAAAGGAAGTGGCTTGCGGATATCAAAGCAGCGGGGATCAATATAGGGAGAAAGAGTGGAAGTAGCTTTCGCAGAGATTTTATCGAGAGCACGGACGGAATAATCAAGGGCTGTAACTTTAAGTCCATCCCCGGCAAAAAACAAAGTATCCCGGCCTTGCCCACTGCCTGTCTCCAGAACTGAACAGACCTCTTTCTCACGAAAAAGACTCAAAGCTTTCCGGGCCAGTTCACTGGGCTGATCCCCGAAATAGTTCTCAGACTCTGAAAAAACCCGATCCCAAAGTTCCTGCTGGACAGTACAAGCATTCATTACCGGCCGCATCATCCCCTCCCTGAAATAACCAGTACGGTAGGTAATATTACAGCAAACAAGACTTGGCAACAGCGCAAGCGCAGTAATCATCCCTAAAACTCATCATTTTCAAATTTATAACGCAACTCTGATTAACTACAAAATCAGCTTTGCCTATCCATGCTTCGGTAATTGATAGCTTCAGCTAAATGTTGCACCTGAATTGCTTCTGCTCCGGCTAAATCGGCAATGGTCCGGGAAATGCGTAAGATACGGGTATAGGCTCGCGCGGAAAGGCCAAGACTGCTTACAGCCTGTTCCAGAAAGGCGTGCTCCGCTTCACTGAGCTTGCAGAATTTCTCCAATGATGATCCTGAGAGCTCACTGTTGGTCAGGATATGCATTCCTTTGTATCGTTTGTTTTGAATCTCGCGGACGCGTTCAATATTCGCACGCATGGAGGCTGAATCCAGCCCAGAAGAATCCCGGAGATCTTTGTATTCCACAGCCGGGACTTCAATCTGTAAATCAATGCGGTCCAGAAGCGGACCGGAAAGTTTGGAACGGTAGCGGTTAACAGCCTGAGCAGAACAGGTGCAGGCATGACGCTCATCAGTAAAATATCCACACGGGCACGGGTTCATTGCAGCGACAAGCATAAAGTCTGCCGGATAGGATAGAGACATGGCAGCGCGGGAAATTGTGACTTCCCCACCTTCAAGCGGCTGACGCAGAACTTCAAGCACGTTCTTCTTAAACTCAGGTAGTTCATCAAGAAAAAGCACGCCTCTATGGGCTAACGAAACTTCCCCCGGCTTGGGATATGCTCCACCGCCGATGAGTCCGGCATCAGATATTGTATGATGCGGAGCACGGAAAGGGCGAGTAACCATCAGCGATTTATCCCGCTCAAGCTGACCGGAAACACTGTAAATCTTGGTCACTTCCAACGCTTCTTCAAAGACCAACGGGGGAAGCACTGTGGGGATACGCCGGGCCAGCATGGTTTTGCCGCTGCCCGGAGGGCCGATAAAAAGCAAATTGTGATTCCCGGCAGCCCCGATTTCAATTGCCCGCTTAGCGTGTTCCTGCCCTTTAACTTCGGCGAAATCCATGCCGAAAGATTCCCGCCCGGACCATAGTAGGTCAGTGTCCACTGTGGCAGGCTCTAAGCTCTCTTCACCAATCAGAAAACCCACTAATTGCGAAAGAGTGGGAACTCCGTAAACGGAAAGACCTTCCACCACTGCGGCTTCATTCACGTTTTCCGGACTGACGATCAGTCCTTTTGCGCCCTTGCGCCGAGCCTCAATCGCTAGAGGAAGAACTCCGTGCACAGGTTTAACCCCACCGCTGAGTGACAATTCCCCGGCAAGGAACCAGCCTTCCAGCGCAGATTGGTCAATTACTCCCGCCGCACCCAAAAGCGATGCAGCCAAAGGAAGGTCATAAGCTGATCCGGCCTTACGAATATCAGCCGGGGCAAGGTTTACCGTGATGCGAGATGGTGGAATACGATAGCCGCTGTTCTTGAGCGCGGAAAAAACACGTTCCTTACTTTCCTTAACAGCCCCCTCAGCAAGCCCGACCATTGTGAATGCGGGCATCCCCTGACGGGTCAAATCGACTTCCAGATCAACTTTAAAGGCATCAATACCCATCAGGGCGGCACAGGAAACTTTTGCTATCATTGAACTTCCGACGCTAAAAATTGGCAGTTAAATTTATAATCGGCTTTTTGATATATGGATTATCTCTTCAACGCAAGAAGCATAATTATAAGACGGACCTTTTTCAGCATGATGACCCTGAGTTGGTATCCACTAATCTGCAAATCTCCCATACTACTACCTGCCTATGCCATTTTGAACATTCCTGATTTAAACTTCTTATAAAGGTTCCCCGACAATATTTTTCCTGCAACACTCAAAAAAAATGGCAGCCATACCAGTGACTGCCACTATTAACTCCAACGCCAAACATGCTCAGCCTATTTCTTCAGCTGGTCCTTAAGCTCTTTACCATCATGCCAAGCCTTACCGATCTTGCGTCCAAGCCCCCAGTAATGGTTATCAGGCATGGAAAGGGTCATGGGCTTGACCTTTTCGATATCGATGTAGCCGTCGGTCATGTACTTCTCTTCAGTCCAGGTACCCACCAGCTCACCGATGAAAATTATGTTTGTATCCAGCTCGACAGTCTTAACCAGCTTACATTCCATGGCAATGGGGCATTCCTTGATCAGGGGTGCTTTTTTAAGCTCACCATAATGAAGATCAAAGAACTGGGATTTATCCACACGTTTACCGGAAAGCAGCCCCATGACATCTGTTTCTTTGTGCATCCCCTCATGAGGAATGTTGATGGAAAATTCACCGCTCTCAGCAATACCAAGACCTGTTGCATGATTTTTGTTTACGGTGACCGCAAAGAGACAAGGCTGGTAATTCACACGGGTCAGCCAAGCCAGAGCCATGAAATTTGCTCTTCCTTCGTAATGGGTGCCCACGATGGACTGCGGTTCAGGCAAAATAAAGGCGTTGTTTCCAATGTTAATCCTGCTCATTTATTTTCTCCTTTCATTTGCACATACATGTGTATATGCAAATGATATTTTAAAAAATTTTATTTATGCGTCTTCCAGTTTCCGTCCGGCTTCGAAAACAGCTGCGGTCAAAAACTTACCTTCTTCTTCGCCAAGGATTTCACTGTAGCGGTGGTATAGCTTCTTCCATCCTGCTGCGATTGGTTCCTGCAAGGCCACGCCGTCTTCAGTGGGATACACGCGTGCAAGTTTACCATCTGTGCGGCGCTCCACAAAGCCCTTTTTCTGTAAACTGTCGACAAAACGGGTGACGGTGGAAGGCGCAAGATGCAAAGCTGTAGTAAGCTCTTTCTGGATAATTCCGGGATTCTCGTTAACCAGCATCATCAAAAAGGCATGTGACGGAGAAATTACGGCCTCCGCAAAAGCCTCATCCGCAAGTCTGCTCACAGCACGAGATAATGTGTTGACTGTGAAGTACAAACAATTGCCTAGGTATTCTGATATTTTTGGCTGGTCACTCATTTGCATATACAAATATCAGCATCAATTAAAAGAGTCAACCCACTGCAAGCCGACTCGAAAATATTACCCCAACAAATCTTATTACTTGATATTATCGGTAAAATCCTTACCGCCACCCTACTTAACAAATTCCACAATTTTATAATCATAACGCAGGATATGCTCTACCAACCACTTAGTAAGTAAATCTTTGATCTCCTGAGCAGTAACCTGCTCCTGATGGAAGCGCGCGGCCTGCAAGGATTTTACACTGTTCTTAAGTGCTGCGTGCTGCTGGCGATGTTCGGAAAACTGAGGATACTCAATTTTTTCCATGTAGGCCTCTTCTGCATTGAAATGAGTGACAGCGTACTCTTTCAACTTACGCAGCAAATCGTCTATGGCTGAGACTTCTCCTCCTTTCTCAAAAGCTGCCAAAACGTCGTTGACCATGCCGATCAATGCTTTATGCTGCTCATCTATCTCTTTAATTCCCAAATTCAAGCCATCGTGCCATTCGATCCTGTTCATACGCCCCCCGCTGACAGAGATATAAGCTCAGACAACTAGACCATACATCATTTAACCAAACAGCGGCAAGCAGCTAACTCCGGTAACTGACTAGTTTTTCAAACCAAGAGCAGAATAGACTGCATGCATGTCCACACTCTCACGGACCACGTCAGCAAGACGGTCAAGTCCTTCCTCCATGTTGAAGACCGACTGAACCTTGCCAAGTTTGGTTAATCCTTTACGCTCACGCAATGAATCCACAAACCAGCGCCTGAACTCGTCAGCATCAAAGACACCGTGTAAATACGTTCCCCAGATCAAACCGGATTTACTGCCGAATCCAAGAGCCTTGGAGACCGGAACTCCCCCGCTTATCCCCTGCGGCACAATGGCAGCGCGAACAGTAGGCAGCAAAGGTTCCGTTTTACCATGATGGATTTCATAACCGACGACCTCCAACTTACTTTGGGAATGCATGCCTGTGGTGCGGGTCAAAGTTTTTTCCTGAGCCATGGTGGTGTGGAGGGCCAGAAGTCCCAACCCTTCAGCAGAACCGCCGGATTCAACTTCATCCGGGTCGCTGATAAACTGGCCCAGCATCTGGAAGCCACCGCAAATTCCCACTATGACCGTTTTATCACGCATCGCAACAACAGCATCTGCCAAACCGGACTCACGCAGCCGGGCAAGATCGGAAAGGGTGGACTTACTGCCGGGAAGGATGATCGCATCAGGCGTGCCGAGATCTTCTGGTTTATCAACCACTCGTAGATTAACATCCGGATCACCCTTCAAGGAATCAAGATCGGTGAAATTGGAAATGCGTGGCAGGTCAATGCAGACAATGTCCACTGAGTCCTTGCGTTTTACTTCCGAACCGGACTTCCGCAAATCTTCCTTAAAAGAAACAGAATCCTCATCGGGCAAACCGAGATTGCCGATATAGGGGATAGTTCCCAGTACAGGCTTTCCGGTATGGCTGAGGGTAAAATCAAGGGCCGGGGTCAGCAGCGAAGCATCCCCGCGAAATTTATTAAGCAGGAATCCACAAACCAGCTCGCGCTCTTTGGGTTCCAGCAAATCCATCGTTCCGGCAAGAGAAGCAAAAACGCCTCCACGATCGATATCCCCGGTGATCAGCACCTTGGCCTCGGCATAATCAGCCATAGCCATGTTCACGATATCGTGCTGCTTGAGGTTAATCTCTGCCGGACTCCCTGCCCCTTCAATGACCATGACATCCACATCGGCACTCAGGGAATCATAGGCGTTCTTGACCGCTTCAAAAGCTGTGGGCTTATACTCCACATACTTTTTAACTTTCATATTACCCACAGGTTTACCCATGACGATAACCTGCGAACCAATATCGCTTCCCGGCTTGAGCAGTACGGGATTCATGCGCACATCAGGTGCCATCTTACAGGCAGCAGCCTGTGTCACCTGCGCTCTGCCCATTTCAAGACCTTGCGCTGTAACAAAAGAATTAAGCGACATATTCTGGGCTTTAAAAGGGGCAACCTTAAAGCCGTCCTGCAAAAATATACGGCAAAATGCCGCCGCAAGAATTGATTTCCCGGCATTGGAACAAGTACCCTGAATCATCAGTGAGGGAGTTTTCTGCGGCTTGGGTGCGCTAACTTCCATACCGGAAAAGGACCGCAGCCCATCAAGCAGGACCCGGTTTTCTTCTTCAGTACGTACAGCAATACGGAAATATGTGGAATCCAAGCCATCAAAATTATCGCAATGGCGCACCGCCACCCGATTCTTAAGTAGATGCTCGATCACCCCGGACGCATCCATGCCCACCCGCTGGACCTGGCAAAGCATGAAGTTAGCCTGCGAAGGCAAAGCCCGGATACCGGGGATTTCCAGAATCCCCTGCGCCAGTTCTTCACGCAAACGGATGGTCGTTTCAACGGTCTTGCGCTCGTATTCTTCATCACGCAGGCAACGCAGCCCGACCTTCTGGGCCAGAATATTCACCGACCAACAGGGTAACACATTCCTGATCTCCATGATCACTTCCGGTGAAGCAAAAGCCAACCCTAGGCGAAGGCCGGGGATAGCGTAAAATTTGGTCATGGAAACAACGGTAATCACATTGGGCGGACGCTGTCCGGCAAGACGCTCCAGTCCCGGCACAAAGTCGGCAAAGGATTCATCAATCACAAAACGGGAATCAGGATGCTTACGGGCCAGAACCTTCAATTCAGCAGGATCAAAGGCCGTCCCGGTAGGATTATTAGGCTGAGCTATAAAAACCAAAGCCGGGGATGCGGACAGGAAAGATGAAAGAGTACCGAAATCCGGTGCAAAAGCACGTTGCGGGTCAAGGGGAATATGCTCGGTCTTAAGTCCAGCCATCTTGCAGGAACGTTCATAATCCACGTAACAGGGGACCGGAATCACCGCCCGCTTAAATCCACCTGTACGGGCAATAGCCGCAATAAGTTCAGATGCACCGTTCCCGGCAACACATTCGGTGGGCCAGACTGAAAATTTCTCGCAGGCTGCCAGAGTAAGTTCCGAACATTCAGGATCAGGATAACGGTCCACTTCTGCAAGTGCCCTGCACACTTCCTGCTGCAACCAATCCGGTGGCCCTAACGGATTGATGTTTGCCGAAAAGTCCACAATCTCAGCAGAAGGACACCCGGCCCGTTCAGCCAATTGGCGCAAATTGCCGCCGTGGGTATATTTCCTTTTTTCAGCTTCAATTTCAGCAAGTTGTTCTTTTAAGGACTGCTCATTAAAAGATTTCATACGCTCTCTCCGTGGGGATGAAGGGAATTTATATATTCAGGATATAACTGGAAATTGCATAGGGTTCAAACGGACTTAATTCCGTGCTGGAAGAACTTCACGATGACGTATACCATAGATAAAAATGAAAAATAGACCGACCTGAACCGGATGAGACACAATGAAATATCAGACTGTCAATTTCAAGGGCAAAGTTTCGAAATTTAATGAATATTGGGTAGACTAAAGGCGGGGAATGTACTGCGGAGAACGGTGTCTGGATTTAAGGGAAGAGAATATTTATTCAACTATCCTCAAGACACTCGCAACGTTTCCATGCCTTATGAATCTTGTAATGCTCCTCAGGCAACAACCGCGAATAGAGCTTAAAAGCCCTGCGGCAATACTCAACAGCCTCTTCATGATCACCGTGCTTTTCTTTGCACTGTCCCACGCGACTTAAGGTATCAGCCACAGGCACCGACTCTTCCCCATAAATTGCGATGGCTGATGAAAGTGCGGATTCATAAAGCGGCAGGGCTTCATTAAACTTATTGGAATGCATAAACACGTCACCCAGCCCGACCTGACATTTACTAATCACATTGCGGGTGCATTCGTCAGTATCGCAGGCCATGCCCAAGCCCTGCTTGAATAATCCCTCAGCCTGCCAATAATCTTCAGTAGCCAATGCCAGTTTTCCGGCTTCATAAATATGAACAACCCCGGCCTTTCCGGTCTCGATACCCTTAACCAGAGCATCCATGGCCTGCTCGTAATCCAGATCATTTTTTGCCAGCAATCCCAAGTGAAAATATGCATCGGCCTCACGCCGGGCATAGGCTCCCCGCTTCACCCCGGACTCTTTTGCGATTCTTGACCAGATTTTCCGGGCCTCAGCACTGTCACCTACTGCAAGCATAGCCTCTGCGGACTCAATCTCTGTCTCGGAAACCCAACCACGCAAGATTTCCAGCTGCTCGGCAAGACCGGAAATTGCCCGTAAGGAATCAGCATATCCGGATTCAATAAAAAGCAACTGCTGCTCAGCCTCTTTCAAAGCCGCAGACAGCTTGCGGTGTTCCGGCAGATCAACTTCACTGAGCAATTGCAAATCAACCTTCAACGCCGCAATCTTATCGCGCAGGTCTTCCTCATATTTTTCCAAGGTAAAATCATTGGTCCCGCTACCGGGCATCTTAGGCTTGAGTACGGTAAAGAATACAACCAGCACAGCGATCCCGACCACAGCAACAGCCATAATACCGAGCTTGAACTCCGGGGTAACATCTTCCCACCATTTGCCGGAATTATCAGCCGCAGCCAAGGCTTCAGGAACAAAGGTAAGCGCAAGACTGAAAATCAGCATACACACAGCCAACGCAAATTTTCGATAAAAACAAAATTTCATGACACCACTCTCCTGCGGGCCTGGGATTACTTATAGCAATAATACCAAAGCAGGACCATGCGTCAACGGGAATCGGAATTTATAGCTTTGAATATTTCACCAAAATATTCTTAACATCTTCCATGTGGGTAGGCTTGGCCAAGTAATCATTCATACCCGCAGAAAGAAACTCTTCTTTATCTCCAGCCGTGGCATATGCAGTACAGGCGATAATCGGTATTTCCTTAACGGACTCACCAAGCTCTCCAGCCCGAATCCGTGACGTAACCTCCAGCCCGCCCATTTTCGGCATTTGAATATCCATGAAGATCAAATCGAATCCCTCATACGGCGTATTAAGGATATCCACGACTTCGCTGCCGTCATTTGCAACAATCACGCTACATCCCTGCCGTTCCACAAACTTCTTTAAGGTAAGCTGATTAACCTTTTCATCTTCAGCAACAAGAACATTCATTTTTCTGATGGAATCAACCTCATACAGCCGTGAATTGGAAATTAAGCTGGCTGTTTCTCCCACCTCTTTAAAATCAAGGTAAAAATATATGGTTGTCCCTACATTGACTTCGCTGACAAGCGAAAGCCCACCGCCCATCAATTCTAAAAGCTTTTTTACAATGGCAAGCCCCAACCCGGCACCTTCATAATTTCGGGCGCGGCTGGCATCCACCTGTGTAAAAGAGTTGAAAATGGACTGTAGCTTATCATCTTCTATTCCTATCCCTGAATCAGAAACGGAAAATAGAATTTTATGATTCCCATCCTGCGGCTTGCGCAAGGGATATGCTTCAACAAGAACACTGCCTTCGTTAGTAAATTTTAGTGCATTACCGATCAAATTGTTGAAAATCTGATGTAATCTGTTGCTATCGCCAACCAGCTTGGACGGAAGATTATTCGGAACATTAAATTGCAGGTCGATATTTTTCTGAATAGCAACAGGCTTGAATAGTGCATGAATGGAATCCAATGCTTCCGGCAGATCAAAATCGGTCTTCATTATTTGCAGATGCCCGGATTCAATCATCGTAACATCCAGAATATCGCTCAAAAGGCTGGTCAACCGCTTGCACGATTCCATCGCAAAATTATGGTTCTCTTCCTGCTGCGAATTAAGGCCGCTCATTTGCAATAACTGCAGCATGCCCATAATCCCGTTCAGCGGAGTCCTGATTTCATGGGACATATTAGCCAAAAACTCGGACTTGGCAGCATTTGCCCGCTCAGCTTCCTGCTTGGCGGCGAGAATCTTCTCCTGAACTTTCTTACGTTCCAGCACCAAGGTCAGATTGTTGCTGAATAGGGATAAAATATCGATATCCTCATCAGACCATTGCCGATGCTCACAAACTGAATCAAAACCGACAAAGCCCACCAGTTCGTCATTAAAAAACATCGGCTCGATTAATACCGACCATATGTCCTGAACTTGCAGAACCTCTTTGTCTGGAAGATTCTCAGGCAAAGCAGAAACATCCGGAATATAATATGCCTGCCTTTTAGCGATAGTCTCCCAAAGTAGGGTGTTAGGATTTTTCAAATCAATATTTTGCAAATTGTGGATTTGCGGCTCAATACTTTCAGCGCACCATTCATGGGTGTTGTCACAAACGGAAGACTTGCCGCGCATAAGGAAAATATATGCCCGCCCGACTCTGGTAAATTTACAGACATCACCGAGAGCTTTGGTCAATCCGGCATCAATCTCACCCACCGACATGTTGAGAAAGTCCGAAGCAACTTCGCTAACAAAATGTTCAAACACGATCCGGCGTGAAAGTGACTTCTCTGCTTCCTTTCGCTTTGAAATATTAACAGCAGTAAATGTCACCCCCTTAGACAAATCGTTCCGGTCCAAGGGTTTTGAACTCAATATTATGTGCAGGATAGTCCCGTCTTTATGCCTGAAACGGGTCTTTACTGAACCAGCCCCTGTTTCCTTGATCTGCGAATACTTACACTTGCTAACATAATCATAGTCCTCATCGCTGGGGTATACGAGACGGGACGATGACCCCAGCAATTCGACTTTTGAATAGCCTGTCATTTCGCAAAAAAAGTCATTAACTTCATGAAAAACACGGTTGACCACCACCCCGATACCAACCGGACCGGAAGAAAGAACTGTTTCCAACTGATTCTCGCGGGCTGCTAATAACTTTTCTACCTTCTTCTGCCTATTGCAACACACAGTGTAGATATAAAAAACACCACCAGCAATGGCACCCAAAACACATGGAACAACAAACCCCTGCGCCGCCATAGACCAATCCATAATATATTTCTGAAAAACTGATAACAGACTTATAGTAGCTGCCCCGCAGACAACGAAATATAACAGACGTAAAAGTGAAAACATAGACCCCCCTTATAAAGACGTACCATTTCTTTATACGAAGTATCAACATGAACTTATACTAATCCAAAAAACTAAAGCCCCGGTACGGACGTACCGGGGCTTTCATGTATCCAGATTTCAACTTGCTGGCGGCTAATGCATCATCATTTAAATTAATTTGTTAATTTAAAGGACTAACACATTTAATACACTAACTTTGCGGCTAGTGCAGGATGTCTCCTATACGCTCCCAGCGAACGGTCTTGGGACCGCCCCAAGACCAGTAGATAATCCACGCCTTTCCTAAGATGTTCTCTCTGGGAACATTACCCCAGAATCTGGAATCGTTGGATCCATCGCGGTTGTCACCCATAACGAAGTATTCCCCTTCGGGAATAACCCGGGGCGGCATATTGTCGCGCAGCGTTGAAACGTGGGTGGTATCGGTGTACTGCACGTAAGGCTCAACGAGCTCTTTGCCGTTAACGAAGACCTTTTTCTTTTTGATCTCCACAGTATCACCGGGTACGCCGATAACCCTTTTGATATAATCCTTGCTGGGATCACCGGGATATTTAAAGACAATGATGTCCTGATACTCGGGATCACCAACCGGCACGAGAACCTTCCCGGTAAAGGGAACTTTCACGCCGTAGGAAAACTTGCTTACCAGCAGATGGTCTCCGATCTGGAGAGTCTGCAGCATGGAGCCGGACGGAATCTTGAAGGCCTGCACGATAAATGTTCGGATGAAAAGAGCCAGTATGAGTGCGATAAAAAGAGCTTCAATATATTCCTTCACGGTGCTCTGCCATCTGGGATTCATAATTAATATCCTTATAATTTCCTGCGCTTAACGCAGGGCGAGTCGTTTTCTTGAAACGTAACAACTGCCGATTTGAAAGCTTAATCTTCACCCGCTTTCAAAACAGCCATAAACGCTTCCTGCGGAATCTCAACATTACCCATCTTCTTCATGCGCTTCTTACCTTCTTTCTGTTTTTCCAGAAGCTTACGCTTACGGGTAATATCGCCGCCGTAACATTTAGCGGTAACGTTTTTCCTGAACGGGGCCACTCGTTCTTTAGCGATAATCTTGCGACCGATCGCGGCCTGAATAACAATTTCAAACATCTGACGCGGGATAGCTCGTTTCAATTTAAGTGCAAGTGAACGTCCGAAAGGATAGGCAGAATCCTTATGGACAATTGCTGAAAAGGCATCAACCGGATCAGTGTTGATCAGGATATCGAGCTTTACCAAATTCGATTCGCGGTAATCAATAATTTCGTAATCAAGGGAAGCATAGCCCTTGGTGTGCGATTTCAGTTTATCAAAAAAATCGTACATGATTTCCGCAAAAGGAACTTCGTAAGTAATAATAACCCTCGAAGATGTCAGGTAACGCATATCTTTCTGGATTCCGCGTTTTTCCTCACAAAGCTTGAGAACTGCACCCACGTAATCGTTAGGAACGTGGATTTCAAGACGGCAGAAAGGTTCGGCAAGGGATTCCAGATCACCGCCGTCAGGCATCTTGCTGGGGTTATCAATTTCAAGGACATCGCCGTTGTTCAGCCTTGCCTGATAAACAACGGAAGGCGCGGTGGCGATGAGCTTGGCCTGGAATTCACGCTCCAGACGTTCCTGAATAATTTCCATATGCAGCAGGCCGAGAAAACCGCAGCGGAAACCGAAGCCGAGGGCTGTGGATGTTTCCGGTTCAAATGAAAATGCGGTATCATTGAGCTGCAATTTTTCCAGCGCGGCCTTGAGCGGCTCGTACTCGGCGGGTTCCACCGGATAGAGTCCGCAGAAAACCATGGGCTTAACTTCCTGAAAACCGGGGAACGGCTCTTCAACCGGATCAGCTGCAAGGGTGACGGTATCACCGACAGGTGCATCGTTGAGTTCCTTCATGCTGGCGCAGAGGAAACCAACCTCACCCGCAGCCAGTTCTTTGGCTTTCTGCGGTTCAGGAGTGTAAACACCAAGGGTGGTCACATCGAAAGTGCGTCCGGTGGAGTGGATCTGTATCTTGTCACCCTTCTTGAGGGTACCGTCCAGAATCCTGAACAGGACCACAACGCCCTGATAGGAATCGTACCATGAATCAAAAATCAAGGCCTTGAGCGGAGCATCGGGATCACCTTCCGGCGGAGGCAGATCTTTAACGATGGACTCAAGCACATCCTCGACATTCAGACCGGTCTTGGCACTGATCATGAGCGGCTCGGAACAGTCCAGTCCGATAACTTCCTCGATTTCCTGCGCCACACGTTCACAATCGGAACTGGGCAGGTCCACCTTGTTAAGCACGGGCACGATTTCAAGGTCGTGGTCCAGTGCCAGAAATACGTTTGCAAGAGTCTGCGCTTCCACACCCTGAGTGGAATCTACAACCAGCAACGCCCCTTCGGACGCAGCAAGACTTCGGGAAACTTCATAACTGAAGTCAACGTGACCGGGGGTATCGATCAGGTTAAGGATATATTCTTCACCGTCTTTAGCCTTATACGGAATACGTACGGTCTGGGCTTTAATGGTGATGCCGCGTTCCTGTTCCAGTTCCATTTTGTCTAGGTACTGGTCCTTTTTCTCACGTTCGGAAACCATTCCGGTGATTTCAAGGATACGGTCCGCGAGGGTAGACTTACCATGGTCGATGTGCGCAATGATGCTGAAATTTCTTATTTTATCTAAATTTGCCATATGTAAAAATGTCGGCGGCCTCCAAGGCGCGTCGGCTTATGTTTATAACTAAAGGGATTTCTTATTACGGTATTTGTGAGCCGCTGTCTAATATGTAATTGCCATCCCGGCAAGTACTAACTGGGCGTTGTTGTACGAATCTCAATACTAACGCAAGAAATTCTTATCACGCAAAGGGAAATGTTACGAAATTTTCACAAAATGAATTGATTGACCCATCAATTTATATTAATGAATAAATCAGATAATACCGGATATTTACTGCTACTATAAGTATTCTGCGAAAAGGTGTTAATTATTCCTATGGGTTGAGAAGGGAAAACAACACCGGAATTACGGGGAGGATAAAAAATTCCTGTTAAGGTCAGGATACTAACTTGAATCAGACTTTGCCGAGAGCGCTGCCCGGAAGCGTATAATTAAGAGCACCGGACTGTCGGGAATAGGCATTGATTGCCCTGGTCCGCATGTACCCGTTGCTCCCGGGATTAAGACTGGCGGAATCCTCGGAAAAAGCCGATTGGGTAAGAGCTAGCTGCTGATACACATTCTGCACATGATGCTCTTCACTTTGGGCACGGGGATAGGTTTTTGATCGGAACTCGCGCGAAGCCTTTTCAGCTTCGTCCGTTTCAAATTCGAGGTCCTTTGCAGTGAAGTTTACACCGAGCTTACCAATATTAAAGCCGAATTTACGCGTGACCACGCGTGCCTTCACCTTTTCTACTTCAGCTGTAGTGTCTCTGGACCACTTCTTCGCATTATCAGCATATTGGCTGATGCCCTGCGCTGCTATTCTCACTACTTTCTCCACCCGAAAACCGTTTCCGCGTACACAAAAAAAGGCCGACTGCCATGTAAGGCAATCCGCCGTATCTGCGACAAAGTCGCAATCATCCCTGAAGGATACGCGGTATTTCCGGCTTCCATCCGTGGAAGCTGATGAAAATAAACTTCTGCTAAGTTGTATTAATACATAATACGACCAAGCGGAATTGGCAAGAGGGCGAGTTGTGTAATCTAACTGGCGATAAGGCTTTACCGGACAAACAGAGGGATAAATTTAGAAAACTGAAATAAGCATAGCGAGGGAAGCGTTAAATTTCAGTTTTTAACAGAAAGAAAAAGCCAAAGCCTTATAATCAGTCTGAACCTTGCATTCCATTGGGGAAAACTTTAACTTCCCCTGAAACTTAAGCAGTGTAGGAGATTATGAGCAATAAAATTCTGATTAAAAAAGAACTTATCCCCGGCCAGACATCCATGCTGGTCCTTGACTGTCCTCAAATTGCCAAGAAGGCTAAACCGGGAAATTTCGTCATCCTGCGCATCTATGAAAAAGGTGAGCGCATCCCCCTCACCATTGCTGACACTGACAAAGAAACAGGAACCATCACCATCGTCTACCTCGTAGTAGGTAAAAGTTCAGCCCTGCTTGAAACATTAAAAGAAGGGGACACCATCCTTGATGTTTGCGGTCCTCTGGGCAAGCCCACCCATATTGAGAAGTCGGGCACTGTTATCTGTGTTGGCGGCGGAACCGGTATCGCAGCCATGCACCACATCGCTAAAGGCCACCACCTTGCCGGAAACCATGTTGTCGCCATTGTCGGCGCACGCAGTGAAAACATGCTCCTTTTCTGTACCGAGCTGGGCTACTTCTGCCCTGAACTGCTCATCGCCACCGATGACGGCAGTACCGGACACAAAGGATTTGTTACCGACCTGCTGCGTGAGCGTCTTGAGCAGGACAAGGACGTTTCCGAAGTCGTAGCTATCGGTCCCGTGCCCATGATGGAAGCAGTTGCCAAGGTGACTAAACCTTTCGGCGTTAAAACCACAGTCAGCCTGAACTCCATCATGGTTGACGGCGTGGGCATGTGTGGAGCCTGCCGTTGCAGCGTTGGCGGAGAGACCAAATTCGCATGCGTGGACGGCCCTGAATTCGACGGTCACGAAGTAGATTTCAATGAGCTGAGAATGCGCCTCACCCAGTATAAGGAAGAGGAAGACCTTTCAATGCAAATGTTCAGGAGTTGTAATTGCCATGGTGAATAAGCAGAATTTTACGCCGACCCGTACCCCCATGCCGGAACAGCCGGCTGATGTCCGTAACAAAAACTTCAGCGAAGTAGCCCTCGGTTATTCCAAAGAAGATGCCATGACTGAAGCAGCCCGCTGCCTACAGTGTAAAAAGCCGCTCTGCCAGAAAGGTTGCCCCGTTGAAATCGATATTAAAGGTTTCATCAAGCATCTGGCTGACGGCGATATCCCTTCCGCATACCGGGTAATCAAGGATACCAACGCCCTGCCCGCTGTCTGCGGTCGTGTCTGTCCGCAGGAATCCCAGTGTGAAGGAGCATGCATCCTCGGCAAGAAGTACGAACCTGTTGCGATCGGTCGTCTTGAACGTTTCGTGGCAGACACCTTCGACAGTGATTCTGCCTGTGAAATGATTACCGGTCACACTGCCTGCTCCCTGCCCAATGAGCAATTCAAGGTTGCCTGCATCGGTTCCGGACCTTCCAGCCTTACCGTTGCCGGATACCTTGCAGCACGCGGTGTCCCCGTAACCGTATACGAAGCCCTGCACGAAGTGGGCGGCGTACTGGTTTACGGTATACCTGAATTTCGTCTGCCTAAATCCATTGTTGCCCGTGAAGTCGGCGCACTCTGGTCCAAAGGTGTAACCTTCCAGCCCAACTATGTGGGCGGCAAAACAATTACCGTGGAAGATCTCTTTGAAGATGGCTACGATGCCGTATTTATCGGTGTTGGCGCAGGGCTCCCGTGGTTTCTGAACATTCCCGGTGAAAACCTTGTCGGCGTATATTCCTCCAACGAATACCTGACCCGCATCAACCTCGGCCGGGCCTACGATTTCCCCAACCACGACACCCCCGCACCCAAAGCCAGGAACGTGGCTGTAATCGGCGGTGGTAACGTGGCTATGGATGCAGCGAGAACCGCCCTGCGTCTCGGTGCAGAGAATGTTTACATCACCTATCGCCGTACTCAGGACGAAATGCCTGCCCGTCTGGAAGAACTCCACCACGCCATTGAGGAAGGTGTCCAGCTGGAACTGCTGACCTCCCCCATTGCCATTAACGGTGATGAGAACTCGAAAGTTAAATCCATGACCTTGCAGGTGATGGAACTTGGCGAGCCTGATGATTCAGGTCGCCGCCGTCCCGTTGCAGTTGAAGGCAAGACCAAGGAACTGGAAGTGGATATGGTTATCCTTGCAGTAGGAACCGGAGCCAACCCGGTACTGCTCGAAGCCACCCCCGGACTCGACCTAAACAAGTGGGGCTACATTGTAACCGACGCTGAGACAGGTGAAACCTCCATTCCTAATGTATACGCAGGCGGTGATATCGCAGGCGGGTCCGCAACAGTTATCTCAGCCATGGGTGCAGGTCGCCGTGCGGCTAAGACTATCGCGGATAAACTGGGAGTTTAGTTTTGCACTAGCACCAACCAAAGATCTCAAAAAACAGCAGGCGAAGTTGATTTTTCAACTTCGCCTTTTTTATTTTAAAATCCACTAATCCTTTTTTGAAAAATTCAATTCCGCAAGCCCTTATGCTCTGCAAAACAATGCTACAGCAATAAGCAGAAAGCATACCCCGTAATTTTTTTATGCAGAAAATCAACATTCCCCCTAGCTGGAAGGGGTTTGCCCTGTTCTAGTTTTTTTATAAACGAAAACAATGGGAATGGTTCAGAAGCAATTGCCCTACACTAGATGCTTCTGTTGTTGATACCAAATCGACATTCTGAAACGGGGGTTCCAGATGAAAACTAATTTTCTTACTACCAGAATTACCAAACTCAAAGATGAGTACCTTAAGGTAAAGCCCAGCATTTCTATTGTGCGTGCCCATGCTTTTACTGAAGTCACCCGTGACAACCCCGACCTTCCGGTTAACATCCGCCGGGCCATGGGTTTTAAACGTGCTTGCGAAATCGCGCCCATGTATATTCAGGAAGGTGAACTCATTGTCGGTCATCCCTGTGGTAAACCCCGCACCGGATCTTTCTCCCCGGATACCGACTGGCAACTGATCAGCAACGAACTCGATACTATCTCCACCCGTTCCCAGGACCCTTACCAGATCAGTGAGGAAGATAAACAAACCCTGAAAGAAGAAATCTTTCCCTTCTGGGAAGGAAAGTCCGTTGCCGAAGCCTGCGAAACTCAGTTTCGCAAAGCCGGAATCTGGGAATTCGGCGCAGAATCCTGTGTCAGCGACCTGACCTACCACATGTCCAGCGGCGGCGGTGATACCAGCCCCGGTTATGACATCATCCTTTTTGAGAAAGGTGTGGCCGGCGTTAAGGCTGAAGCCGAAGCACATCTTGCCGAAATTGAAAATAATTCAAAAACAGATCAGGAACGTATCAATTTCTACAAGGCTTCCATCATTACCTGTGAAGGTATCCTGCTCTACGCCGAGCGCATTGCCGCATACGCCAGAGAACTTGCAGCAAAAGAGGAAAAAGCAGAGCGCAAGGCTGAGCTTGAGCACATTGCTGAAGTAAACGAACGCGTTCCCGCTAATCCTCCCAAAACTTTTCAGGAAGCATTACAGTCAGTCTGGACAATCCAGTCCTTATTCCTGCTGGAAGAGAATCAGTGCAGTTCCTCCCTCGGCCGATTCGACCAGTATCTGCTTCCCTGCTATGAAGAAAGCATCAAGTCCGGCGAAATAGACCAACAGAAAGCCTTTGAGTTGATGAGTTGCTTCATCCTCAAATGCTCTGAAATGATCTGGTATACCCCTGAAGGCACCGCTAAATACTTCGCCGGATACATGCCCTTCATCAACATGTGTGTTGGCGGGGTCAAACGCGAAGGCGGTGACGGCACCAATGATCTTACCTACCTGATCATGGATGCTATTGCCAAAGTCGGCGTTTACCAGCCATCACTGGCCTGCCGTATCCACAACCAGTCACCCCGCGAATATCTGCAGAAAATCGTGGAAGTTGTAAAATCTGGTATCGGCATGCCCGCCTGCCATTTTGATGATGCCCACATCAAAATGATGCTCCACAAAGGCTTCGGTTTCGAAGACGCTCGCGACTACAGCCTCATGGGTTGTGTTGAGCCCCAGAAATCAGGCCGCATCCACCAATGGACCGCTGGGGGATTTACCCAGTGGCCCATCGCCATTGAATTTGTCTTCAACCGTGGCGTACTCAAATCCTACGGTAAAAACAGACAAGGTATTGATACAGGCGGACTGGAACAGTTTACCACCTATGAAGAATTCGATGCTGCAGTTAAAAAGCAGCTCGATAACATCATGGCAATCTCCGCAAAAGGTACTGTAATCAACCAGAAAATAGTTAGAGATATGGCACCCACCCCTTACATGTCTCTCTTTGTTGACGGTTGCATGCAGAGCGGCAAGGACGTTACCGCAGGCGGCGCTTGCCTCTATGAAGGTCCCGGCACCATCTTTGCCGGACTGAATACCTACGCTGATTCCATGGCTGCCATCAAAAAGCTGGTCTTCGATGACAAAAAGTACACCCTTGCCCAGCTCAAGGAAGCTATGGATGTAAACTGGGAAGGTCACGCAGAAATGCGCAATGACTGCCTTTCCGCACCAAAATTCGGTAACGATGATGATTACGCCGATCGTATAACCTCCGACATCATCGATTACACCGAAAAAACCATGAACAGCCATAAGTCATTATACGCCCGCATGATTCACGGCACTCTCTCCCAATCATTCAATACTCCGCTGGGTGAGATGATCGGGGCTACTCCTGACGGACGCATGAGCGGAGCACCCCTCTCCGATGGTATGAGTCCGACTCAGGGAGCCGATACAAAAGGCCCCACCGCTGTGATCAAATCTGTAGGCAAACTCAATGTGGAATCCATGAGCCTTGGAATGGCCCACAACTTCAAGCTCATGCCCGGTTCACTGGATACACCTGAAGGTGAAAATGGGCTGGTCGCCCTGCTGCGCACTGCCTCCGTGCTCGGCAACGGCCAGATGCAGTTCAACTATGTTGATAACGCAACACTGCTCGAAGCCCAGAAAAAGCCTGATGAGCATCGCAGCCTCATTGTCCGCGTTGCCGGATACTGCGCTTTCTTTGTTGAGCTCTGCAAAGAAGTACAGGACGAAATCATCAGTAGAACCATGCTTGATTAGTATCTAACCTCCACTGTTCAAGCATATTCAAAGCTTCAGACTTTTGAGAATGTGCCAGATGCTAGACGCAAAGAAAAAGATGGAACGATGCGTATACAGACATACGTTAATTTCAGCTTTTTATGCAGCAACGACGCAGATGGCGCTCTATCAACAGACTGAAAAGCCCCCGGTTTGGTAAGACCGGGGGCTTCTTTTTATATCCGGGGGAAACGGATTTAAGGGGGAAGGGAGTGTTCTGAAAATTAAGCTGCCGGAGCAGTGGTATGCTTTCCGGTCATGATCTTGAGAATGACTTTATCGGTCTGGGCCATACCAACGGAACCGAGCTGTCCAACGTTATGGATACAGGTCTCAATGTCATCATCAAGGATGCCGTCTTTACCCGGAATGGAAATACCTTTCATAGCCAACAGTGCGGAGTTGATAGCCGCTTCAACTGCGGAAGAAACTTTCAACGCGCAAGAGGTCTTTGCACCGTCGCAAATCATCCCGGCAATGTCGCCAAGAGTGTTTTTGATGGCACTTTCAACTTCTTTAAGCCCGCCGCCGAGAATCAGCACAATGCCGCAACCGGAGGCTGTGGCTGCAAGGCTTGCCCCGCAAAGAGCGGAAAGCTTACCGAGATAGCTCTTCATGTGAACAGCGGAGAGGTGGCTGAGAATAAGGGCGCGCACAAGCTCTTCTTCGCTGGAATTGCGCCGTCTGGCAAAGGCCAGAACAGGCAGGGTCGCGGTGAGACCTTGGTTACCACTACCGGAGTTACTCATCACCGGCATCTGAATACCTTCCATACGGGCATCGGAAGCAGCTGCGGTCATTTTGATGGCATAGGAAACAATGTCATCTGAGCGGATACCGTCTTCGATATCCTTGGCAATGGATTTACCGACTTTCAAGCCCCAGTCTGCGGAAAGTCCTTCGACTGCAACCTTCTCATTAAGCTCCACAGCTTCAAGGATGAAGCGCAGATCTTCAAGAGGAGCTTCGGTTGCGTATTCAAAAATTTCTTTCATACTCATGGTGCAGCCGGAATCTTTGGAATCCTCGCTGATCAGCGGAGCAGAGAAAAGCTCTTCGCCGTTCTTTTCAACCAGCACGATTGCTGAATGGGCACGGGCGATCACGCAACGGGCGGAATCTTCACCAGCTTCAACAACAGCTTCCACATAGAGCAGCTCTTCGGTATCAGCCAGTTCAACATGCAGGCGACCATCAGCGATCAGTTTTTTACCCGCAGCAAGCTGCCCGGCATCAAGGTCGCGCAGGACTTCAAGCGCGAGGTCGGACTTACCGCCCGTAACGCCCACGGCTGCGGCAATATCCAGTCCGGTCATTCCGGTACCGGGAACGCCTACCCCCATGCCGTTTTTGAGCAGGTTGCCGCTTACTTTTACAACTACTTTCTCAGCTTCTTTACCAAGAGTCTCGGCAGCTTTGGCGGCAGCAAGAGCAATAGCGACAGGCTCTGTGCAACCCAGAGCAGGAACAACTTCACGTTTCAGAATTTCTGCGAATTCAGACCATTTTTTATTTATCATGATAGATGCCTCCGGCGGCCCCTTCGGGGAGTCAAAGAAACTTTTATCAGGGCTTCGCCAAGTTGGGTGGTCGATTGTGCGGGGGATTAGGTCGACCTTACGTGCAAAAACAATTTTCGAAATTTATTACTGTCATTGTCTCCGGCAGTGAAACCCCGTTAAGGATTCCAAAGGGGATTATCCCCCTTTGACCGTCGGAGACGAAATCTTTTCATCAAAAGCGCGTAAGCGCATCAGGTAATTTGAATCCCTGCGGGACCTGCAGGTCCCGCAGGGTAATGGAAGTCCGGGCTTAGGATGCGCGGGCTTTATCGAGTTCACCGTTGCGATTGAAGATACCTTCCATCATGAGTGCAAGGGCACCGTCACCGGTTACGTTGCAGGCAGTACCGAAGCTGTCCTGCAGGGCGAAGACTGCCAGCAGCAGTGCAACACCTGCGGGGTCGAAACCGAGTACGCCTACGACGATACCAAGGGAAGCCATAACGGTTCCGCCGGGGACACCGGGTGCGCCGATGGCGAAAATACCGAAGAGCAGAATGAACAGGGCCATTGTGCCAACGGAAGGCAGGGTGCCGTAAAGCATCATGGAGATGGTCATAGCGAAGAAAGTTTCAGTAAGAACGGAACCGCAGAGGTGGATGGTTGCTCCGAGGGGAACCATGAATTCAACGGTATCCTTACCGAGTGCCTTGGACTTGCCTGCGCATTCAAGGGAAACAGGCAGAGTTGCAGCACTGGACATGGTACCAACCGCGGTGAGATATGCAGGAGGATAATGTCTGAATACTTCAAGGGGGTTACGACCGGAGATCACTCCACCAAGGGTGTACAGGAATGCAAGCCAGATGAAATGCCCGATAAGCACGATTACAATAACTTCAAGAAAAACGGGAAGCTGCTTAGTGAGGCTGCCTTCATAAGCAAGACCTGCAAAGGTGGTTGCGATGAAGAAAGGAAGAACAGGTATAATGATACGGCTGACAACCTGCATCATAATATTCTCAAATTCGCCGAGCATGTTTTCAAAGGTCTTGGCCTTAACCCAGATGGTTGCGATACCGAGAACAACTGCAGTTACCAACGCGGTCATAACAGACATGATCGGGGGAATGGACAGCTGGAACACAACTTCGGGAAGTTCACGAAGACCTTCAACCTGAGTGGCGATGGAAAGATGGGGGATAAGAACATATCCGGCAACTGCTGCCATGGTGGCGGCACCTGCTGCTGAAAGATAAGCAAGGCTTACGCCTACGCCCAACATCTTGGAAGCATTCTGACCAAGGCGGGTAATTGCCGGGGCGATGAATGCGAGAATTACGAGGGGCACAGTATAAAAAATGAACTGACCCATTACATATTTAGCGGTAACCACGACTTCCATCACCGCATGGTTTGCGAAAAGACCAATCACAACACCGGCCGCAATACCGATGAGCAACTTGATAATCAGTCCGAACTCTTTGAATTTTGATTCCTTAGTCATCTTTCCACTCCTTTGTAGAGACTGCGAACAGCCTCGAAAATTCACCCGGCAGCACCACGGCCCGGATTTAATTATTTAACAGCGACAGCTTCGATTTCCAGCAGAGCACCGAGAGGTACGTTAGCGACCTCAAAACAGCTGCGTGCGGGGAAAGGCTCGGAGAAGTAAGTCGCGTAGACTTCATTGATCGCCGCAAAATCTTCGATGTTCTGAATTAGCACGGTGGTCTTAACCACGTTGTCCATGGAGGTTCCGGCTGCTTCAAGAACGTACTTGAGGTTGTCGAGAGCCTGCTTTGCCTGAGCAGCAGGACCTTCGGGCATTTTTCCGGTTTCTTTGCTGATGGGCAGCTGGCCGGAAGTGAATACCATATTGCCTGTTTCGATTGCGTGAGAGTAGCAGCCTACTGCTGCGGGGGCTTTCTCACTTACAACTGCTTTTTTCATTTCTATCTCCTGTAGGGATTACTACTTTGTGTTCATAGAGCAACCTTTGCGTTGCTACGAATTCACGTATAGCGATAAGAAAATCACGCGTCAATAATTTTTTATTCAAACAAGAAAATTTTATTACATTTTGATGAAAAAATATTATTGTGAAATTTCAATCTCAAATAATACGAAAAACGTAATAGTTGGAGTTTATTTACATAAAACAAAAAATAGCCGGACAGAATTCAGATGAACCCTGCCCGGCTATTTTTTTTGACCGTGATAATTATTTATCGTTAATCTTCTGCAAATAGCGATAAACGGTAGCCTCAGAAACAACCAGATGCTTGGCAACATCCTTAATCGCTCCTTTAAGCATAAACACACCCCGGTCATTAAGAGTTGAAACCACATCCATCTTTTCATCGGAAGTCATACGCTCCGGCAAGATATTAGTGTCTGAGATTACGCGTACTATAAGCGATTCGGTCAGGTCTTCCATGGATTTGGGAAATGTCTCGCTATGTTCTTCACCAGCATTAGCAGCCCCGAAATCTTCTTTATTCACTGTACGGTCAAAACCGGCACTATGGATAACTTTATTAATCAGGTCCCGGGCTGCACGCATATCTGAGGTATCCATGTTTAGGCAAAGCATGCCCAATAATTCACCTTCAGATCCTTTAATAAAATATGTGGCGGAATGAAGGATATGCCCGTTACGCCCTTCGGTGGTGTAGCCCATCATCCAGTTTTTTTCGCGGTAGACTTCATCTACCAAAAACTTTAGTGCCAGATCTGTTAGCGGTGCCCCTACGCCACGCCCTGAAATATGCCCGTTGGCGATGGCAAGAACAGACTTTTCTTTACTGGTGGTATCGTGCAGAACCACTTCACAGTTATCTCCCAAAAAAGTTCCCAAAAATTCAACAAACGAAATATAGTGATCAATCGTACGTGTAATAGACTTAACAATGGCAGCCAAAACTCTCTCCCTGTAATAATTTTTTATCAGCAGCTGAATTTTTTGTACTCATGATAATTTTTTTGTCAATCATCCATTTCAACAAATTATATTTTTGCAGGGTACCGTTGCATAACCGCTATCAGCAGCTAACCCCAATACCGCAGCCGAAATGCCCATAGATAAATTTGACTTTTATTCCAAGCTGTTGATCATAAATTTTGCAACTTACCTCATAGCCATTGTGCTGCGGTCTCTGGGACAGATTCTGAATGATAACTGCCGTCAGGGAGTGGATATTGCCTGCCGTTACGGCGGCGAAGAAGTTGTAATCCCCATGCCGGTTCATACAAAGCAGGAAGCAGGGCTTGTAGCGGAAAGAGTTCGCGAGGCCTATGAAGAAGCGACCATTTCTGCTCCGGAAGGCAAAATCAAAATCACCGCTGGCTGCGGTCTCGCTTCTGTTGAAGAATGTCAGGAGCCGTCAGTTGATACACTATTACAAATTGCCGACAAACGGCTTTATTGCGGCAAGAAATCAGGACGCAACAGAGTAGTCTTTTCTTAAAAAATCACCCTAAAATTTTTACCCGCAGCAGCTTCAGCGCGAAAACCGTATTAGTAACCAGATACCGTTTCCACATACGCCGGGGTTCCTGCACTAAACGATAAAACCATTCCAGCCCGTATTTCTGCATGAACTTCGGGGCGCGTTTTGTCTTGCCCGCAAGGATATCAAAAGTTCCGCCCACGCCCATCACAAAGTCAACGTCGAGTTGCTCTTTCCAGCGGTTGATAAAATTCTCTTTCTTAGGAGAAGTAATAGCCACAAAGAGCAGCCGCGCCCCGGATTCAGCTATATCCCGGACCACAGCTTCTTCATCGTCCCAGAAATAACCGTGATGGTGTCCGGCAATCTTCAGGTCCGGGTATCCGCGCTGCAAATCCGCAACTGCTTTTTCCAGCACTTTCTGCTGCGCCCCCAGTAGGTAGACAGGCTCTCCAGCCTGCGCTGCACGCTGCAACAGGGCATGAAAAAGATCAATCCCGGCGACACGTTCCTGCACATCATGACCCAGAAAACGTACCCCCCAAAACACGCCCATGCCATCGATATTTACAATATCGCAACTCTGGACTGAATCATGAAGTTCCGCGTCCCGGCCCATGTTGACCAGCTTGGCAACATTGACCACCACATGCTGAGTGAACAGTCCGAACCGCAAACGGTTGAATATCTCATCAACCGTTTCAGCCATGGTCCACGCATGCATGCGCGCGTTCATGAAATTTATGATTTTATGATTGATCATTACAAATTAAAAAAATTGTGTGCGTTATCTGAGCATGTTTTCCAAAGCTCATTCACTTCCATGCCTTTCAACTCTGCGACTTTAGCGGCAGTAAAAACCACGAATGCAGGCTCGTTGCGCTTACCACGCCATGGTTCCGGGGTCAGGAACGGACAGTCCGTTTCCAGCACCAGACGCTCCACCGGGATAGATTTCACGGCTTCCTGCGCAATTTCATTCTTTTTATATGTAACAGGTCCGGGGATGGAAATATACCAGCCGTGATCAATTATGCGCTGCGCTGTCTCGACATCTCCGCCGAAGCAGTGCCAAAGCAGCGGTTTACCGGACCAGCCGACATCTTCCAGCACGTCAAGAGTCCGCTCATGGGCATCACGGCTGTGGATAACCACGGGGAGTTCCAGTTCATCAGCAAGCTTAAGCTGTTTACGGAACACATCTTCCTGCACATCATAGGGCACACGGTCCCAGTAAAAATCCAGTCCGATTTCACCAACAGCCTTCAAACGCTCATCGCCCTTGAAAGCTTCACGCATGGCTTCAATGTCCTCTTCCACAAATTTACCGGAATCATTTGGATGCATGCCGAGCAGAAAAAACACTTCCGGGTAATCCGCAAAGAGTTCCCTATTCGCGTGGTAAGCCTGCGGTCCCAAAAAAACGTTACCGATGCGGCCGACTCCGCTTTCTTTAGCCCTAGCCATAACTTCCGGCAGGTCTTCACGAAAATCTTCCAAATCCAAGTGGGCATGGGTTTCCACGCCCGGAGTATTGATGCCCACGCTCTGGGGCAATGCTCTGTTTTTCTTTTTTTTCTTAGCCATTTTATTATTTGATGCGCTACGCGCTT
>DDLU01000284.1 GCA_002340305.1 Desulfovibrio sp. UBA2564
GTCAAGCTGCTGCGCGTATTGCAGGAAAAAACTTTTGAGCCTCTTGGTGCAGTACAAAGCGTGAACGCTAATGTACGCATTGTAGCTGCCACTAACAAAAATCTTTCAGAACTGGTTGAACAGGGAACATTCCGGCAGGACCTTTACTATCGCCTGAATGTAGTCACTCTCAACCTGCCTGCCCTCAAAGATCGCGTGGAAGATATCCCCCTGCTGGTCAATCATTTCGTAAATAGGCTTAATGCCCTGCAAGGCAAGGACATTGACGGAATCTCCGAAGACACCCTGCACATCCTCATGCGCCACCCCTTCCCCGGCAACGTGCGGGAACTGGAAAACATCCTTGAGTTTGCCTTCATTCTCTGCCCTTCCGGCTTCATTCAGGTTGAACATCTGCCGGAATATCTGCAACCGCAGTCCAAAGAATCCATCCCTCACGAAGACATGCCCATGAGCATGGATGAAATAAAATGCATGGCAGTGCGCCGCGCCCTTGCACGCAATAGTGGCAAGAAGATGGCCACCTGCCGTGAGCTGGGTATTTCCAAAGATACACTGCGCCGCACAATCGCACGCTGCGAAAAGACGGGCGCATAATTCGCCCTCATCCTAACTAGGCGGACTAATTCTGCTTCAGAATTCACTTTCTATAACCGCCTCAAAACCACATAACTATTTTATTTATTGATCTTTTATCTCAGTGGCACAAACTATGCCTTATAGCTTGGCATGAGAGGAAACGAAGGACGCAATAATAAATCAACGCTGCTTTGTTTAGCTTGTTATGAAGACAGGCTGGCCTCCGTGTTTGACAATGCCCCGGACCTGAAATTGTTCCGGGTGGAAGACAATAAAATTTGCCCCGCAGGTTACCTATCCCTTCCCTCAAAAGACCCAAAGGACAGGACATCCGCCATTACAACCTGCGGGGCAACGTTTTTAATATGCGGTGCCATCTGCGGATGCACCATGAATGAACTGGAACAGGCCGGAATACGTGTAGTTCCGTGGATCAGAGGAATGATCGACGAAGTGCTCGCGGCCTATCAACAGAACTGTCTGGAAAACCATGTCATGCCCGGTTGCCGGGGCAGAGGCAGGTGCGGACAGGGAAACAGGGGCTTCAGGGCCAGACAGACTGCGCAGAGTGCGAGCCACTCCAGTGGTCCCACCCTCAGCCCTGTTCACAGGAGTAAATAAAATGAAAATCGCCATCAGCTGTCAGGGTAATGATTTTAACGGTGAAATCGATCCCCGTTTCGGTCGCGCAAAAGGCTTTCTGGTCTGCGATACCGATGCCGATACCCACGAATTCGTAGATAACACCCAGAACTTAAACGCCGCGCAGGGTGCCGGGATTCAGGCTGCCCAGAACGTAGCTGCAACCGGAGCTACTGCGGTAATCACCGGGCATGTCGGCCCTAAGGCTTTCACTGCCCTCGATAAAGGTTCCATCAAAGTCTACCTTGTAGGCGGCGGAACTGTTTCCGAAGCTCTCGCATCTTTCAAAGACGGCAAGCTCGAAGCTGCGGAAGATGCGGACAAACCGGGACACTGGTAGAAATTTCTACATCCTTGTTCAGTCATGCCTTTTTCTCCTCTCCCTACTCTGCGGGCATGACTGAACCTTAAAGGCATTGACAAGTCAGGTTCACGTCTTAGTTTACCAAATAACGCCTATTGTGACAGATAGAACAATCTGTTTTTAATAATGATTACCCCCTCATACTTTGAGGGTTAGGAGATTGATATATGAGCGATCACGCATGCGGAAGCTGCTCTTCCTCCGGGTCCGGATGTTCTTCACAGGGTTGCAGCCCTGAAGATATGAAACTGAAAAAGGCTCTTTCCAGAATTAAGCACAAAATCGTGGTTATTTCCGGTAAAGGCGGTGTAGGTAAAAGTACTGTAGCTACCAACATCGCTGTGGCACTTTCCCTTGCCGGTAAACAGGTAGGCCTGCTTGATGTTGATGTTCACGGTCCCAGTGTCCCCCGCCTGCTCAGCCTTGAAAACGAAAAGCCGCATATCGGCCACGAAGTGATCGAACCTATTTCCTGGTCCAGTAACCTCTGGGTTATGTCTCTCGGTTTCATGCTGCCCAGTAAAAATGATCCGGTAATCTGGCGCGGACCTGTTAAAATCGGCATGATCAAACAGTTCGTACAGGACGTTGCCTGGAACGACCTTGATTTCCTCGTTGTAGACTGCCCTCCCGGAACCGGCGACGAACCCCTTTCCGCATTGCAGACTCTCGGCACTGACGCTCATGCTGTTATCGTAACCACCCCTCAGGGCGTGGCTATTGATGATGTGCGCCGCTCCGTAAACTTTTGCAAACAGGTCGGTAACCCCGTTCTCGGTATTGTTGAAAATATGAGCGGTTTCGTCTGCCCTGACTGCGGTAACGTACATGATATTTTCAATTCCGGCGGCGGTGAAGAGCTCGCTAAGGAAACCGGTGTAAACTTCCTCGGGCGCATTCCTCTTGATCCTGAAGTGGGCCGCTCCGGTGATGAAGGCTACCCCATCATCCGCACCGACCACGAAAGCCCTACCGGCAAAGCACTGAACACCATCATTAAACCCATGCTGAATCTCACTGAAACACTTCAGGAGAACAATGAAATGCCCAAGCCTGAAGAACTCCAGTCCAAAAACGGAATGGTCAGGATTGCTGTTCCCGTTGCAGCAGGCAAGCTCTGCATGCACTTCGGTCATTGCGAACAGTTCGCGCTCATGGATGTTGATGTTGCCACCAAGGGCATCGTAGCCACAAACATGGAAACTCCTCCGCCCCACGAACCGGGCGTACTTCCCAAATGGATCGCAGATCAGGGCGTACAGCTGGTTCTCGCAGGCGGCATGGGCTCAAGGGCTCAGTCTCTTTTCACAGACGCAGGCGTTAAAGTCGTTGTCGGCTCCCCTGCTGAAGCTCCTGAAAACGTTGTTGCCAGCTACCTTGCAGGCACACTCCAGACCGGAGCTAATACCTGCGACCATTAGTCGCACCCGCCCTGTTTATTCTGGGGCATTTATTCAAAGCCATAAGTACATCTACCTGTACATCTCAAAAACAAAACGGCCTGAGCGGAATCCGCGCAGGCCGTTTTGCATCCAAAACTACTGCCCAAACAGCATCTGCTTCACAAAAAAATTTACTTCAAACCAATAATATCCTGCACAGCAATATGCCCATCACGGAAAGTGGAAATGATCACATCTTTATCCGGGTCGCCGTTGTTGTTGTACGAAAAGGTTCCGGTAACCCCGTGGAAAGGTGGCATATCCACCATTACTTTTTGAATGGCTGAGGGCTGATCTGTCCCTGCAATCTTCACCGCAGCGAAAAGCGAACCGACAGCATCATAGGTAAGTGCTTCAAGCTCGGTGGGATCTACGCCATTCTTTTTCTTGTAATCCTTTTCAAAATCCCCGGCTCCTTCAATGGGCAACCCCGGAATCCAATGATCAGTGTAGTAACTGTTCTTAAATAATGGATTACGGCGCAGCTCAATGGGGTCCCACGAATCACTGCCCACAAGGATTCCCTCGAATCCCAGCTTACGGGCCTGTGCGACCTGCAACTGCACCTTCTTGGTGTTGTTGGGTAGAAAAAGAATCTGCGCCCCGGATTCGATAATCTTCTTTATTTCATCTGAAAAATCACGCTGACCAGCAGGATATCCTAGAAAAGCAACGACCTTACCGCCGCCATTAAGATAATCTTCCTTGAAAAAACGTCCCAGTTCAGAGCTGTACGGACTGGAAGAATCAAAAAGAACTCCCACATCTTTCTGATTGAGGTCACGCTTCGCAAAAAGGGCCAGTGCTTCTCCCTGCACAGTATTGGTATAGGAAACCCGAAACGAATATTTAAATGAGGAAAGTTTATTGGTCCCGGCTACCGGGGTAATGAATGGAATTTTATGTTCTTCGCAGACCGTAGCAACAGCAAGGGCTACTCTGCTAGATGCTCCACCGACAATGGCTGAAACACCGTCTTTCTCAATCAAACGGGTTGCGGCTTTTGCTGCAAACTCCGGGTCCGCATTGCTATCAGCGGGATAAAGCTTAATCTTGTATAGCGCGTCGGACAGATCCAATCCCCCGGCACTGTTTAATCTATCTGCCCCGTAGCGCGCTGCAGTAATAATGTAATTACCTTTTCTGAACAACTCGCCGCTCGTTACCGCAATAACCCCTACTTTTAATTCGCCAGAAGATTTTTTATCCGAACATCCTGTGATAAAACAAAGGCTTAGAACCAAAACGATAAGGACCGGAATAAATCTGTATTTTTTCATGAAAAACTCCGATTTGCAGTTCCACCACTCCAAAGATCAGACAGTTGAGAAGGTCCCAGATGTAAGGTGCAAGAGAAATACTGGAACGATGCGTATTACGCAGACGTGAGTTTCAGTATTTTTGGCAGCAACGCAGCAGATGGTGCCTTATCAGCTGTCTGAGGCGGCTAAACGTATCTAGCCGCCTTTTACCCATAGCTAGATGCCAGCCATGCAGTTGTAAAGTTCTTCGCTAACTTCGATGCGGACGATGCCGTCTTCGATGTAAACACGGATGTTGTTCTCAGGAATCAATGCCATGTCCATGGCTACGTCCACCCATTTGTCTCTGAGTTCTGCCGGATCAACATCCTTAAGCGGATGACTTTCTGCTACTTTCCAAGCCATTGTATATCTCCCTTTGGTTATTTTTTATATGTCCTCGGATTCATCCCCAGAAGACAAAAAACTTCATATGTGATGGTCTGCCACCAGGCAGCCAAATCTTCAGCACTGATACGACCTTCACCTTTGCCACCAAGCAGATAGGCAGTATCGCCAAACTTTACATTCTCAATATGACTGACATCAACTATACAAAGCTGCATGCAGACCCGGCCCAGAATCCGGGCCCGTTTGCCATGAATGCAGACTTGTCCCCTATTGGAAAGGCCACGGCTGAATGCATCGGCATAGCCTGCGCAGACGATTGCCACAGTCATATCCTTTTCCGCTATGTAGGTGCAGCCGTAACTGATAGCCTGACCTTTTCTCAGCTTTCTCACGGAAGCAATCTTGGTACGCACCTGCATAGCGGGTTTCAGATCACTGCCGAGTTCACTCCACGCTGTTCCCAGCAAAGGATTGGAACCGTACAGGGCGATTCCTCCGCGCTGCGCTGAATAGTGAACCTGATCATGAACCAGAATCCCTGCAGAATTAGCTAGAGAAGCTTCCAACTCGTGTCCTGCATCAGCCAAACGCTGTAAAATATTAGAAAAGGTCTCCGCCTGCTCAGACATGTAACCTTCGTAAGCCGGATCATCTGATGTCGCAAGATGCGAACTAGCCAGTACCGGACATACCTCAGGGTGCCTTCTCAGCCATCCAATAAGTTCATCCAGCTCGCTGGTATTAAAACCGAGTCTGGACATTCCGGTATCAAATTTCAGGCAGACCTCGACCTTGCGCCCCTGCGCAGAAACAACAGCGGAAAGCATTTCCAGCTGCTCAAATTCTCCGACAAAAGGAATGATACCATTTTGCGCGGCATTAAAACAATCTTCTTCGTTAAGCGGTCCAAGCATGGAAATTATGCGCTTGGAGCATCCGCTTTTACGCAGCAGCATACCTTCGCTAACTATACCAACCGCAAAAGTATCTGCACCTTCCTCTTCAAGAGCACGGGCAACTTCAATCAGGCCATGACCGTAGGCATCGGCTTTGACCACTCCATAAACTTTGCTGCCTTTCTGGCAGAGTAAACGGTAGTTGTGGCGGATGGCATTTAAATCAACTTCAACTTCAAGGACATTATATTCAATAGTCACTAGTGGCTCCGGTCGGGATGGGATACAGCTACTTGCGTTTGAAAAGTTTTTCCATATCTAGTGAGGTCCAACTGATTAAAACAGGACGACCGTGAGGACAATACTCACGTTGCGGGCATTTTACCCAAGCTTCCAGCAGAGACAAAGCCTCATCAACAGCTAACGGCAAGTTCGCCTTAATGGCGGATTTGCAGGAAAGCATGATCCAAAGATCATTAAGAGTTTTGGCTTGTCCATCCAATGCTGCTTTTAGATACTCCCTTGCCTCGCCAGTTTCAAGTGCCGGGGGAATTCCGCGCATGGATAATGTTTGCCCGGACTCCAATTCCAGCATAAACCCGGCAGCCTGTAAATTTTCCCACATTTCCTGCACCCGCTGAACTTCCGAAGGATGAAGGGCTATCTCAAGAGACAACGCCAGCGGACGGGACTCTCCCCGGGTGCGTAACGATTTCATATTCTCATAAATTACCCGTTCATGGGCGGCATGCTGATCCAGTAAACCAAGTGATCCATTAGGAAGTTTAAGCACCAGATAGGTATCTGCAACCTGTCCGAGATATTCAATACGTGATCCCGGCACATATAGCGGACCTGCTGTTCTAGAACCGTATTGTTCCGGCTCCGGCGCAGGAATTTCCTGCGATGAATAATACATGGGCTGCTCACGGACCATGTCCGGTTCAAACCGCGATTCATTCTCTTGCGCTGCCTGCGGCCGGGAAGTTTGAGTGTTTTCAGATGACGCAGTAAAATCTGTCCGCAGAAAACCTGGCGCGGTTTGCGGGTCATCACCCAATGCGTTGAAATCTGTATTCTTAAACTCATTCCAGCTGGAAAATTTTGCTCCCGGTTCAATAGGCAGAGAAACGCTTTCCGATAACTTCTTTTCTCTTGCAGCCGGACGCACGTTCATTTCAGGCTGTCTTTCCAGAACACCATCACCTTCAACAATTCCCAGTTCGTAACGAGACAAGGCCTGCCCGATACCATTACGAATGATGCTGAAAACAGCACTTTCTTCCTGAAAACGGACTTCCATCTTTGCCGGATGCACGTTCACATCAACTAATTCCGGCGGCAATTCCAAAAAAAGGACCGCTTGCGGATATTCACGTGAAATCAAACGCCCTTTGTACGCGCCGCGAATAGCACTGAGCAGTAGCTTATCCTGAACGGGCCGCCCGTTTACGAACATGACAATGCGATCACCCCGCCCCTGGGCCAGTCCGGGGATGCCTGCGCAGCCATGAACTTTCATTTCCCCTGCTTCATGAGAAAATTCCAACAAAGATTCGCAGATATTACGCGGCCAGAAAACTGACAACCGCTCTGGTAACGACTGCCCGGAAGGAAGGCAAAACTGTTCCCGACCATTAGAGGTAAAAGTAAATCCGGCTGCAACGTTAGCAAGTGCAATCTTGAAGAGGACCTGATTGCAGCGGCGTGCTTCGGTAGATTCAGTTTTCAAAAATTTCAGGCGAGCCGGAACGTTAAAGAAAAGGTCCCGCACTTCAACTGAGGTTCCACCGGGAACAGCTGCCGGCCCTTCGTCAGTGACATCTCCACCATCCACATGAATGGCCCAGCCTGCATCTGCCCCTTTACGGCAGGAGCTCATCTTGAAACGGGAAACAGAAGCAATGCTGGGCAGAGCCTCACCCCGGAATCCAAAGCTGGTAATGGAACTCAGGTCATTAACATTGGAAATTTTACTGGTAGCATGTCTGGTCACTGCCAATTTCAATTCATCAGCAGCAACGCCACGCCCGTTATCCTTAACAGAGATAAAACCCTGCCCACCGCGCTCAATAGCAACATCAACCTGCGTGCTTCCGGCATCAATGGAGTTTTCAACCAATTCCTTAACAACACTTGAGGGTCTTTCCACAACTTCACCAGCTGCAATCTGGTTACGCAGGGAGGCAGGAAGGATATGAATTTCAGAAGTGCTCATAATATTATATCTATTCGGTATATTTATTTATATATTGAAATCAAAACCAATTACTAAAGAGACTACAATAAGCAAGGCCCCCCGTCTACTCAACAGTAGACGGGGGGCCTTGAAAATCCTGTTTATCCATATGGCCAGAGGGCTAATTAACAATGAAGCTTTATAAGTCCTCTGCCTAGAAGATACTCATGTCGATCAAATTAAAGTTAACCGCGTAACGTTCATCAACAGTGGTCTTGGAAGCAATAAATTCCAAAGAGAAACACTGGTGATTCCAACCGATAGACGCTGTCTTTTCAAGATCACGGTCAGAGTTGAGATCTGCACGGAATTTACCGCCAATAGTAAAATTCCAAGGCATCTTGGCTTTCATGCCATAACTGATGATCTGCATATCAGCATCCTGCTGACGTTTGTATTCGTCAATCTTGCGCAGGTAATCGTAGCCAAGGGAGAACTCAGCATATTTATCGTAGAAGAGCTTGAGGATGTTCTCATGCTCAGTAACCTCACCCAGATACGGGGAAACCCATGTGCGAGAAGTAAGGTCCACAAAGTTGTACGGAGTAACAATGATCTCGGCCATGAAATCGGAGAACGGACGACGCTCATACTCAGTAAGTTCAACTGAACGATTTTCCTCGTCAATGTCATAGCCCTGTTCAAGACGGATACGCAGAAATTCAAGGTAATCATTTTCCAGAACCGGACTTCCGTCAGCACCCAGAACCACGGTAGCGCGGTTGCGGTCGAAAACGTTGGTCAGAGAAAAAACTACATCGTTCTGTTCGGAAATGCGGTCACGGGAATCAAAGTACGGCAGCTTGGCCTGTGCGGCGGAATCGTCCTGTACCCAAGTATATTCGAGGCGGGGGATGATATTATGCTTCATGCGGGTCCAGCCGGATTGCCCTACATTTTCTTCAGTAACGACCGGAGCGGACTCCAGATCAAACACGCGATAGAAATCAGTAACAGCACTGAGGCCTGCGTCTGCAAGGAAACGGGTCTGGCTGGTATCGCGATTAATCTCAGAAGTTGCGTTCTGAAAGGAGCTGACCAGATAGTTGGTCGCCCTGAATCCGGCATGCGGGATAAAAGTAACCCCGCCGGCGCGAACAGGCATGCTGAAAGACGGCTTGATGTCAAAACGACCACCAGTGGTGCCGAATTCACGCCAGAAGTAACTGCCCTGAAATTCACCTTCCCACTCAATGGGAGTATCTAAGAAATTATTCTTGAATGCATAAGCGGAAAGCTCAGGCATTTTCTGTAAGGTCGGGTCCTTGGTGGATGGATTGTTACCGTTGCGGTAGAGAAGGTTCTCTGTGTACTGGGCAAGAGCTGAAACAGAGTAGTTATCCCAACTTCTGGCAACAAGGGCGGTACTTGTACGCTTATTTGAGTCAGCTGTGGCAATGTCACGACCGAACTCATCAAGAAAATCATTACGGGTTGATTCGTAACCGTTAGAACCGGAACGGAATTCGCGCAGGTAGTCCTGATCGGAAACGAGGTCCATATCAAAGATGGTCTGCCAGTCAGGATTACCGAGATAACCGTTGAACTTAGATCTGATCCACCAACGGTTCTGGTTGGGACGGATCATATCATTATTGAATGAGTAGCTCGCGGAACTGGGATCATCGTAGCTTTTGCTATCGTAAAGCCAATCGGCACGCCATGAACCTTTGGTGTTCACATCCTCGGAATGACGAAATTCCACACCGGGTCTCATACCACGTTTACTCAAGTATTCCGGGTAGAAAGTCATGTCCATCTCATCGTCGATGGCCCAATAAATCGGCAGGTTGAACCTATTACCTAGGCGGTTGGAGTTTCCAATTTCAGGATCGAGAACACCGGACTGACGCTCACGCTGTACCGGAAGTTCCATGTAAGGGGTATACGCTACAGGAACGCCCTTAACCTTGAACTTGGAATGCCAGAGACGGGCATAGCCGTTGATGGTGATATCACCTTCGCCGGACTCAAAAGACCAGAGTGGATTTTCACCTTCACAGGCGGTTACTTTTACATCTTTGAAGCTGTAAGTAGCACCGTTGTGTTTTTCGATGAATTCACTTTCAAAATAAACGTGGGGTTTAGCAACAAAAACGCGACCTTTCTTGAGCCAACCGACCATATTGTTCAGGTCGAATTCTGCTTCGGCTGCATCGTAAAAGTCGCCTTTGATCTGCGCTTTCACATTACCACGCAGATAAATCCACTTGGTAGCCTGATAAAAACGGGCAAAATCAGCTTTGATATAGTTGTCCCCGCTGCGCAGGGTTACATCACCGTAAGCCTGAAGGTATTCGCTGTCATTTTCCACAACAAGTTTATCTGCGGAAAATTTCCATTGTTCACCTTTCTGCTCCGCACCTTTACTGTCAGTCATAGGCACGGTCATCTGCTGCTGCGCAAATGATGCGCACGGCAGACAAAGGAGAAGTAAAACTACAAATATGGCGAACCTAAATTTCAAAACAACCTGCCCTTTAATATTCAAACTGCCCCGGCGAACCGGATCAACAATTAGCTCTTAAGATAAGGATCTTCCTGAGCCAGATAATTCTGCACATAATCTTTTGCCGCATCTTCAAGGGAAGTAAACGGCTTGTCATAACCCGCAGCAACCAGCTTATCCATGTCAGCCTGGGTAAAGTACTGGTATTTATCACGGATGGTTTCCGGCATCTCGATATAGCTGATGTTCGGTTCCACATCCATTGCTGCAAAAACAGAGCGTGCAAGCTCATT
>DDLU01000244.1 GCA_002340305.1 Desulfovibrio sp. UBA2564
GGTGTAAATAATTCCTCTATCCTTCGGCGGGTTTATATGCTTCTGTTGCGTAGATGTCCAGTTATGAATAGTTAAATCATAGTATAATATGATTTTTAGTTTATAAATGGGAATTATTTCACATTCATTTGATAATGTTCGTTTTATTTGCTGATGTAAGAACGTGGCTGACTTTCATATTTAATACATGATACTTGTTTTTCATAAGATGGTAACATATTGTGCAGAACCATTTTATATCAGGGGCATATGGACTTTGAAAGTATCTTTAGTTTTCTTTTGATTGCCGTGGAGATTTAGGTCGTGTTGAAATTTAAAAAGAAATCCTGTGGTGGGCAAAATTCACGTTTAGATTTGGGGTGATGTCCATCTTTTTGATTACCTTGATGCAAGATGCCAATGCCACACTGGATCGTATTGTAGAATTGCAGATCCCGGAATTGATAGTGTTTCAAAATCTGGAAATGAGGAACGGGTTTTGGTAGTTAACCAGCAGGATTAATTTGTCTGATTAAGTTGCTTAAATGATTTTGGATAGACAGTGTGTTGTAAACGTGCGGCTTATCTATTTCTCTTCGTTGTTTTATATTTTGTATAGTGGTATGATTATTGAGACCTAAAAATATATATTAATGAATTTTTATACGGAGACGGATTGTATGAAACGGAAATGGTCAATTGCGCTGATTTTAAGCAGTTTACTTGCCGGAACATGTCTTTTAACAACGGTTACAATTCTTTTTATCGTGAAAAGTCAGTCCGATCAGGCTGCAATTGAATCTGCTGAAGAACATTTTAACGAGATCACAGGCAAAACGGCTGCTAAGCTGGATGCGTTTATTGAGCCTATTTCGTCTCTCGCTAATGTTGCCGGGGCAACTCTGTGCCTTGATGGAGAGAATGTTAAAAAGCGTAAATATTGTAAACTCTTTGAGCCACTGAAAGCTATGCTTGATTCGAACAATCAACTGATGTCCGCGTATATTGGGTACGAGGACGGTTCCTTTTATCAAGTTTTGGTTCCGCGTGGTTGCAGGAAGGTTCTCGCAAAATATGAGGCTCCTCCTGATTGTGTTTACATTGAAAGATTGGTCCGTGATGTCGATGGTCAGGGGCGAGTTCAGCGTTGGCGATATTTTGATTCCGCATTACATAGATTAGGGGAACGGATTGATACCTCCTCTTATGATCCGCGTGAACGACCATGGTATCGGCAGGCGTTGCTTTCCTGTGAAAGTATTTTTACTTCACCTTATGTTTTCAGCAGTTCGAGAATGCCGGGGATAACGTGTGCACGGACTCTTGGGGATGGAACCGGAGTTTTAGGTCTTGATATTTCATTAAAATGTTTGGGCAGCATGTTGGCAAAGCAGCATGTGAGCAGCAATGGTCTGCTTTGGATTGTGGATAAAGATAACCGCATTGTGGCTTATCCTGATCAGGACTGGAAGTTGGCTAAGGGCAGTTTACAGCTCCCGGATGCCGGTTCCTACCCTAACCAGACAGTTGAAAGTGTAGCCCGAAATCTTCCTATGCCTGAAGGTAGTGGTGGGTGTTGTTCATTTTTTATCAATGATGATGGTCAGGAGTATATGGCCAGCTTGACCCCGGTTTATGGTGAGAGTGGGTTGCAGCTTGTGATAGCTACAGCTGCTCCGGTCAGTGATATCACCGGACATATTTCGCGTATGTCTACGCGTATTTGGTATGGCTCAGCAATTTTACTTTTAATACTTCCTGCTGCTTCTGCATATATCGGTCGCAGGGCTTCTTTGGCCTTGGGAGTACTTTTGCGGGAAGCCAGAAAGGTACAGGATTTTGATTTTTCTGAATCAATACCGCTGGATTCCCGCATTAAGGAAATTTATACCTTGGGTCGAGCAGGCCGGGTGATGAAAGAAACCATACGTGAGAGAACTGCCAGTCTGCTTGCAATCCAGGAAAAGCTGGAGAATCTGGTTAAATGCGGTCTGGCTCTTTCGGCTGAAAAAGATCTTGAGAAGCTTGTTACGCTGATTTTTGAGTCGGCACGGGATTTGGTCGATGCCGATGGTGGGGTTCTGTATTTAATGGAAGGGGATAAATTGGCTGTCGAGTTGCTTTCCCTTGATTCTGCCAGCATTGTCCTTGGCGGTTTGTCTGAAAAGCCTGTTCCAAGGGTTATGGTCATCCCGGAAATCGTGGATTTTGTAAGCAAGGATTCGGTTCTGCGTTATGCTTGTGAGGCACATAATAAACGAGAAGTCCTGTTTGTTAAGGGGGCGGAATTGTCTCTCTTTCCTACGGGGCTGAAAAATGAGCCTGAGCGTGGACATATTCACTCGATGATAACCGCTCCGATCATTAGCCGCAGCGATGAACTTTTGGGGGTTGTGCAGTTATTTAATCCCACTGAAGATCCTGTTTCGGATAGTGGCATGGAAGAGTTTTTGGCCTCATTTGTTGCACAGGCCGCGGTTGGTTTGGAAAACCGTAATCTGGTTAATTCATTGGAAGAGCTTTTCGATGCATTCATTAAAGTTATTGCTGCATCTATTGATGCTAAATCTCCTTACACAGGTGGGCATTGTACCCGTGTGCCGGTGCTGGCGGAAATGCTTACCCGGGCCGTGCATGAAACTGACCACGGGCCATTGAAGGATTTTCGTGTTGATAGTGATGAAGAGTGGCGCCAGTTATGGATGGCTGGGTGGCTTCATGATTGCGGGAAGGTCACCACGCCTGAATATGTTGTGGATAAAGCCACAAAATTAGAAACTATTTATGACCGCATTCACGAGATTCGTACAAGATTTGAAGTTCTGCGGCGAGATGCTGAAATTGAATATTATCGGAATATTGCAAAAGGTGCAGATGAAGCAGTTCAGAAAGTAAAGTTAGCCAATGAAATCCGTCAGCTGGAAGAAGATTTTGAATTTATCGCTGAATGCAACATCGGTGGCGAGTTTATGTCTGATGAACGTAAAGAGCGAATGGTCGAGATCGGTAAGCGTACATGGATGCGTCATTTCGATAAAAGCAAGGGGGTCGGATACATGGAGCTTGAGCGCATGAATGAATCCGGTGAAGATTTACCCGTGCGGGAGACGTTGCTGTCCGACAAACCTGAGCACATAGTTGCCAGAACAAAGAATTATGATCATATAAAGGATGTACAAGGGAACCCGCTAAATGTCCCGGAGTATGAATACAACAGGGGTGAGGTATACAATCTGATGATCTCAAGGGGAACGCTGACGGATGAGGAGCGTTTTAAAATTAACGAGCATATGCTTAGCGGTCTTGAGATGTTGGCGCAGATTCCGTTCCCCAAGCATTTTGAGCGGGTCCCGGAAATTGCAACCGGGCACCATGAAACTTTGAACGGGACCGGGTATCCTTTGCGCAAGGATAGTGGGAGTCTTTCAATCGAGACGCGCATATTGGCCATAGCCGATATCTTTGAGGCTCTCACAGCCTCTGATCGCCCCTACAAGAAAGCTAAGAAACTATCGGAAGCTTTAAAAATTATGACCTTTATGCGCAGGGATAAGCATATTGATGCAGATGTGATGGATATCTTTTTGCGCAGTATGGTTTATATGGAATATGCGGAGAAATTTCTTTCTCCGGATCAGTGTGATGTAGATGATATTAGTCCTTATTTAGACGGCAAAGATTGATTATTTAAAGGAGTCAAATATGTCCATGTTAGAATGGAGCGATTCATTATCCGTGGGTATCGATGAGATCGATAACCAGCATATGGCTTTGGTTGATATGGTTAATAAAGTTCATGATATGTTGATTGCGGGTGAAACTTCGCAAAATCATGTTCTGGAATTAGTCGAAGATATGCGTAAGTATTCTGTTGAACATTTCGGTACTGAAGAAAAATACATGGAAGTGTATGAATATCCTGATGCCCCAGCGCATAGACTGGAACATGCTGAATTTATCGAAAAAATTACTGAAGTGGAAAAAGGCTGTATTGATCAGACATGCACAATGAGTATGGATATTTTGAATTATCTAAGTGCATGGTTGGTAAATCATATCAACAATACTGATAAAAAGATGGGCAAGTATTTGTTGAGCAAGGCAGGCTGATTACCTGAAATTTTGGGTTAATTCAGTTAATAAAAATCAGGACCGGAGTAGTATAACTTCGGACCTGATTTATTTAATTCAGATTAATTGCATTCCTGCAGGGTGCATAATATCTCGATAGTTTTGATTTTATTCGGTCGCATCCTTCAAAATTCCATAACCATCAGCCATCATTGTGGGGATGAATTCGATAACTTCGTATTCTGCTACTCCATCGCGTTTAAATGGATCTTCAGAGATGATTTTTTCAAGGATCTCTAACTCAATGTTTTTAGCCAGAATGACTCCGCCTGTACGCGGTACTTTGCGTCCCGAAGCAATGAAGACTCCGTTGGCATAGTTTCGTTTCAGAAATTCAATATGTTCTTCCAATAATACATCAATTTCTTCTAATGGTTTGATGTAGCGTAAATTTAGTATGTACATATCAGTTGCTCTCCAGTTCGCGGGATGGTATTATTTTTTTATGTTTTAGTACTTATTGCAATGATTTGGATTGATAATCCTTTTGATAGCGATTTGCAATGGGGGACGGGGTAATGGTGTAAGATATCCGGGAGCAGCGTATGATTTTGTCTCAGAAGCGGGTTGGGGACTTTGTCATTCTGCGTGTAGGAGAGAGTCGGATTGATGCAGCAAATGCAGCTGCGTTACAGGAAAGTGTTTCCGCTCTAGCCATTAAAGGCAGTATAAAAATTATCCTTGATTTGTCGTCTGTCCTTTTTATGGATTCTTGCGGTCTTGCCGGGCTGGTCCCCGCCGCACGTTGTTTGCCTGCCGGGGGATGTTTTAAGATTGCCGGTTTAGAACCTAAAGTGGAGCAGATTTTCAAGCTTACCAAGCTGGATACCATTTTTGAAATATTTTCTTCTGTTGACGAAGCTATGATTTCATAAACCGCATACCCATGCGGGACTTGACTATGTCTTGCTGATTGTTAAATTACTTGGCGACTTCAAATTGCTATTCATTTTTTATGGAGGATATACAATGCCGTCTTTTGATATTGTCAGCCAGATTGACGCACAGGAAGTTGATAACGCTGTAAACAACGTACTTAAAGAAATTGATACCCGTTACGATTTTCGTGGCGTTAGTACTGAGATTGATCTCAACAAGAAAACCAACACCATCAGCCTCGTGACGGGTGATGAAATGAAGATCAAAGCCGTTAAGGATATGATGATTACCCATTTCACCAGACGCAAGGTTGACCCCAGATCTCTGGAGTTCGGTAAAGTTGAGCCTACTTCCAATGCTCAGCTTAAGCAGGAAATCAAGCTTAAAGAAGGTATCGATAAGGATACCGCCAAGAAGATCGTGAAAATGATCAAAGGCACCAAGATGAAAGTTCAGGCAGCAATTCAGGATGATCAGGTCCGTGTGACCGGAAAGAAACTGGATGATCTGCAGTCTGTTATTGCTTTGGTCAAAGATGCTTCCGAACTCGACATGCCGTTCCAGTTCGTAAACATGAAAAAATAATCAGAGAACATTCTTTAAAATTTAAATCCCCTCTAGGCTTTTTTAGTCAGAGGGGATTTTAAGTTTTTTTCATAGTTAATTTAGATTGCTTATTTTTTGTATTTTGTCACATGTTGATTCACAGCTGATGGGGAAATATCTAGGATTCTAGCTATGTCAGCCTGTTTTACATCGCTTTCTGCGCAGGTGTAAATCAAGTTTTGCCCAAATTCAGTGAGCCTTCCGCCTTCTGTCTTTGCAAGATCTCTAATTGTGTGGATCATTTCAGCATCCTTTTCCAGATCTTTAATTTTTGAATATAATGAAGACATGTTTTCTTTCTCCTGTTTTTCTTAATGTTTTTTTTTCTTGTTAAGTTTTGTTGAGGGTGTCAAGCTAGGGTTATGTTTGTTTTACGTTTTCTCTTGCAGTGTTCCTCGTAGCTGGTCACTGTTTCCATTATTTCCCGACAGGTGTGTTCTCCCTGTCTGCGGACAAGTTCCGGGGCTGCATTGGCGGCGATGAGTCCGTCCAGCTTCACTTTTTCTGGGTAGTCGTCCAGACATTCCTCTTCCACTGTTAATTTGTCAGGAATAAAATCCACCTGTTCCTGAATTCTGTAGCCGGCTGAACTGCATAAATGGTTTAGGGCGGCGATTACCAATTCCTTTTCCCCTTCTTTTTCAAGTTCGCTGAAAAGTAGATGGAGCCTGTCCAGTGGATTGCGTTGATGATCCTCGTGCTGTGGAGAGGAGCAATAGCGATTGATCTGGCTATGCCCTATGGAAAATATCTTCTGCATGCAGGTAACACCGAGTGCTTCGCGGGAGCATTTCATCATTTCCCATGTCTTAGTGGCCGAGTTTATCTTTTTAGGTTTCATATAAATATTTTATTTTAGAGTGTTATCTGTCTTTTACAGTCCCGTATATCGATGCGTAGGGAGAATGGGATTCTTTTTCCCCTCGCTTTTCCCGGACAATGGATTCAGTATAAAAAACGTGGATAAATATTTTTTTTATGTGATATACATAAAAGTAGGTGTTTTTCAACTTTGGGGCTTGAAAACTTATTTGGTTAGCGGGAGGAACCATGAAAAGAGACAAGTATAACTTAAGGGGATATTTCTATTTTTTAAAAGTGGTCTGAACTATTCCTGATGAATATTTCGCTATTTCAGCGATATAAAAAAAATAATATCATGAGATCGAGTAAATGCCGGGAGTAGTGTTTAAATTATGTTGCACAAGTCGTGTAATTTAATATAGTTATTGATTATTGGTAAATTAAAATGAATTTACACACCCTTTTCCTGAGGTTGAGATAAGGGGTGAGGGGTGTTTGAAGGTAATGTCCGGGCATCTGGAACCGGGCAACGTGGTGTAACCATACATTATTTAAGGAGAGTGACATGAGGAAACCGATACTGCTTCTCATCGCCATAGTCTGCTTTTTTGTAGCGCCTTCCATGGCGTTGGCCACCGACCTGCCTAGGGTCATGATTGTCGGGGAAGATGCTGATCCTGATACTGTTCCCCGTAGCTCAAGAGTGTTTAAACGGGTACTTAATGCTATTTCCAATGAGATGATCAATCTTGGTTTTGACGTTAAAGATGAAACCGCACTGACCCACATGACCCATGTACAGGGCCGCAGTAGACGCAATGATGCTGAGCTTATCCAGATTGCCAAGGATGCCGGTATTGATGTGCTCTGCATTTTCAGCATTTACCCCAATGCCAAGTCCAATCAGAACAGCGTTAGGGTCACAGCCCGCATCGAAGGTCGTCTCCTTTCCGTATGGGACGGCTCCAGAATGGGTAATTTTGAAGCTGAACCGCAGCAATATCAGCTTGTTCCCAGACCTTACAGCCGTAACGATGTTCTCGAAGCGATTGGTAAGCTTTCAAAAATTATCGGTTCTGATGTAGGGGCCGTACTTGCTGACCGCCTTGACCAGTATCATCCCGGCGGCGGTGGCGAAAGCTACTCAGACGGCGGCGGAGGCAGCGGTGGTTCCGGCGTAAGCTCCGGTGGACGTCTCCTTGAATGGACTCTCATTTTTGACGGTTTCAGCGATGACGATATGCTCGATGTTGAAGATTACATCACTATCTTCACCGGTTATGACAGCCATCGCCCCAAGACCAATGCTCTGAATACTTCTTCCCACCACGAACTGTGGTACAAGACCTCCATTGATTCCGCTCATCTGAAGCGCAATATGGTTCGCATGCTTAGAAAGCTGAACATGAAGGGACGTGTCTACATTTCCGGTAACGAAGTAAAGATCGTAAAGCAGCATCGCGTGAAGCAGCGCAGAAAGCAGAGTAACAGCGACTGGTAGTGTCTACTGTCGTAAAAAGATGAGGTCTGTATGTCCTTAGCAAAAATGTACTCTCAGGTGGTTGCAATTTCGCTTGCAATATTGCTGGCTGCCTCCACGGCTTTTGCTGTGGAGGCCACCGGCGAAGGAATTGACCGTCAGCAGGCACTCAATTCCGCTTTGCGTACTGCTGTTGAAATGCAGATCGGCACGGCTGTAGCTTCCGATTCCCTTGTGGAATCCGGTGTGCTTGTCCGTGACGAGATTGCCAGCCATGCCAAAGGGTATATCTCTTCTTATAAGGTGTTGCGGGAGGGAGCAACAGTAGACGGCTACACAATCACCATTGATGCCGTGGTCGATAGCAAGCTCATGTATTCCGATTACACCACTCTTGCCATCCTGCAGAAAATGTCCGGCCTGCCGAGGTTGCTTATTTTCGGCTACGGGGAAGGCTTCAATTCCGTTCCTCCCCAATCCATGAAAGAACTCGTGTATGCCGTTTCACGTACTTTCGGGAATAAGTTCCAGTTTGAAGTAATTGACTGGCCCATGTCCCGCGCTAAGTACGGTGAAATTGAAGGCTCAATGAACCTTAAAAAGGCTGCCGGGTTTAACGGACTGCTCAAGGCTGATTATGCAGTCACTGTGGAGCTTGAGCTTCCCAGGGATGCCAATCCCGTTATGCATCTTACTTGTGTGAGAATTTCTGACGGTCTCAAAATCGGTGAGGTGCGTAGGCCGATTGAAAAGTATGTGAGCCTTTCCGGCAAGCCGGCAGAAGTTTACGGGCGCGCCGTGGATGCTGCTAAACCTGAGGCTTACTGGGCATCTGTCAGGATTGCGCGTGAGCTTCTTGAACATATGGAATCAGAACTCGATCGCGGCAAGGGCTTTCGGTACACTCTTACCTTCCTTGGTTTTCCCGAACTTTCCCATGTTGGAGCAGTACTTGAGGATGTTCCGGGTTTTGTGCGCAAGGAAGTTAAGCGCCAGAACGGTATGAATATGGAAGTGGTTTACTGGTCCACCTTGCGTTCAGAGAACCTGCTCAAGCGGGTCTCCACTGCACTTAAGAATGTCGGCGAGGAAAAATTCCAGAGCAAGATGGAAGGCAGGAACCTGAAATTCCGTTGGCAGAATCCCGAAGGATTCTAAATGGTAATGAATGGGCGGGGGGATTTCAAAATTTTCCCCCTCGCTTGTAGAATATGTTGAAGTGTCATGCAGGTAAATCATGATTGTTAGCGGAACGCATCCGCTGCAAGGAGGATAACCGGATGAGAAAATATTTGTTATTTCTATCGGGCCTGCTTTTGATTCTCTCCCTTGCGGGATGCGGAAAAAAAGTAAAACCCATGTCTATTGAAGACAATCCGGCCCATCATTATTTGATGGGTATGGAACTCATAGATCAGGGCATGCCTGAGAAGGCATTTGTCCGTTTTGAGCGGGCAGTTGCTCTTGATGATGAATACGCTCCTGCTATTGCCGGTAAGGCTCTTGTTTACGCCATGCGCGCAGAGGCTGAAAGCGATGTTGAATACAGCGCAGTGGATGCGGAAAGGGCAATTGATCAGTTTGATAAAGCCGTGCGTGAAGCAAGGCGTGACAGATCCCAGAAATTCAGTGTCTACGTGACCGGTATCAGAGTTTACACCCGTATCACTACCCGTGGCTGGTTGCAGAGGGCTGAAGACCTCTACGCTGATACCAAGCTGATGCTCAAATACGTAGTTGAAGAAGATCTCCCTTATTATCGCCAGACTGAGGCTACGCACTACTTCATGGGCGAAGCCTATTTCAAGGGCGGCGAATTCCGTAAAGCTGAAGACGTGCTTGGCGTGGTGCTTTCCGCTTCTCCGGGCAAGTGGCACGACAAAGCCAACGCTCTTTACAACCGCGCTCAGAAGATTCTCCGGGCTATGAGCAATTACACTCTGACCGATATTGCCAAGCAGATTGCGGTCAAGGAAGAAGTTGACCGTGCTGATGTTGCAGCACTGCTGGTCGATGAACTTCATCTGGATCGACTTTTTGCCGGACGCATTCCTGTTCCCGGTAATGAGAAAAAAGCTGAATTCACTCCCGCTGATGTTGTGGGCCATATGTTCGAGCCGGAAATCATGACCGTTCTTAAGTGGAGGGTCAGAGGGCTTGAACCTACCTATGATGATCAGACCCGTGCATACCTCTTTCATCCCAAGAAGCCCATGACCCGCAAGGAGTTGGCTTTTGTTCTGGAAGATGTGCTCATTAAGCTGACAGGTGATGAGGAAATGTCCACCCAGCATATGGGCCAGAAAAAGTCTCTCTATCCTGATGTGGAGCCTACTGACGCATGGTACAACGCCATCGTTACCGTGGTTAACCGCAACCTGATGGAAACTGATCTGTCCGGGGCTTTTCGTCCCGATGCCAATATGGACGGTGCGGACCTTATCCTTTCCCTGATGCGTCTGCGTAACATTATGAATATTTACTAACAGTGGAGGCCAACGTGAAAAAATTATTACTCGCCCTTACTGCGGTAGTGCTTTTTGCAGGTTCCGCTGTTGCCGGGGAAAAGATCGTAGAGGTCGTGAATTCTGATGAAGTATTCCAAAAGGGGTACATTCAGGTAATCGGTGAGTCTGAAGCAGGGCAGAGCCGTTACCGGGCTAAACGGGCCGCAGAAGTTGTGGCACAGCGCAGAATGCTTGAGATCTATCAGGGGTTGCGTTTGAGCGGTAAAACTACAGTTCGTGACGGTATGCTTACCAGCGAACGGGTCAGAACTACTGTGAAAGGCTCCCTGCGCGGTGCTGTCCCCTGCGGTGAGTCTTTTGACCGCACTGAAGGTTATGCCCGTGTCTGCCTGAGACTTAATCTACACGGTCATGATTCCGTGTACAGCGCATTTGATGAAATTATCCTTAAAGAACCCGAAGCCTTGAAGGTTCGTGATATTCCTGCTTTTAAACCTGAAACTTTGCCTGAAATCATGGAACCGGCGGTAGAGAAAAAGGTAGCGGAAGAGAAAAAGGAAGAAGTTGTTGCAAAGGTAGAAGCTCCTTCTGAAGTAGTGGAAAAAGTAGAAGTTCCGGTTGAGACCGCCGAAGCTGCATCGGAAAAGATTCAGGAAGCCGTGGCAACTCCTGTTGACGGTATCATTGTTGATGTCCGTGACTTTGATTTCAAACCTGCACTGGTTAACCGCATTCTTACCGCTAAGAATGAAGTTCTTTTTGATCCTTCCAAGGTCCTGAATCAGGTCCTGATTGAAAGAGGCTGCGGCGGTTACACCACTGATCTGCAAAAGGCCCGTGCTCTTCTCGAATCATGGGGAAGTAAGTCTCCCATGGTACTTAATGGTAAGACCGTACAGAACGTGACCGATGCTGTAGTCAGCGTTGAAGATGCGGCTACCGTCTTTGCCTATGACCAGAAGTATAACCTGTTGGCACAGGCAAGGGTAGTATTCGTACTTAAGTAATAAAAAGGCGGTATTGCGGTGTTGCACAAGAAAGGGTTCCTCATTAGTGGGATTATCGCGGCTGTTCTTGCGGCCGGTTCCATGGTGCTGGTCAGGGATCATTTTGTGGATGCCGCAGAAAAACTGCTTTCCGATATGACCAACATGGGGGTGGTAATGGAGGATATTGAACTCCATTACTCCCCCCTTCCTTCCCTGCGGGTTAAGAATCTGCGTGTTCAGCGCGGTATGGATTCAGCCCGTATTCCGCAACTCGAAATTTATCCCGACATTCCAAGTCTGTTCAGCGGTGAAATCAAGCTCCGCCATGTGGTCTTGCAGGACCCGTCTGTTATGGCCTCTGCCCACTGCGAAGGGGGGACGGGAACTTCCGGTGCGCTTGAACTGCCTGCAATTTTTCCTGATAAGATCGACGTTGTGTCCGGTAAGGTGCAGCTGACTAATTCCTACAAAGCTGATCTACTGACTGTTTCCGCAAGTATGGAGAAGGAAAGTACCGGATTTGCATTTAATGTTCGCAGTGCTTCCATTGCAGAGTTGGGATTCAGATTTTCAGGTCGGCTGGATATGACCTCTACCTCTCCGCTTAAGCTCAATCTGCAAGCTACGGAATGTTCCATTGATCCGGCATCTTTTTTGGGGTTCCTGACGGGATTCGGTTATATGTCCAATGCAACTATTCCTGAGGTTGCAGAGGCCGGGAAATTTGAGACAACTGATCTTGATTTCAGTGTGGACAGTGCTGCCGGGACCATGAATGTTAAAGCCGGGGGATTGATCCTTGATTCTACAAACGGCAAAGGGCTTTCCTTGCAGATGGGGCCGGGGGGGGCGTTTCAGGTTGCTCTTGATGAAGCGCAGGTTGATGCCGGGGAACTTTATGCCATGGCCCGGAAGAGCGAGCGTGGCCGCAATGCCACCCGCTTTTTGTGCGAGTCTGCAAAGCTTAAGTCCATCAAGCCTAAGGGAACTTTGATTTTCAAAGCCGTTTCACTGCAAACCCCACCCAGTACAGTGGCTAACAAGGGGTTTTTCGGCAAGATGACCGTTAGTGCCAAGGACCTTGTTCTAGTGCTGGAATCTTTGGACGGCAAAAAGCAGGAACTCAGTATCTCCGAGATTGATGCCGATGTTGAGTTAAAGGACGGCAAGCCTGTTGTTTCTGTGCGCAGTTTTAATGTTGCCTCTGCTACAGGTGGAACTCTCAATGCGCAGGCATCATTATCCTTTCCTTTTAATATGAAGCAGCTACGTTTTAGGGCTGAGGCTTTAAATCTTACAATTTTTGATTACGTCATTACCTGCGAGGCCGAAAAAAAAAATCCTTTGCGGACAGTGTTCGATACACAGCTAAGTATTAAAGATACGCAGATTTCAGCTTCCGGTTACTTCAATACTCCTCAGGCAGGGAACACGGGGTATGAAGCACAGCTTAAATCTTTGAGTATCCGTATTCCAGAAGAGGAAAAGGCAGCAGGTGAGGCCGATGTTGCGGCAACTCATGCGCAGTTTAATTTTAGCGAATTACTCGGGCGGGATATTAATGGAAAAGCTTCTATCCGCCGTTTTTATTACAATGACTGGCCTTTCAGTAACGTTACTATTTTTGTTCATTCGGGAAATGAACGCGCTTTGGTTAAAGCCGGCGGTCAACTTTTCCATCTCAACCTGAATGCCGATGTAGTTATGGTACAGGATCAACTGGCAGCGCAGTGCAATATTAAGGGGCGAGGGACCAGTCTACCCAGTTTGATAGCCTGTTTCGCCAAGGACCTTTCTGTTTCGCTGCGGGGCAAAATTTATCTTAACGCTAATATGTTTATGCAAGGTGGGGATGCTGATGAGCTGGCGCAGTCTGTGCGCGGGGAGGCTTCCGCAAAGATTGACGGTCTGCATGTCTTTAACCTTGCCAATATTGACCCCCGCTTGGGCTTTTTTATTGATCTGCTGGACGCGGTCTCTCTTAACCCCGAAGGTGGGCAGGGATTGAATTTCAGTACTGCCCGGATGCGTGCAGCACTTAGTGGCAGGAAACTTCTGATCAGTTCATTTAATCTTAGCGGTCGGCAATTGCAGGCTTGGGGAGGGGGAGAGTATTCCCTTGCTGATAAGCATCTGCAACTGGAGGGGAAGGTCCGTACCGTTCTCGGTACGGTCAATTCCTTTAACGTAGATAGGAAGTTGAAGTCATAGCCATGATGGATAAACATAATTTCATAATTTTTCTGCTGCTGGCAGTTTTAGCTTTAGGCGGGTGCTTTGCCAAGAAAACAACACAGGCTGTGCAATATACTGGAGAGGAGGCTATTCCCTATAAGATCGCAGTCCTGCCTGCAGAATATATTAAGCATGCTGAGAACTCCACTGAGCATAAATCCGTGCTGGTGCTTGATGATGACCGTGTTTTTGTGGCTGACATTGTCCGGGCTGCGATTAGTAATCAATTGGCCGGTAAGGGCTTTATGCCGTTGCAAAAAGATGTTGTTGACAACATCCTTGCCGGGCTTGGACGCGATGACGGCTGGCGCAAGATGAGTGATGTAGAGCTTTGCAGGGTGCTCGGAGCTGACGGTATTGTGAAGACAGATATTTACAGCGCAGACATGCTTAAGGCTTTGGCTTTTGATTTATTCCAGCTGGATGCGGAAGTTATGATGTATAACGCTGCCGGAACCCTGGTCGGCAAGTGGCGGGATAGTGCTTCCAAGCGTAGGATTTCAGTACCCACGGGGATTATCGGCCTTGCCGGGACCATTGTGGAAGAGGTCTTTTCCGATCCCATCAGGCGACAGATGCGTATGGTTGTCTACGATTGGGCATGGAATATGGCGCAGGTACTGCCGGATTCTCCCAAGGGAGCGAAACTGCCGGAAGTTATCGCAGTTGATACCAACGTGGATAATCTGCTTTTCGGTGTCGGGCAGAGGGTCGCGGTCCGTGTCGATGCTGAGCCGGGATTGAAATGTTCTTTCAGTATCGGTGATTTTAAGAAAGATATTCCTCTCCCGCAGACCTCGCAGGGAGTGTATGAAGGATTTTACGTTATCGCTGAGGGCGATAAGGCCAGCAATAAAACTTTGATGGTCAGAATGCGCAAAGCTAACGGCGTGGAGAGGCTTTGGATTGAATCCGGTTCGCTTATTACTGTTGATGGTGAGTTACCGCCGATTCCGGAGACGATTGAGTACCGGACCGGACGTGACGGCGTGCAGCTTTATTGGCTGGTTCCGGTGGCTGCTGACCTTGAAGAATTTGTGGTTGAGAAAGGTAATGATCCTGTGGGCGAATTTGAAACGGTTGCCCAGACCCGCACTCCTGAATTTGTTGATCCTGACGTGATGCAGGGGACAACAGTTTTCTACCGTGTACGTATTAAAGATAAGGCCGGGAACCTTTCGCCCCTTAACGGGATAACCAGTGTGATTATGCCCCAATTTGATGAGCGGGAACTTTTCGGGGAGCTGAGCGGGGTTCTGGTAAAAGGTAATTATCGCATAGCATTCCCGGTCAGTGTGCCGGAGGGTTCGAAGTTTACCATCCAGTCCGGAACAAAGATTCGTTTCGAAGACAAGGGACGGGTTGATGTTTACGGCGAACTGGAATCAATCGGTGAGATCAGCGGACCTGTGCGTCTGGAATCAAATTCAACCGAAGGATTTAAGATCGTTCCCGGCGGTAAGGCCTTGTTTTCCCAGTGTGAATTCAATGGGTTCAGTAAAGCGGTTACTTCTGCCGGGGGATTTATTGAAATTCGTTCCTCCTCATTTAGAGGTGGTGAGTACGCTGTAGCAGTAACTGAAACCGGTAATTACGATTTTAAGGGTTTACGTATTTCCAGTGTGGGCAATGGTCTTGTGCTTAGTGCCGGGAACGGTTCTGTCGTCCGATCCAGCATTACCAATTGTACTCAGGGCATTGAGTTTAGAGGCGGTAGCGTTGAGATTAAGGACAATAATATTTTTGGTAATGAGCGCAATATCGTAGCTACCGGAAAGCTGGTTGTCAGCGATAACTATCTTGGTTCCGCCTCGCTTGGGAAGTTGAAACTTGAGGGTGATATTCTGGTCAAATCAATTCTTGATGCTCCTTATCCGCACGGTAGAAGGATCGTTTTGATTGATGATAAGGAAATTACTCCTGAGGTACTTGAGAAAAGATTTGCCGAGCTTAAGGATTTGGGTGTTAATGCCTTTCATGGACAGCATTACGGTGATGCCTATCAGGCTTTGAGTCAGGCTGTGACGATGAAGGATGACCGTGATATCTACCTTTATCTTTCATACACTTTGCTTGCCCTTGGGGATGATATGGCACTGTCTGAGATACTTCATGAAGGTATTGCCAAGTTTCCTTATGATGTGCGGTTGCACCAGTTGAACGTGCGTTATCTGCTGAACAAGGGCGATATCAAGCAGGCGCGGCAGGTTCTGGATAAAGCCTTATTACTCAGTCCGGCGGACAGTAATCTGCTTTATATGAAGGATTACTTTGAGCATCTTGCGGTTCCTGCGGAATCAGCACCGTCTCAGACCGGTGAGGAAAAAGCGAGTGAAGAAAAAGTGAAGGATAGTGAAGATGAAGAATAATTTTAGATTAATACAAAATGTTTTTCTCCCGGTATTGATTTTGCTGCTTATGATTCCTGCTCCCGCGCAGGCCCGTAAGTTATCACCCGTTGAGATCGAAGATCAGGCGCAGGCCCAGTGGCATATTAATTACGCCAGCTACCTGATTGATATCGGTAAATATTTTGAGGCCCTTGAGCAGTATGATACTGCTATTGATTATTCCCCGGTGGCGAAAACAAGGGTTAATGCCATGTTCGGTAAGGCCATGGTACTTTCCACTTTTCTGGATGCCCCGGAAAAGGCTGCTGATGTTTACCGCGTGGTGGGGCGTAATTATCCTGATTATGCTGACACCGCGCTATATCGGCTGGGATTCCTTTACTACCAGATGAATAGGTATGACCGGGCAAAGTCTGTGTTCCGGCAGTATTTACGCCATTTTTCCTCTGGGAAATTTAAGTATCAGGCCGAAGCGGTGGTTTCTTCCATGAAAGCAAAGGAAGACCTGAAGCCGGAACAAAAGCCTGAGCAAAAACCGACTGAAAAAGTACCGGCAAAGATTGGTAAGGAACCGACTTTGCGGGTTTGTTTGAGCCGTAAGGTGGAAACCATGACCGTTACTACCGGATCTGGCAAGGATCAGATTTGCACCGATGAGCTTGGTTGTGGGCGTAAATATAAAGTGGGTATGTCCGGTAAAAGGTTGACCCTTGACGGTAAGGTGGTCAGTGCTGCGAGGATTAAATTTAAGTCGAAAGGCTCTTTGAATGTCAGTTACGGTTCCGAATCCAAAAAGGTTCGCGGGGTTATTGATGTAAGTATCCGCAAGGGGAAATTGTTGATCCTAAATATTATCGAGATTGAAGATTACCTGCGGTCGGTAGTTCCTGCAGAATCATACGCTTCGTGGCCTGTTGAAACATTGAAAGCTCAAGCTGTAGCGGCCCGAACTTATGCTTACTATCAGAAAAAACACCGCACCCATCTTTTCTATGATGTTTATGCTGATACTTATGATCAGATGTATGGCGGGGTAGGCCGCGAAGATAAGCGCACTGACAAGGCCGTTAAGCTGACTCGCGGTCAGATTATGCTTTATAAGAACCTTCCTATTCTTTCCCAGTATACCGCCAACAGCGGCGGTTTTACAGCCGATGCCAAGGCTATATTCGGTGCGGGTAAAGATTATCTTATTGCGCAGAAAGATTCCGCAAGTTTGAAGGGCAAGATGGCTTCATGGACCAGAAAATACAGCCGTAAGGATATTGAGTCCAAGCTTAAGAAAATCGGTATTTCCGTACCCGGGATACGTTCTATTTCTGCTCTGGAAAAAGGGCCTTCGGGTCGAATCGTCAAAGTGCGTATCAAGTATAAGTCCGGTTTTCGCGATTTGCGCACTAGAACAACGCTTGGCAGCTCACGTGTTTTGAAATTGCCTGATATTCTTTTGCGAATTGACAAAAAGGGAGATTATTATACATTTAAAGGCCGTGGATGGGGGCATGGTGTTGGATACTCGCAGTGGGGAGCCGCCGAGCTGGGTAAAACCAAAAAGTACGATCACATTTTAGAATTCTATTATCCGGGCAGCAGCATCAAGCAGCTTTGGTAAAGCCATGCTGGTAAGAATGCCCGGTCTTTATGAAAGGCCCTGAATGAACAAAACAGAAAGAGTTATCTGGTTGATATGCGTGGTTCTGACTCTGACAGTGTTGTTCGGTATTATTGAGTGCCGGGCAGATTTGAATCTTAATGGAGGACTTGAATCGGAGCTTTCCTGCGGAAGAATGGGGCAGGAGCTTATTGATTGTGGGGATTATGAACTGGCGGCTTCAAGCCTTGAACAATGTTTAAAGAAACATCCCCGCTCGGACTGGCTGTATAGCCTGCTCGGGCGGGCTTATTTTAAAATGGGTGATCTGGAAATGGCTGAGGCCCAGTTCCGCGAGGCTCTCGACATCAACAAGAATAATCCTGCTGTAAAGCGGATGGTTCTTGAGATGCGCAAGACGCAGGACCTGCTACGGGACCGGGATATAAGCGAGTGGATAAATATTGCCAAGGAAAAGGCTGCGGACCTTGTAACGCTGGTCATCGGAGTCTGGCTGGGGATGCTTCTTTCCGGGATTTCAGGACGTTTCTATTCCCATTTTGTGCGCACAAACTTCCGCAAAGCTCTCGCCAAAAAAGATTTTGATTACGTTACCGATATCTTGGAAGATTTGCAGTTTAAGCGGGAGAAGGCGCAGTTACGCATGCGCTTACGCGAGCTTCTTGCTGAATATGATCTTGAAGAAGCCAAAGAAATGATCATCGAATATGTTGATGACCGCGAAATCGAAGACAAGCTGGTTCATTTTCTGGTCCAGATTCATAAGAAATCACAGGCGAAGGGTTAGTTAATCCTAACCTAATCCCGCAATAAATTGTGCTGCTACCTGATCGGCATCCTCATTTTCTTGCACCACCGGATGATGAGTGGCGATATGGGCAATCAAGTGTCCGGTTGTTGCCAGAAGTTTTTGAATTTCCGGTTCTCTTCCTTTTTTATATTTTGCCTCAATCATATCGCCCTGATGATGGGTAATGAATCCCTGTGATTTCAGGGTAGTGTTGATGAATCTGATCCGTGCGAGGCGTTGGTCCGGTGATCCCCCACCGCCTTTGAACCGGAAATGTATGTGGTTGGATTGCGCATCGGGGTCGCAAACCGCGTCAATTTCGGTCAGGTCCTTTTCCGACTTCAGAGTAATGTTCATGTAAGTTCTGGAAAGAATAGCGTAGCCTTCGATGCTGTTTTCGCCGTCCCAACCTGCCCGGTCCGCACCGAGGCCAAACCAGAGAGCCCACATAGGGGCTGATTTGATATCGTCAGGTGAAATGTTCATTTTCCCGGCTGCGGTGCTGAACAGACCGTCTGCGAGGTTTAGCACGGTGATGCTGATTGGCTGGCGCGCCTGTAAGTGTTTTGCGCCGTCGATACCCAAACCTTTTTTACTTACAAGCGAGAACATTTCCTCAATGCCCTTTTCATTGGCAAAGCGCACCAGATCATACATGGAGCGGCTTTTTTCCGGCAGGAACATTTCTGTATTGCGCGGGGAAATATTCAAGTTGGCAATGTAAGAGAGAGCCTGCTTGATACGCACGGTCTCTTTTTCGCCTCTGAAAGGATATGAGCGCACAGAGGTAATCATTACCCGGTTACGCAGGTCGGTGATCCAGTAACATCTTTGCGGAGCATCGAATAAGTCTTCGGCTTTTCTGCCCAGAGAGGCCAGTGTTTTGGCTGAATGGGTTGAAAGCTGTGATTCTTCGGGGCGTGATATTACCCGCTGTTTTTCTCTTCTGGAAAGCAGGTATGGGGTTGTGGAACTGTTGCTGAAAATTGCTGAGCAACCGCCGTCCCGGTCTTTGGGCGGCAGGTCGGTCGATTCATGCAGGGTCTCAATTACACCGGAATCGTGAATGTCTTTGACCGGTTGAATGATGACCATAGCTGGACTTTCGCGGTCTGCGTAGCCGGATTCAATACGGGCTTTAATGGATTCCGCAAAGAATTTGCAGGTGACAGCTTTTTTCCATGCTTCGACAACATCCTGAGCCGGGACCGGAGTAATAGTGCACGAGCTTTCGGGCAGGGCATAAAGGCTGCCTTCCGGTGTTGATGAGGCACTAAGGGTCAGGTTGCCGCTCCCGCGCGATGCTTCCAGTGCTGCGATTTCAATCTCGTTTGCAATTGCATCAGGCATAACACCTTGCATGAAACGGTCGATGATGGTTCGGGAAATTGAATTTAAATCAGTTATTCCGGTTGTTATTGCTGATTCGAGAATTTCATCAATGGCAATACGTAAGTTGTTTGCTTCGATGAAGTAGTTGTACACATCCGAACCGATAACTGTGCCGTCCAGAACCGGCATTCCGGCCTGTTTCAAACGGGCAAGGTCCGCAGCACAGGCTCCGGCCTTGAATTCATAGTCGATGGCATCGTCAAGGGGGAAGGTGAACGGCTTTGAAATTTCGGGGTCCGGCACGGTAACAGCCATGCGCACATAGAAATTGATCTTGTTGTAGTAATCCATGATGTCCATGAAGCGCACAGGGTTCATGTCTTGTAAGTGCTCAAGCATGGTGCGTATGTTAATACCCAGATCAGCAGCCTGTTTTTCAACATAGGCCCAATCGGTGACGGTTTGACCGAAACCGATATCTTCAATGTGTGAGATCGCTTTAAGGCACTGCTCTTCTAGCTCCATGAGCTTTTTGAAAGAGTTATACCTACGCCTGAGAAGTCGTCCGGGGGGAAAGGTCTCGTAAGTCCAATGGCTGAAAACGTGTCTAAACTTCATAATAGTGAACTATATCACAAGATGTTAAGTTTATAAAACCCTAAGTTATTCTTCAGATAGATCATCTAAAGGAAGGGTAACTTCAAATAGAGTACCGGGACCGGCGTTCTCTGAAATATCAAGCTTGCGGCGCAGGGTACGCGGTAGCGGACTTGCGGCTTTGATTGTTCCGCCGTGGTCCTTGATGATTCCGAAGGATACGGAAAGACCCAATCCAGTCCCTTTGCCTACAGGTTTTGTGGAGTAGAAAGGATCGAAGATCGCGTTGATATTTTTGGGGTCCACACCGTAGCCCGAATCCGCAAAGATTGCAGTAATGGTCATGGAATCAGTATCGAGTTGAGTAGAAATATGGATACGGCCTTTTTCGTCAATGGCTTCCAGTGCATTGGACAGCAGGTTCAGCCAGACTTGTTTCAGCTTTTCCGGGTCGCCGTGGATGATGGGGAAACGATCATCAAGTTCAGTCGATATTTCAACTTGTTCCAACTTGAAGGTATGACTTACCAGCTGGACCACTTCCAGAATTGAGTTGTTGAAACACATGGTGATTTTTTCACTTTCATTCTGGCGGGAGAAACCGAGCAGGTCCGCAACAATTTTTCGACATACACGGGCTTGCTTTTCAATGATTTCCAAGTCCTTGGATATTTGATCTTCAGGCTTAAAATCATCCTGCAATAACTGGGCGTAGCCTAAAATGATTCCAAGCGGGGTGTTGATTTCATGAGCCACACCTCCAGCCAGCTTACCGATGGATTCCATCTTCTGGGACTGGATCAACTGCGCCTGATAGCCTTTTAATTCGGTGATTTCACGGGCCGTAGAGAGCACGCCGATAATATTGTTGCTCTGCCCGTGGACTGGAACGCGGATGGTATGAAACCAACGTGCCGGCGATTCCTCTGTCTCCGGTTCGCGTGTCTCCTTGTTTACGGTTCTTCCGGTCTCAAGAACCATGCGAGCTTCTTCCATTCGTGCTGTGGCGGTCTCGGGAGGATAGAGGTCGTTATCTGTCAGGCCGATTACTTCTTCTTCTGTATGGCCCAGATGTTCGGCATAGGTTTTGTTTACCGCAAGGTAAGTAAGTTGCGGGCCGAGCAGAGAGACGAAGTCCGGTGAGACATTGATGATGGTTTTGAGTAGTTCCTTCTGTCTGGTAAGGTCGGCTTCTGTTATCTGGAGATCTTCAATGTGGCAGGCAAGGCTCATGCCCATATGATCGAAAGTTGCTGTTAATTCCTGAATTTCGTCACCCTTGGGAGCATGGGTAATGGCCTGCTTGAATCTATCAACTAAGGTTATGGTTTTACATTCTTCTTTGCGCAGGCTGGGGCCTAAGTGGGTGGTGACAATATCTTCGGCATGTTTTTGCAGTGAACCAAGCCGGAAGGTCAGCTGTCTGGCAAATTGGGTTGAGATAACTACAGCCAGCAGGATAACTGCCCCGGTAAGGGCCATGATTGCAAAGACGAGGTTTTGCACAACAGCATGGATTCCGGCTCTGGATAGGCCGATGCGTACGGTGCCCAGTTTCTTATCACTGAGGAAAATAGGTGCCGAGAAATCGAAGATACGGTTCTTCCCGGTATCAATGGTGACAACATTGATTTCATTATCCGCGCCTTGGTTGGCATCTTTTAGCTGTACAGGGAAGCCATCGCTGAAGGTGTTGGCTAAAACACGGTTCCGGTCGTCCATGATAAAGGCATAGACAATTTCATCATCAGCCTTTTTCAGTTCGTTGACCATGGAACCGAGGTTGAGCAGGTCCACTGAAAGCAGGGGATTCTCAGCGCGTAAGGCGAGATTTCCAGCCAGAACTTCGCCACGTTTACGGGATTGCTCAATGAGCGCATCCGATGACATGCGGATGACGAAAATTGTAATGATCAGCGAAGTAAAAGCAACAATTAAGGTCAGTCCGAGATTGATTTTTGTCCGGAATTTGAGCCGGGAGAAAAGATCTGTCATTTTACCCTCCCTATTGTCCGTAATCAATGTTCAAGCCCAGTTTGTTTGTAAGGTTCCGCACTGTATCGTAGTCGCTATCCTGGGCGGGAATAATTCCCCTCATGCCTGCCTGATATAGAATTGCAGCCTGTTCCGGGTCTTCCATGGACATACGGAACATGCAGTATTGGATTTTGTTGACAACTTTTTCTGATAAGCCTTTGCGTGCGGCGTATACCCAGCCGGGGTATGTCTTTGTCTCCGCGACAATCCTGATTTTGTCGATATTAATTTTGTCGCGAACAACGTTAAGAGTCCCTTCGCGGATAGACGCGAAGTCGTATTTCCCAGCGTAAACCGCAAGTACAGCCTTTTCCTGTTTACCTCCCGGTCCGGGGGCAAAGGAAATATCTTTGAAATCTGATTCCTTGATTCCGTTCTTGAGGAAAAGCCCCAGTGGAAAAAGGTAGCCGCCAGCGGAAAGCGGATCGACGGCGATCCATGTTTTGCCAATGCAATCTTTAATTCTGGTAATGGCGCGGTTGTCCTTGCGGGTGATGATCTGGCCCCTGAAAGTTGGGCTGCCGGAAGGTTCAATGATTCGGGCAAATGCGCGCGCACCATTCTTGGCAATACTCACATAGGTCATTGGATTAGAGAATGAAATATCGATTTCACCGTCTTTAACCATGCGGCGGTGTTCTTCAAATGTATCAGGAAATACCTGTCTGATAGTGAAGCCGGACTCACGGGAAAGATAATCAATGAGTTTACTGTGTCTCAGATATGAAACACGGTGTGAGTATTGTGGAAGATATGCATAGGTTATTGCCGGACGCGGTTCTGGGACACGCATTTCCTCTCGGATGGACATATCAACGCGTACGATTTTTTCTGCCGGCTGGGACCCGAAAAAGTAGAGAAATGCACCGGCCAGAAGCAGGATGGCCGGAAGAGTATATTTAAGCTTGAACATGAATTCTCCGCCGGGAGGGAATTGCCCGTCACGGGGAGAATCCTGCTCATGATTAGGCCTTGCTTTCAAGACAAGGGCCGTTTGCAGTTTCCGCGTTGTCTTCAGGGATCTGTGCAAGCTCGTTCCATGAAGTCATTTCCCCGGCATCTTTGGCATCTTCCGCTCTCAGGTCGTCAATCTTTTTGAGTACAGGAATGAAAGATCTCACCTTCGAGAAGCCATAGCGTACAATAATATATGATAAAATAAAAACAAAAGGATAGCCGAGGGAAAATTCGGTGAAAGGAACGGAATGGATATCGATTCCGGTAAAACGGGTTTGCAGCCAGGCAAGTGCAAACGGAACAGGCCAGAGGGATACTGCGAAAAGGGCTGCATGGGAAAAGAAAACCTTACCGAAATATTCGTTAGCCCACTTGTTGGCGGATTTAAAAGTTTCTTTTTCTTTATGGCGCACTGCTTCTACAGAAATATTATGCATGCGGGTCATTTTGCGGTTCAAGTCTGTGTAGTATTCTCTGTTCCAGAGATAGACCAAAGTCATGCTCAGTTCCCCGGCAAGGGTGCACCAAAATGCCATGACCGCAGTACCGAACCAGAAAGCCGCAGTGGTAGGCAGACCAAAGCGGTAAGGTGCGATAAGCAGGTTGTCTATGATTGGATAAATTGACTCGAACATAATTTCTGACCCCGTTTATTAAAGTGCGAAAAGGGCATTTTACATTTAAAAATTTTAAACGAGGCCGGGGAAGGTGTGGGGCATCCCCGGCCTTTGAGTCATCGTTGACTTAGAACGGAGGCAGCAGGCTGTATCCGAGGAATCCTTTGGAGGTGTAGCGGATACCTACGTACAGAGCCAGTACGACGAAAAGTCGCTTGAGCCATACGTCCGGGATGTACTTGGAAGTACGGGGGCCGATGAAGGAACCCACGAGGATACCGAGGAGTTCGACACCGATCAGGGGCCAGAACACGGGGGTATCTTTAACAACCATGTAAGTAAATACTGAGGTGGTCATACCTACGAGTACTGCCAGTGCGGAAGTACCTGCAACGAGATACATGGGCAGACCGGCAACACTGGTCAGGAAGGGCACGAGCAGGAATCCGCCACCCACGCCGAGGAAGGAAGCAAGTGCTGCGATAATGAAACCGCCAACTACGGGAATGAGAGGGTTGAAGGAGAACTCAACACCGTAGAAGGTGAATACGCACTTGGTCATGTTGAAAGATACAACTTTAACACCCATGGCAGCGGTATCGACAGCTGCGCCTTCTTTTTCGCTTTTAATGGAAGCTTCGAATGCTTTTGCTGCTTCTTTAGCCTGCTTTTTGCCAGCCTGTCCTTTGGGAGTGGTTTCGTAGAACAGGTAGCAGCCCAAGGCGAGAACAAAGAGACCGAAGAATCCGATGTAGGATTTCAGGGAAATCTTACCTGCGGTGAGCCAGGGCACGAGATAGGAACCGGCAATGGAACCTGCTGCAAGGGAAAGCCCCAGCGGCAGAACCAGACGGCCCATCTTGTAGTAGTTGAATGAGGACATAGCCGCGGAAGTACCAACCAGCCACTGGTTAGATACGCGGATGGAGTCGGTTACGAGCTTGTTCATGACCGGAGAGGTCTTTTTAAAGGTAGATGCGTAGTTACCGAAACCGTAAATGGTGATGTGACCAACACCGGCCATAATACCACCGAAAGCACCAACGGTGGAGAAAATCCAACCAACCCAGATCGCCCATACGAAGCCGATTACGAGGTTGACGCTGGGGCCGCCGGGAATTCCGAGGAAACCGGGAGTGAGTTCAGAGTTAATCTGACCGGGCTCAGCACCTTTAGGTGTAGCACTGATTGCGTCAGCCAGACGGTCTGCAAAGGCAGGCTGGATATAGGCTACCACAGCCAGTGCCGCGATAGCCATGATCAAAAGGCTTTTGCGTGATTTAAACATAGTGTATCTCCTTGATCGAAAGTTGGTTTTGCTGTGTCTGTCTTCTGCTTCCTTACCCGGCTGTTGCAGCAGCCGGAGACCCTTTCAGAATCAGATTAAACAGGAACAGCGCCTTCATTCCTATTTATGCGGTCCCCGGACATTGCAGTGTCCGGGGATCGCTTTTCAGCTTTAAACTATTTACCCTTTTTGAAGATAACCAGCGGACAGTTCTTACAAACATCCTGACCGGGGAATCCGTCACCGGGTTTGGTGATAGCGGAGCTTGCGAGTTCAATGCGGTCAACCAGTCTCTGGACCATTTTCTTGAACTTCTTGCCGGGGATCATGATGTTGATCTCGCCGCGCTCGGTTTTACCTGCGTTGTAGCTACCGGAACAAGCGGGGACCATATTGAATTCCTGCTCATTGAAAGTGTATACGCAACCGCCGCAGGCGGAGGAGTTCATGGTTACATTGGGGCGCAGGGGGTGGGTGTCGGTTGCTGCAGCGTAGTCAACAGCAAAGTGGTAAGCCTGCATGTTGTCGCAGTAGAAGTGAACGACATCAGGTTCGAAAATGCCATCGATGGAACCTAGAGGCGCAACAGCGATACCGATGAGGCCTTCTTCCAGACGGGGTTTGCTGAGCACAAACTTTTCAGCCTGTTCCATATCTACAACATACTTGGAGTGACCTTTGATTTCGCCTTCATCCAGCTCTTTCCATGCGAAAGCGTATTTTGCGTTACCGCAACCGAGGCCTTCAACGTCTGAGTATACGGTCTGGCCTTTCATGCGGGCGGCAATTTCCCACTGACAGAAGGTCATAGGTTTGATGGGCACGTGGAAATCAGCTTTTTCCTTGAACTCATCAACCTCAGCTTGGTCGAAGAAATATTTAACGGCGACAGGGTAATGATAAAGTCTCATTTCCTTCATCAGCAGTTCTTGAATCTCTTTGTAATTCATGGTTGCCTCCTCAATTCCTATTTATTTGGGTTTAAATAATGAATGTGCTGTGTTTGGTGATTTGTTTTTAACTTAGACCTTTTTTAGGTGTCTGTGAAAAAATAAACAAACTTTTTTATAATAAAGAAAAAAATAACTTTTTTTCACATTAAAATGCCTTTCTTTTCTAGTTGAAACTGCAAAACATTGTTATTTATTTCACAAAATATTAAATAAATTGTTTTAAATTATAAAGTTAACCTATTTTAAAATTGTTTTGTGAAAATTAATTCAAGTATATTTTGTTTTTAAAAAATCGAATTGACAGTTGCTTGTTTATCTTTTCACTTTTTTTGCGCTGTGTTTTGGAGCACGAAGTTTACAATTGCCGGTGAAATCATCTAGGGTCAGGGTGCTGACAAATTACAGCCGCAGGCGGATGGCTGCCCCGAGTGGATAAGTGTATCAGGAGGAAATATGGCGGAATATAAAATTCACCCTATTGTCATGGGCACGAAAAGGTTTGACAAGGGCATGATGACCTACCAGCACGATTACGGGAAGCCTTACATTATTCCTATTTATTGTTGGTATATTGAAGGCGGGGACAAGAAGATCCTCGTAGATACCGGAGAAATGCAGCCGATTATTTCTGAGGATCGTGAAGCTGATCTGGGCAGTAAAATTTATACTTTTGAGGACGGATTGGCGAAATATGGATTAAAACCCGAAGACATCGATATCGTGATCCATACCCACTTGCACAATGACCATTGCGAAAATGATTACAAATGTACAAACGCTAAATTTTATGTGCACCGCAAAGAACTTGATCATGTGCATTCTCCGCATCCGTTGGATTTCAGGTATCTGGAAGATTATGTGGAGGATGTTGAGGATAATGGGCAGGTGGTCGCAGTTGACGGTGATTACGAAGTTGTTCCCGGAATCCGTATGATGCATACCCCGGCCCATACACCCGGAGGGATGACTATATTAATTGATACTGCAGGCGGTCTTGCTGCGATTACCGGATTTTGTGTGATCATGGAAAATTTCAATCCTCCGCCGGAAGTTCGCGGCATGGAAATGGAAGTCATTCCCCCGGGAACCTCAGTGAATACCTATGGAGCTTATGACATCATGCTTAAGGTTAAGGATATGGCAGATATTCTGATTCCCCTGCATGAGCCGTCCTTTGCGAAGTTCGATGTGGTGGAAGGGACTTAACAGATCAGATTAGAGAAGCTTTTATCAGCCCCCCGGTAGCCTTTGGGTTGCCGGGGGTGTTTTATATGGGGTATGCTAACAATAGATATAGACCTGTCTTCAAAGAGGGAGCCATTATGAAAATCCAAGACCGAGCCACAAACATA
>DDLU01000163.1 GCA_002340305.1 Desulfovibrio sp. UBA2564
TATGCTTTCTTCCGTTCGATTTAATTTGAAAAGCTCAAGTTTGTTCGGTCAAAGCCAAAATCAGCACCCTTTTATTAAATAGCTATCTTCTCCAACACATCCTGTAAAATTTCTTCCTCACTCTGGTCAGAGCGGACGATGTGATGGGCTGCTTCCATGAAACTGGGTTCAAAGCGATTAAGCATGAGTGAAATCTGCTCACGAGCGTCTTCCGAACCGTCGGAGGCTGCCAGCAGACTCATGAAATCGCACATGATGAAAATGACCTTGCCGTTACTCTTAAGCATCTCGCGGACCTTTTCGGACTTAGCGGCTCCACGCGGAAGGCTGACAATCTGATCATCTCCTGCGGCGATCTTTTCCAACACCGGATTACCATCGCTACGGCTTACTACTACAAATTCGCGCCCCAAATTTCTAGCCACCTTGATAGCAGTGGATTTGCGCAGATCATCATTCAAGCAGAAGATAAAAACATTACCGGAATCTCTCCCGCCGATAATCATATCCTTTGCCATTCCCGGCACGTAAACGCTTTTCTTATCCCGTTCTTCCACGACATATTCAATGTCGGTCATCTCAATAAATTCTTTTGCCATTTCAATCCCTTGTATTTTCAAAGTAAACCCGAACAGGAAAAAGCTAATCATTATAAACGCGAGGGGCAAGTTACCGATGCTTAAAATAAACGGTACGTTTGTATTGTTTGTCAGCGGGATGGGGTTTGGAAAGATAGGCCATCTCCCAATTTTCAGCAAAAAGATCCAATACAAAATCAAGCAAGCTGAACTTATCATCCACAATCTTAGCCTGCGGATACATTCTCATGAACTCCTCTGACGTTAAACCAAGATGCTTGCCCACAAAATATTCAGGACGAAAAGTAAGCAGCATCTCTGACTTGGAGCGCTTTTCCAACCCCTTGAGAATCGCTGTCATATGCCCGTGCCCAATATTTATTTTACCCAAAATATCAATAAGCATCCCCATAGTGAAGGTACGGTCCGGCTGATTGTTAGCAAAATCACAGACACAGAACTCAACATTTTCAACTTCATAAAGTTCGACAAGCTTCTTAGCCCCGGCAATCACCTTAGGTTCCAAGTCATAGCCTACGACCTCGCGTGCGCCATGTTCACAGGCATAAAATGAAAAATGGCCGAGATTACAGCCGAGATCACAGACGCTTTTCCCGTTAAAGTCCAAGTCAATAAACTCAGGATCAATACCATCGATATCATGACCAACACCATTGGCGAGCGGGGTATTTTCAAAGTCATAAAGCGGACGCCAGATCAGGTCTTCTCCAACCTCTGCAACAATCTCTCTCAATTCAGCGTTTTTGCTCATGCGGTCCTTCCATAAAAATATTAGTCATTACAATATACGATTGGATATAACGCTATTACGTCTGTAGCTCAAGACTTGTTTCGCATTGCAGGACGTGTGGATAGATGCTACTCCAATATTCCGTAATCAGGAGACTATTTTGCAGCAGTTAACCGAACCATTTGCCTACGGCAGTTCAATTATTCACTCCATGCATCCGGGGTTCAGGCTGGCCTGCGCTTTCCTTTTTTCCCTTGCCGGAGCACTGGTCACAAACCTTGCAGCCGCAGGAAGTGTACTTGCGGCGGGAATCATCTTTGCCCTTGCTGCGCAGCTGGAATTTAGAGTCCTGCTCAAGCGGCTGCTTATCATCAATTTCTTCATTATCTTTCTCTGGATATTCCTGCCCTTTTCCCGGCCCGGAACCCCAGCCCTCAACATCGGCCCATTCACCGCCACACTTGAAGGACTTAGCTACACTGCAACCATCTCCCTGAAATCAAACGGGGTAATCCTCGCCATGACCGCATTGATCTCAACCATGCCGGTGCAGACTCTCGGCGCAGGAATGCAATCATTAAGAATACCGGACAAGCTCTGCCGTCTGCTTCTTTTCAGCTGGCGCTATGTTCATGTGATGATCATGGAATATACCCGCATGCGCAGGGCTGCTTCCATGCGCGCATTCACCCCGCGCACTAACCTGCACACCTACCGCACCTACGCATGGCTCATGGGCATGCTGCTGGTCCGCAGCCTAGACCGTGCACAACGGGTCTGGCAGGCCATGCTCTGCCGGGGATTTTCCGGTATATTCCACACCCTGAACAGTTACCGCACAAGCAAACGGGATATCGCCCTTTTACTAGCCACCCTTGGATGCGTAGCTATTTTCATTTTTCTTGAGTTTAATAAAATCGAGGTTCTGCTGTGAGTTCGCCCATATTTTCCCTGCATAAAATAAACTTTTCCTATCCCGACAATGATGTCCTCAAGGAAGCTGATTTCGCGCTGAATCCGGGTAAAAAGATCGGCCTTACCGGACACAACGGTTCCGGGAAGACCACCCTGCTGCACATCATCATGGGCTTGCTCAAACCACAGTCCGGAAAGATCCGCTACATGGGCCGGGAGATGGAATCGGAAAAAGATTTTCAGGAACTGCGCAAAGGCGTGGGCTTACTTTTCCAGCAGGCCGATGATCAACTTTTCTGCCCCACCGTGCTGGAAGATGTCTCCTTCGGGCCGCTTAATCTTGGTAAATCACCTGATGAGGCACGTAAAATTGCCCAATACACCCTCTGCACTTTAGGCTTGTCCGGGTACGGAGACCGCGTGTCCTACCGCCTTTCCGGGGGTGAAAAGAAGCTGGTTTCCCTCGCCACGGTACTGGCTATGGAACCCAAGGCTCTGGTGCTGGATGAACCTACCAATGATCTTGATCCCGCCATGCGCAAACGCCTGATCACAATTCTTAATTCACTGGATATCGCTATGCTGGTGGTTTCCCACGATCTGGATTTTCTGGTACAAGTCACTGAGGTAGAATATTCCTGCAACAAGGGAAAAATCCTGCGCGGGGCTTCGAATTTCAAAAGCAATTTCGACTACGGAAAGTGCGAACTTTAAGCTAACACAGGAGCAACCATGAACAAATTTAGAAATATCATATTGATTGTTGCCGCCCTCTTCCTAATTTCCGGGTGCCTTGGTGAAGACAAACCAGTAACCATGAAAGTGGCCTCCACAGCCTACACTTCCCATGTGGAGCAAACTTCCGCCCATCCCTTTCTTGGAGCATGGGGAGATGAACTGAAACCGGGCATGAAAGCTATCGCAGTTTCACGGGACCTGATCAAAAAAGGCTTGACTCACAACACCAAGGTTAAAATAGAAGGTCTTTCCGGCGAATACGTGGTCAAAGACAAAATGAACAAACGCTGGACCGGCAAAATCGACATCTACATGGGCCTCGACAAAAAAGCTGCCAAGGATTGGGGAAAACGCGAGGTAACTATTACTTTTACGAAACAGGTTAAAAAATAGCCGTTTAAGCCAGACAAGCTTGAGAAGGAGTATCCCGGCTACGGGCTACTCCTTCTTTTTTCTTTTATTAAAGACAGTTACAAAAAGTTTAATCCTAAAGTCGATCCGCTCTTTATTTTTACGCCCGATTTACGTAAAGATGGGCTTTCGCGGCCAACGGCACTATATTGCCCATTAAATTCAATGCCGCGATTAACGGAGAACAAATTGAGCGAACGGAAAAGAAATCCTCACCAGTCCATACGAGCCTACTGCCTGTGGTGCATGGGCGGCAGCCCGCAGCTTGTCAGGGAATGTGAGGACAGCGACTGCTCTCTTTATGAATTGCGCGGCCCCAAGACCGAAGAATCCCAGCGCACCTGCATTCGGGCTGTCCGCAAGCACTGCCTTGCCTGCACAGTAGGTGATCGGCAGGCTATTCGCGATTGTAAAGAGAAAGAATGCGTCATTCGCCGTTTCCGCTTCGGGGTACATCCCAAAACAATGCAGAAACGCAGAAAACGGCAGATTGAAAAAAACCATCTCATGCTTCCGGGACTTTAAAGGCATGCCTCCGGCGGCCAAAGAACCTTTTTGGAAAAAAGGTTCTTTGGACTCTCCCAAAACTTTTCACCGAGGCTTCGCCGCTTCGTTTGAAAATGGTACAAACAAATGAACCGCAATATCTTTTAAGATATTGCGGTTACTTTTTGGAATAAATTTTAACAAACTATGTGCGAAGCTTATTAAAATCCCCGGCAGGGCCGCCGGAGGCATCCATTACATATCCGACCGGCGCATACTTAGCGATATTCTTTTACGCTGAATATCCACATCAAGCACTTTGACTTTCAAAGCCTGCCCCGGATGCACGACTGTTGCCGGATCACGCACAAACTCATCTGCCATGCGACTGATATGAACCAGCCCGTCCTGATGCACCCCGATATCCACAAAAGCACCGAATGCAGTGACATTGGTCACGATACCGTTAAGAATCATGCCTTCGTGCAGGTCTGATACTTCTTTTACTGAGTCATCAAACTGCACAGCTTCGAACTGCTTGCGCGGATCACGGCCCGGTTTTTCAAGCTCTTTCATAATATCTTCCAGCGTGGGCAATCCTAGATCATCGGAGACATAATCTTCGAGATTTACTTTGGACCGCAACTCCGAAGACTTGATCAGATCGGCAACATCCGCGCCGAGGTCCTTGGCTATCCCGGCCACAGCCTTGTAGCGTTCTGGATGAACAGCAGTTCCATCCAAGGGATTCTTGGCTCCGCGAATACGCAGGAAACCCGCGCACTGCTCAAATGCTTTAGGACCGAGACGAGGCACTTTTAACAATTCCCGGCGGGAACCGAACGGACCGTTCTCATCACGAAATTTAATTACATTGACAGCCAGCACCGGACCAAGCCCGGAAACAGATTGCAGCAACCGCGCACTGGCAGTGTTCAACTCAACACCAACCATGTTCACGCAGGATTCCACCACACGCCCAAGGCTTTCCGCCAGACCTTTCTGATCCACATCGTGCTGATACTGGCCAACACCAATTGATTTCGGATCAATCTTAACCAGCTCTGCCAACGGGTCCATAAGCCTACGCCCGATGGAAACCGCTCCGCGCACGGTTATGTCGTAATCTGGAAATTCTTCACGGGCGATCTCAGAGGCGGAATAGACTGAAGCACCTGATTCATTGACCATGATCACCTGAATGGACTTATCCAAGCCCAATCCCTTAACAAACTGTTCGGTCTCACGACCTGCGGTACCATTACCGATAGCAATAGCTTCGATGTCGTGCTTCTCCACCAGATCACGGACGATGTGCGCAGCTTCTTTCTTCTTGCCTTCGGAAGTTACCGGATAAATCGTTTCGTTGTGCAGCAGGTTCCCTTGCGCATCAAGGCAGACCAGCTTGGCCCCGGTACGGAAACCCGGATCAAGAGCCAGCACCCGTTTGCCCCCCAAGGGGGGAGCAAGCAGGATTTCACGCAGGTTGGCTGCAAAGATATTGATCGCTTCGGTGTCTGCTTTTTCCAGCAGAACTCCGCGCAACTCGGTTTCCATCTGCGGAGCCAGCAAACGCTTGTAGCTGTCAGTTGCAGCCTGCTCCACCTGTTTAGAAGCATCTGAGTTGGAACGAACCAATTTGCGATGCAAAATATCAAGACCTTCAGCTTCTTCCGGACGGATGGAAACCTTCAGGAACTTATCACGCTCACCACGAAACAAGGCCAAGATACGATGCCCCGCCGCTTTCTTGGCAGGTTCACGCCAATCAAACCAATCCCGGAACTTGGAGGCCTTGTCCTTGTTTTCGTCAGCCTGAGCAGACTTGGTCGGCTTGGATTCAATCAAGGCCTTACGTTCAAACAAGGAACGTACCGCCTCACGGCAGACTGTATTCTCGGCAATCTTCTCAGCGAGAATATCGCGAGCCCCGGCAAGGGCATCATCTACGGATTCCACACCCTTTTCAGTTGAGACAAATGTCCCAGCTTCCTGCACGGGATCACATTTCTGGGCAAAAATTTTGTAAGCCAGCGGCTCCAAACCTTTTTGGATTGCTGCCTGCCCCTTGGTTTTACGCTTAAGCTTGTAGGGCAAATACAAATCTTCAAGCTGGCGCATGGTTCCGGCAGCTTCGATCTTTTTACGCAAGCCGTTATCAAGCTTGCCCTGCTCATCAATAGACTTGAGCACAGTTTCACGCCGCTTATCCAATTCCTTAAGCTTCTCAAAAAGATCGCTGACATTGGAGACCGCCACCTCATCGAGACTTCCCGTGGCTTCCTTACGGTAACGGGAAATAAAAGGGATGGTCGCCCCCTCATCAAGCAGGGCGACCACAGCTTTTACACTTTTATCAGGGATATTCAGTTCAGACGAAATACGGGATATATTTTTGGAATTCATAAAGTTTACTGACTGGATTCTTCTTTTTTAAGTTCTTCAGGGGAAAGGGACCAGAAAGGAGTACCGTCTTTGGTCAGGCGGAACTTGTATTTGCGCTCTTCGCCAGCCTTGAGCTTGGCAGCCATATATTCGTATTCGCCGTCAATTTCGACCAACACGCCATACACCTTTACGCGCACGCCGGGACGCAGGTCCTTAATACGCGGCTCAACAAAATCTTTAGGTCCAAGATGAACGAGCACATCCTCGCCGTCTTCTTTATCTTTGACAAGAACGCCGACACCTTCAGTCATACCGTCCAGCGGTTCAATATCCTTAATCTTGAGAAGTGTCCCCTTGAACACATCACGGTCAGTATTGTCATAGAGAGAATCGTACTCGCCGCCTTTTTCCCATCCTTTGATGTCCATATCGTCGGCAAAAGCAACGGAAGCAGACAAAATTACGAGACAAACAACAATCAATGAACCCTGAAAAACTCTCTTAATCACTATAAAAACTCCTTTTAAATCAAGCGTTCTACTGGTTAAGCCATTTATTTAAGGCACGCAAGGTAGCCTGTTTTATCGTATAAGTAACACTGCTGCGCGGAAAACTGGTGCGGTCAAATTCAGTAACAACCCTGCCGGTTTTCACATCAACAAGATACAACCTGATAGAGTCGGACCGCGAATTACTCATGGTCTGTCGTTTATCCGATGTATTGCCCGCTGAAATATCATAAAGCAACGCCAGATCGGCATCCGTCCCGGAAAGAACAGCCTGTACTTGCGAGACTACAGGATACACCTTTCCATATTTGCGACGCTCCCAGAGATTCGCTTTCTCAACATCTTCAAGCCGGGTCACATCGCCGCCGTTAACAACATAAGTGGACCATTTTAACTCGAAGGCCCCGGACTGTTTGCAGGCATTGAGTATTGATTGGGTCATACGCCAGCGATATTTGAAATCAAAATCCATGGCAGTCGCCTGCCATGGAAGCAGAGCCAGTTTGTAAACCTTCCCCCCGGTTTCAAAAGGAATGGTATAATTTTCAGCTTTTGCGCAAGAAGCACATGCAAGGCAAAACATCAAAATCAACAATAATCTTTTCATGGCAACCTCATATTTTTAAGTACCCTTGTTTTATAACGGAGGTAGCCGTATGTCCATAGAGTTAGTTTAAACTTGGCGTTTGTAATATTTACCGTTACACTCCGGCAGTTTTTTCAATGCGGAGGAGAATATGTCTGATAAAAAAAAGGCCCGGAAACTTTCCAGAAGAGGTTTCCTGTTCGGTGGATTCAGAAAAAAAGAAGACCGTGAACAGGCCCAAAGCGCAGCCAAGCCCATTGCCGCCAAGGAAGTAAATCTCGATACCTTAGCCGAAGCCAACGTAGCTTATGAGCATAAGCGTTACGAAGAAGCTGCAACCAAATATAAAGAATTTATCAAGACAGAACCGCAAAATGCCGATGCCCGTAAAAGGCTCGGATATTGCCTCTACAAAACCGATAAATATATTCAGGCCAAAGTTGAATTCGAACGGGCTATCCGCATCCTCGGTAAGGATAACTTCTCCTATCTTTACCTCGGCCTGCTGCTCTGCCGCGCCGGAGCCGGGAAAAAGGCCGTCCCGGTCTGGAAACTATATTTCGATCCCGAAAACATCACCTTACAGCGCGAAATCAACCTGCAAATAGCACTCATCGAATCTGACTCCGAAGCATCCTTCGAAGATGCCGCCAATATGGTCGAACAGGTTATCGAAGAAACAGCCATGCAGGCTTAGAAAACAATTTTATACAAGACCGCAAAAAAACTTTCTGTTCCAACCCATCAAACAACGCGGCGAAGCCTAACTAAAAGTTTTTTTGGAGAGTCAAGAGAACTTCTTTTCAAAAAAAAGCTCTTACCTATAGCCGTTAGGTGAGAGCTTCTTGCTCGAGTCTTACGGATATAGAGAGCAGTGCTGGCCCTAAGGGGCCGCCGGAGGCTACTCTGCCGCAAGTTCACCCAGGCGGCGCACTCCGGCCCGAATCTCATCACTCCATAGTGATCCGCTGGAAAGACGGATGTAGTTTGAAAACACATCCTGCGGCGAAAAGACCGTTCCGGGAACAATACCGATGCCCTCTTCGCGCGCCTTGAAAAAGAGTTCCACCCCATCCTTATCCTCGGGAAGTTCTACCCAAAGGACTGAACCGCCTTTGGGATTTGTCACTTTTGTGCCTTCGGGAAACGATAATCCTATTTCAGTACGCATTTTCTGCATCTGATCCTTCATGGCTGCACGTAATTTCTTGAGATGGCGGTCATAAAGAGTCTCACGCAGATAACGAGCAATAGCCATCTGAGTGGCGGCAACGCAGGAAACGTTGGTTGTGGCCTTGATTTCAAGGGCCTTTTCCAGATAATGCCCCGGTGCAAGCCAACCCACCCGATACCCGGGAGCTATGGTCTTGGAAAAAGACGAACAGAGCAGCACCCCGCCGTCACGGTCATAGGACTTGAATGTACGGGGCCGCGAATCCCCGAAATAAATTTCCCCGTAAACATCATCCTCAATGAGCGGAATTTTGCGCTTGGCAAGGATCTCAACGATCTCCTTTTTGCGCTCATCGGAAGTCAATCCGCCATCAGGGTTGTTGAAGTTACCCGCAAAAATGCAGGCCTTGATATCAAAGGTCCGGGTAACATCTTCCACCCGATCCGGGTTGATGCCCCGTTCCGGGCAGGACGGAATCTCAATGGCCCGTAATCCCAGATTTTCCACCAATTGCAGGAAGCAATAGTAGGAGGGAGATTGTATGAGTACCAGATCACCGGGACGGGTCAGGGTGCGCAGGGAAATATAAAGCGCCTCCATGGCTCCGGTGGTGATGATCAATTCATCTGCGGTGACATTCGAACCGCAATCCACAGAACGAAAGGCGATCTGGCGGCGCAGATCAAGGTTGCCGGGGATCACTTCATATCCAGTGGTATCAAATGGATTTTCCCGGATGACACTGCTCATTATTTTTGCCAACTGGCGGGTAGGCAACAAATCCGTACTTGGACAGACAACCCCCAACGGAAGCAGGTCTTTATTGCCCACAGTTTCAAGGGCCGTGTTTATAAGCTTATTTTTAGTAGCCAGATGCGGTTCCAGCTTCTGGGTGGTTTTGATCCGGGGGGTGGGAATAGCCCGGAACTCGCTACGCACGTAGTAACCGGACCGGGGACGGGATTCGATGAGGCCGCGCTTTTCAAGCTCTTCATAGGCATGGGAAACAGTTGAGATGGAAACTTTGAGGGTTTTGCTCATCTGGCGCAGGGACGGTAACTTATCACCGGGCACAAGATCCCCAGCTTCAATGTGCTTTGAAAGTTCCTGTTCTACTTTTTTATATCTGTACTGATTATCAAAACTATCCAGATTCATTAGCTTTACTCTCACTACACAAAACTGTTATTATTAATATTTCTAAAAACTGTATCTGTACTGATGTCAGATTATGTATATACTGGCAAGCAAATCACAAATCTGTCCTTGAATTTTAATTTTGCGGGAGGTAATCGTGGAATCGGTCATGAATCGCCAAAAAATCAAACCAAACAGCGTGCTGGTTTCAGCATTCAAGCAGGCCCTGCCCATCATCCTGGGCTATTTGCCCGTAGGATTTGCCTACGGCGTATTAGCTCGCAAGTCTGGCATTTCCATTGACAACACAGTGATCATGTCCCTGATCGTCTTTGCAGGATCAGCACAGTTCATCGCTGTGGGACTAATAGCCTCCGGTGCCTCCGCCCTATCTGTCATCATTACCACCTTTATCGTCAACCTGCGCCACATGCTTATGTCCGCAGCACTTTCACCGTATCTGAAAAAGTGGTCCAAGCTTGAAATTGCCGGATTCACCTTTCAGCTTACCGATGAAAGCTTTGCCGTACATTCCACTCGCTTTGCCAATGGTGATACCCATAAGAGTGACACTTTCCTGATCAACTCCATCGCCCAGCTTGCTTGGGTCGGCGGAACTGTGCTTGGCATATTCTCCAGCACACTCATCAGTGACGTAAAACCAATGGGCCTTGATTATGCACTCCCGGCAATGTTCATCGCCCTGCTCATTTTCCAGATCAAGGATAAGAGCCACGTCATTGTCGGACTCATCACCGGGCTGTTATCAACCGCACTGGCTCTCGGCGGGGCAGGCCAATGGAACGTAATTATCGC
>DDLU01000157.1 GCA_002340305.1 Desulfovibrio sp. UBA2564
AGATTCAAATCAACCGCCCCGCCAGCCCCGCAAATCCACTGACCTGAACAGTGTTGATACATTTCCACGGCCTGCTCATTTTCCGGGAGCAAGTCGGGCCTGCATTCCCAGCAGTCGGGGCCTTCAGTCTTGAACTCTCGTTCTTCGGGGGTATCTAAATCAGTTATCTCAAACTGTTTCCGGCACTCTTCGCAGGACAGACGATCCCCGGCGATCATCCATTCCGCGAATTCAATCAGTTTTTTTCAGTTGCCTTTTTACGCTCTTCTTTCTGTTCCCGGAGTTTTTCGAGCATGTCGGAAATAAATTCCTGAAAATCAGGGTTCTTTTCCATGAGGAACAGTTTGTTCTCTGCTGTGGCGGGAATTTCCACATCGTTTTCAGACCTGATGTTCTCCCAGTCCACGATGACATAGTCCCAGAACTCCCGGTCACGTTTGGGCCAGTCAATATCCACGGTGTCATGGATGCGCCCTTTAACGACCTTGGATTTTTTCTTGGAGTATTTGCGGTCCAGCTCGCGCTCTTTGGCTGTGCTCATTACCCGCAGGCAGATACGGCCTTCATCAGGATTGTTTTCATCAATATCCAGCCAGATACCGGGATTGGGATCATCAAAATTTACTTTCATCTTTATTGCTCCGTGTTGTGTGTGGGCCGGATACGGAGCAACCCGACCCACACTGTTTTATGGAGGCAGGGGTATCCCCCTGGTGCCTGCTAGATTTTGCCGCTATCCAGTTCAATCATGGAACTTGCGGCCTCGGTGGTAATTTCACCTTCGGTTTCAAGGGTGATTTTGCCAGCTTCAACGGACTTAATGATGTAGTAACCGGAGTTGCTGGCCGAGCCGTGAACAATAAGAGTATCGCCTGCACTGAACCCGGCATCGACAAAGCCGTCTGCGGAGTCGGTAATGGTATCCTTCACACCGGAAGAACCGGCGGTGAATCCGATGGTGTCGGCAACAAGGTGATGGATATATTCGCAGATCAGCCCGCCGCAGGTGATTTCGCCGGAAAAGGAATAAAGGTCATTCCTGCCGACTTCGCCTTTATGGGCCTTGGAAACCTGAAAAAAACCGTCAGGATCACGGGCAAGGTCGAGACCGTAGAAGTCATCCTTATTGAGCATGAAGACGCAGTCCTTGAACTCCCGGTTTTCAAAAAGACGGGCGCGGAGTTCATCCTGCCCCTTAACATCCATCTTCAGGGCATAGCCGCTGAAGGTGAAACGGCCCTGCTTATATCCGGTGGTGATTTCATACGAAGAATCACGCCCGAATTCCTCAACTGTTACGGTTTCGCGGGAAAGTTCCGGCACTCCGAGGCGGTTCAGCCCCTTGACGATGGACTGATCAGAAGTGCGCCAGCCCATGATTACGGCACTATTCACGCCCAACTGGGCTTTAGCTCTAGCCATGGTTATTCCTCCATGTTTAAGACGACTGCCCGAAGATCAACGGAGCCGCGCCAAAGTTTTGATTCACGCCGGGGATGCTGCACCCGGTCCCTTGTAAACTGGACTTCCCCCAACCCTTCCGGGGTGAAGGTCTGTCCGCAGAAAAATTTTTTCGCCGCTGTCAAAGCGTCATGGCATGAGGCGGGAGAATTGTTTTCTGTAAAAACATCTACCTGCAACACAATACGGCTTATCTCTTCTGTAAAAGTATCCGCTGGATTGTCTGAAATCACATACAGGACGGCACAAGGATATTTAGAGTTAGACGGTATTTCACCGTAATAAAGATTTTCAACAAGCAATTTAAAGTTACTTGTATCTGCATTGAATTTAGTCTGAATCTCTGTAAAAAGCTGTCTCATATGTCACCAAACGCAAAAGGGCCTTGAACGCCGGGGTGTTCCAGCAGTCAAGGCCCTCTCAGGACTCAAGTTTGCGCTAATACGCATTTATGCGGTTTTTATTGGTCCGCTCTGGTTAAATTTAATACATTTCCCGCACTTGCATTTTATTTCAATATCAAGGGCAATGCCCTTAAAAAGAATGCGGTTGCAGTACGGGCAACGTTGATTAATACTATATCGTTTCTCGCTTCGCATAGCAAGCATTACCCTTTCCAGTAATCATCAAATACGCCTGCTGATTCTGCAAATTCAAATCCCTTCGCACCAGAGTTCAACAAATTGTTTAGTACTTCATCGCGGGCAGGGCGCAAAAAAGGGTGAGGCGGCACATGGCCGTCGTACTCCCCATTCTCTTTTTTTATCCGATGCCCAAATTCAACAAGATGAGCATGCGGAGCATTCGCCCGAACCTCAAATCCATCACGGGTTTTACGAACCCGGATGCTACGGCAAAGCCTGCCCGTTTTTTTCGGACAAAGCTGTTTAGCCCTGTCCTTAACCCTGTGGGCAATCTCCTTTTTATGATCAATTATGTATTCCTGAATCTCAGTTGTATATTTTGACAAATCGAGATTTGAAAAATCCATACCGATTTTGATCATAGGCGTTCCTTAAGTTAGGTATGTGAGACTTGATTTAGATAAAGAAAAAATGATAGCCGTTTTGCAAATGGAGGTTTTATGCGAAAAATAATTTTTATGCTTTTATTGGCTATGGTTTTGGGGGGATGTGTTTCTAAACAGTACCAAAAACACGAAGAAATTTCGAAAGTCATGATTGGCGAGGGGTACCCTATTGTTTTTGCAAAAGCAGCCGCAAACGGTGTTCTCAATGTATCAACCTTGCAATGTGAAGCAGGGAACCCAACTGTATGTATCCCATACTCATGGTTAGAAAGTCCAAACGGTCAAAAAAAACGCCTGCGTTATATTTGCTACAAAACTGACGCTGCTGGTAGACTAAACAAAATGTTTGATGCTGGAGCAACGCCCCCCGGGCATATAATTGGAAAAGACTTTACTGAAAAGGATCTCTCTTGCGGAACACATGAATGCAAAGATTATCTCAGTGAAGAACATTATCGCAAGTTCTGGGCAGACATTACGAGGTAAAAATATGACAAAACACGACGACCACGGACAACCGCCTCACTGGTTCCGCGCTAAACACGTTGGAGACCGGGCAGTTGATGAACTACTTGGCATTTGCAAAGGCATGCTTGCTGACGGAAAAGTTAACAGTCAAGAGGCTGATTTTCTGGCCCGCTGGCTGGAAGAAAACCGCGAACTCACGGACGATTGGGCTATTCAGCAACTTGACCGCAGGGTGCGCGGGATGCTTGCAGATGGAGTGATTGACCAGGAGGAACGAGAGGAACTTTTTCAAATCTTATCAGAAGTCGTAGGCGGACCTCCGGTAATGGAAAACGTTCACAGCTTTGCAACCTCCCTCCCGGTCAATAACCCGGCCCCCGAAATCTGCTTTGAAGATAAATGCTTCTGTTTCACAGGTAAATTTGCTCTTGGTACGCGTAAAATTTGCGAAAAAGAGGCACAAGACAGAGGGGCTAAAATTGGTAAAAGCATTACCAAAAAACTTGATTACCTAGTCATTGGTACAATTGGTAGCCGAGATTGGAAACACTCAACTTATGGCAAGAAAATTGCCACGGCTATTGAATACAGAGATGAAAAAGGCGTGGATATCGCCATCATTTCGGAAGATCATTGGGCCAGTTTCTTAAAATAACATTTCACCCAGCCGCCCCTCCGGGGGCGGCATTTTCATCCTTGACACCCGCCTCCCTTTTCTGCATTCTTAAATGCAGGTGCTTCAAAACACCTTTACTCACACGCGGCTACCGCTCCCGACAGCAGTGGATTTTTTTATGCTTTGTCAAAACCATAGGGGATATGGTTTTGTTATATCCGCACATATTTGTCCGGGAGTGTGTACGCCATACAAGACCCTTCGGGGAAAAGTGTACACGGCGTTCGTGTGACGTTTTTGAAGCTCCCGGCTTTTTTTATTTCGAAAAAGTCAATTCAAAAAAACACACGGAGGCATCATGCCTAACCTTCCCCTCAATCCCGAACCATTTATGGTTAACGGAATCCCAGTAGTCTCTACGCGAGACATTGCCGATCATTTCAACAAACGCCACGACGACATTCTTAAAAAGATTAAAACGCTTGATGTTCCAGAAGATTTTAGACTCCGCAATTTTGCGGAGTCCTCCTACATCAACGGCCAAAACAAAGAACAACCCGCCTACAACCTAACCCGCGACGGCTTCACCATCTTAGTGATGGGCTTCACCGGCAAAAAAGCCATGGCTTGGAAGGTGAAATATATTGAAGCCTTCAATATGATGGAAAAAGAACTTACCCGTTCCCAAAAAGCGATTCCTAAAAATGACCAGAAAACTTTAACCGCTTCCCTACCCAGCGACCGGCGGCCATTGCGTGAAGCCGTGGACAGGTGGGTACGCACCAAATTTGCCGGGTTTCAAATCACGAACAACCATTTCCGCGCATCATGGCGCGAGTTGAACGAGTTCATGGAAGTGGACAGTGTGAAGGATATTCCCCGCGAGAACCTGCGTTATGCTCTTGAGTACGTGGAAGAACAGATCGAAATTTGGGGCGGGAAGACTACCGCAGCCTTGCCAGCAGTCAAAGACGAAAAGCCGAAAGGGGATGCCGTAACCAAGGTGCTTGCGGAGTCGGACGATTTAACACTGGACGTATGCTTGCAGGGCGCAAAGCTTGCGCTTCTGCGCAGGCTGTACAATGCGGACAGCGAAGAAAGAAAAGTTTTATTTCCTGCTTATGATGCGGTTCTCGATGCTGAAAAGTTCGTACTGGAAAGAGAGGTTAACCATGCCCGATAAAAATCTGAACGAACACATATCCGAATTAATGTCGGCCTGCTGTGGCCTCCGAACCCTGAAAGAAATGTTTGAGGACCGGGACCAGTACGGCGAAGCCTTCTTGGTTGACTCCATTCGGAAAACAGTATCCAGCAGCGCGGAAGCCTTCGACTTGGCACAAAACACCCTCAAGTCCTGCAAAGCAGACCTGAAAATGATCAAATAAACCAAATCCCACCCCGGCAGTAAGTTCAAAAAAAGAACATACTGCCGGGGCGGTGTCTCACATACTCGCTATTTAATTATCAAAGATGGCCCTTAACGGGCTTATACAACCAATTTCCCGCGCACCAACCATGTCTGTTCATCATCCACGGTTTCAGTGCTGGAAATATCGAAATTTTCGCCGTTCAAAACAATCCGGTAATCCATACCCAGCACGGGGCATTCACGGACCCGGAAACGAAATTCTTTCACCCGTTCGGACTTCTCTTTTTTCTGCTGGTAAAACTCGCGGCTGGCTACGTCATGAGCTTTGCAACGCACACTTGCGGCATCTTCCCAAGTTTCATCAAAACCGCCGCCCCCGTCCGGGACACGCACAGGCTTCTGGATCAGGATTCTATGTTTCATTTCGGCAGGATTAAGCATTAGGCCACCACCGGAATGATATAGGGTTCAAGCAGGGCTTTGATGAAATCGGAACCGGACTCTTTATTCAAATAAATATCTTCCATGGTAATTTTCAGCCATGCCTCAAGGTCTGCGGGAAATTCTTCATACCCGGCCCGGAAGCGGACAACTACGCCGTTCCTTTTGCCTCTGGTTTCCGGCCAGACCTTACCGAAGGCGGGAAAAATGGAACCGACCATAGACGCTTTATCGATTTCGTAATCTTCGTCCGGCATGGTCACGGCCACGCCTTCAGGGTCTACGTACTGCACGGATTCAACCGACAAAAGCGGCGGCAAAGGCAATTCAAGCGGCTGATCCTGACCGGGGAAAACATGGAAAAAAGCGTCATAAGTCTGTACAATCCATGTCCGGTGGGTCTTTTTCTCGCCCGCTTTACGCGCCGCGCTGATTGCCTTTTCAATGAGTGCGTCGTCATCGTCAGCAATAGAAGGATCAAGCCGCAAATGCTTCCTTGCTTCCGCAAGGCTGATCGGCTCATTTTCAGCAGGTGTTACGACTATTACGGGCATGATGTTTCCTTAACCCGGCCCCGCAGTGGTGCGGGGCC
>DDLU01000195.1 GCA_002340305.1 Desulfovibrio sp. UBA2564
CACCATAACAGACGGTAAGGTCAGTACCGCCCGTATCTGCCTGAACGGGGTGCATAACAATCCCCGCCGTTGTGAAACTTCCGAAGAAGCACTCATCGGTAATCCCCTTTCCGAAGGGTTGGCAACACAGGCAGGAGAACTGGCGGTAGCGGAAGCAAAACCGCTTTTCCAGAACATCCACAAGGTCCAGATGTCCAAAACCATCGTAGCAGACACCCTCTTGGAGTGCGCCAGATAAGCGCAGGAAGGTTAGCCAAATGGCAGATCAAAGCTTCAAACAGGAAATAGCAGATACTTCCGGCATTATCCTCGCAGCCGGTAAAGCCACCCGGATGGGCAGGGACAAATTGTCCCTGCCCTTCCGGGGTAAACCCATGGTTCAGCACGTCATCGACGCAGCAAGAGCATCCCAACTCAGCAATGTAACCGTGGTACTGCCCGAAAAATCGGGACTGCATTCCATCCTCGATCTCGAAGGATGTGAAATAGTCACCAGCCCGCAGCGGGACAAAGGCCAGGCCGAATCTTTCAAGGCAGGCCTTAACAACGTCAAAGACCGCGTGCAGGGTGCCATGTTCTTTCTCGGCGACCAGCCGCTCATCGAGCCGGAAACCATCGACAGACTGGTCTGGGCCTTTTCGCAGGAACCGCAATGCTGGGTCGCCCCCATTCAGGAAGGAATGCGCGGCAATCCCATCACCATCCCCAGCACATGGTTTGAACGTGCCCTTGAACTGGAAGGTGATACCGGAGCACGCCCGCTGCTGGCATCCCCCGGACTGGCCCTGCGACTGGTACGTATCCACGAAGTAGGCCCGTTCATCGATATCGATACCGAGCTGGAATACCGGCAGCTTCTGGATCGTTACGAGCGCAAAAGCGCCTAAGGGGCAGATATGAACTATTCATCACCATTAATAGCCATTCGCGGAGCAGGCGATCTTGCCACAGGCATTGCCATGCGCCTGTACCGTGCGGGACTGCGCCGCATCGTCATGCTCGAAACCGGACACCCGCTGGCAGTACGCCGCACGGTGGCCTTTTCCGAAGCAGTTTACCACGGGGAGGTGCAGGTGGAAGGAGTCTCCGCAATCTTTGCGGAAGACATGGATGAAGCTGCTTCCATCTGGGCAAAACAGAGTGTGGCAATCATATGTGATCCCTGTCTGCTCAATATTAATGAGATTAAACCGGAAATCCTCATTGATGCCATTATCGCCAAGAAAAACCTCGGAACGGAAATCAACATGGCTCCGCTGGTTATCGGGCTGGGGCCGGGATTCACTGCCGGAGTTGATGTACACAAAGTCATCGAGACCAAACGCGGGCACCACATGAGCCGGGTCATCCATGAAGGGGCAGCCGAACCGAACACCGGAATTCCCGGTAGCGTCAAAGGCTTCACCGTGGAGCGGGTCTACTGGGCGGAACATGGCGGAGTATTTAACACCGGCTTTGATATCGGCGACGAAATTTCTGAAGGCGAAAAGCTCGGTGATGTGGACGGCACCCCGGTCATCGCGGAAATTTCCGGCGTAATTCGAGGGCTGCTGCGCAACGGAACGCCGGTACGAAAACGAACCAAACTCGGCGATATCGATCCAAGGGCCACCAAAACATATTGCGGAGAAATTTCGGACAAAGCACTCTCCATCGGCGGCGGTGTGCTGGAAGCAGTCTGCGCACATATATTTTCCAAGGACTAACCATGGGTTTGGACAGCACCAGCATTAGCGAACTCATACAGCCTGAACAGAGGCTGATTACCCTCACCGGAGCGGGAGGAAAAACTTCACTGTCAAACTGGGTGGAATCGTTTTTAAGGGCAAACAAAAAACGAGTTATAACCACCACGACAACGAAGATCCTCCCGCCCAAAAGAGGGCATGTTGTTTTACAGGCGGACGGTCCCGATTTCTTTAATCGGGTCCGGGCCGCCTTTACTGCTGTTTCAGGGGTAACTATTGCCGGCGACTACGATAAGGCTTCCGGCAAACTTCGGGGAGTCAGCAGGGAAACCATTTCTGCAATGCTTGATGCAGAGCTGGCAGATGTCATTCTGGTGGAAGGGGACGGGGCGGCACGCAAACCGCTGAAAGCCCCGGCAGGACATGAACCGGTAATCCCGCAGGAAAGCGGACTCTGCATCGGGGTCATGGGTATTGATGCAGTTTACCGGACCATGAGCGAAGCCTGCGTACATCGCAGTGAATTATTCAGTGCCATCAGTGGAGCAACAAACGGGGATGTGATCAGACCGCGCCACCTGATCAAACTGGCTGAATCAAGCCTCGGGTTATTCAAAGGGGTTTCCAAGGGATGTTCAAAAGCGGTTTTCCTCAACAAAACCGACAGCCCCGGCGGCATGGAGCTGCTGGCTGAATTTGCACGTCTTTTAGATTGGACAAGCAGGACGGATATAAACTGGTTTGCCGGTAGTGTACACAGCAGGGAAATTTTCACATTTCCGCAGGCTACCCCAACCATGCCGCTTGAATAGAAAATACAGCTTGTGTTTTCGTAATTGTCTTGAAAGGGAGGATATATCTATGGATCATCAAAAAAAGACCGAAGAACTGATCGCCCCCTGTCCCACAGGGAAAAACGGAGTCTGTAAAATATGTTTTTACGGAGCCTTTTCGCTTATTCTCGCTACCTGTATCCCACTTATGCTTTATCCTGCTGAAGGCGAACAGGTCATCAACAAACTTTTCAAATTTATCACTGTGGAAATGGGCTGGCTGTACATGCTTGCCGCGCTGGGTGCTTTTTCACTCATTCTCTGGTTCGCCTTCGGTCCCTTAAGCTCCAAACGACTGGGGGACAAAGTTGAATACTCAACATTCTCGTGGATCGGCATGCTCTTCTGCGCCGGGGTGGGTGCCGGAATCATGTTCGGCGGTTCCATCGACTGGGCTTACTACATGGCCTACCCCATGCATGGCGAACCTGCCGGGTCATGGAAGGCCGCTGAATGGGGTACTGCCTACGGCATGTTTCACTGGGGACCTATCTGCTGGTCCATTTACGCTATTCTCGCCATCCCCATCGGCTACAGTTACTACGTAAAGAAAGTCCCAATCCTGAACATTTCCCAAGCTTGTAAAGGACTGTTCGGCGATAAAGTTCACGGCTGGCAGGGCAAGGTCATCGACATCATGTTCATGGCTGGACTGGTTGCCGGATCGGCGACCGCGCTGGGGCTGGGCATTCCCATTGTTGCAGCCGGAGTCGTATCAGTGACCGGGATGGAGCATTCCTTCCTGCTGGAGTTCGCAATTCTCATACTGGTAACTCTCATATTTTCAGTTACTTCCTGTTTGGGACTAAAAAAAGGCCTGAGTAGACTTTCCGATTTTAACGTCTATATCGCCATGGGACTGATGCTCTTCGTCTTCATTGCCGGACCGACAGTATTCCTGACCGATATGGCAATATCCTCCATGGGACTGATGATTTCCAGCTTTATCACCATGGCAACTTGGATGGACCCCGTTGGCGGTAAAGGTTTCACTCAGGACTGGACTATTTTCTACTATGCATGGTTCGTGGCCTACGCCCCGTTCATGAGCTTGTTCATCGCCAAGATTTCACGCGGAAGAACGGTACGCCAAGTTGTGCTCGGGCCGATCATCATCGCTTCTTTCGGCTGCGGATGTTTCTATCTCATCTTCGGTAACTTCGGCCTGTACCTGCAAATGACAGGACAGTTGGACGCAGTGAACATGGTCACCCAGATGAAAGGGGCAACCGTCATCATGGCTATTGCCGATTTCCTGCCCTTTGCCCCACTCTATAAACTGGTCTTCGCCACAGTAACCGCCGTCTCCATGGCAACTACCTTTGACGCGGTTTCATTCGCACTGGCAGCAACAACTACCACCATGCTCTCCCCGGAAGAGGAACCCGCACGCTGGAACCGTCTATTCTGGGCGGTCTCTCTGGGCATGGTTCCTACCGGGATCATGCTCATTGACGGACCGCTTTCAGTGCTCCAAACCGCATCCATTGTGGTCGGCCTGCCCGTGCTCGGCATTGTCGCCATCGGCGTGGCTTCATTCCTCAAAGAATACCAACGCACCGGATGGGTCGAAACCAGTTGTAAAAGTTAGAGATGAAAACAATACAAGTACAAGACGCAGTAAATACTGTTCGCTGCCACGACAAAACCCGCAGCGTTCCGGGTGAAGGCAAAGGTCCGGCTTTTCGCAGGGGGTATATCGGTACGGAAGAAGACGTGCCGACCCTGCTCAATATCGGCAAAGAGCACCTCTATGTTTTCGATCCTGAAGAAAGTTGCGTGCATGAGGAGACAATACATGAAACGGAACAGGTGTTAGCGCAACACCCGCTTCTGAAAAGCTGCAAAGTCGGCATAGTTACTACTGAAAACGAAGTATATAAGGGACGCATCAAGGACAAATTCGGTCCGGTAGCCAGAAAGGAATTTGAAGGATACGGCTGCTCAATCGTGGTCACTGGCAGCATGTCTGTTGACCCGGATGATCAGACCCCGGCCTCAATCAGGGCCACAGGGGCAGAGGTCATTACCTATGGAGTGCCTACCTTCCCGGAAACAATTCATGTACACCAAGCCCAGCGGCGTTCCCATAGTGGAGCTGCCCGGCTACGTAATGTACTATAAGGCCGGTACTTTTGACCTGATCGTACCCGAATTACCGCCGGTAAGGAAGTTACCAGCGAGGATATAATCAGACTGGGACATGGCGGCTGTTGCGAAGGGTATGCTGAATGCCGCTATCCGGTCTGTGCATTGGAAAGGAGACATAGCGGGTAATTGGACCACGCTATGAACAAGGCTGCGAGGCTAAATCTTTTGATACAACAAGGGTGAAAGGAAAACCAATGAAATTTAGAGATTGGAGTTTAAAAACTAAAATTATCATCCCCACTTTCTGTGTGGTTGTGGCTATCTTAACAGCCAGCACGTGGGTCATGACCAGTCAATCCAGAGACTTGGCTGTTAAACAGGCAACAGAAAACGCAAAGTCCGTTGCCGAAGGGTACGGGAATGAAATATCCGTAACATTAAGCAAGGCCCTCACCGCAACGCGAACACTTGCCGCCATGTTTGAAATGGGTGCGGACTACACCCCGGTCCCGGACCGTGAGTTTCTGGATTCCGTTTTGGTGAAAACCTTGAAAATGCACCCCGGTATTGCCGCTGCATGGTGTGGTTTTCCTCCGAACAAATATGACGGTCGCGAAGCAGAATACATGGATAAATATAATGGGACCTACCTAAACTGGTACCACCGCGAGAATGGCGGAATCGCCGAACGCTTCACCGGCGGCAAGGGCATGGAGGAAGCGGCATGGTTTAAAGTTCCCATGGCAGGTAATGTTGAAACCATTACCGAACCCTACCCTTGGAAAGCTGACGGCAAAACTTTTTATCTTTGCTCCACAGGATATCCGGTTAAAAAAAATGGTCGAAACATCGGTTGTGTAGGTGTTGATTTTTATCTCAATGACTTGCAGGAAGCCGTTCTGGCAATCAAACCTTTTGAAACCGGTTATGCATTTCTCGTCACCAACAAAGGTAATTTTGTTGCCCACCCGGACGAAGAGATTCAAGGCAAAAATATCAATGATGCCATACGTGAGGAGCAGAAAAATGACATCTTACGCGCCATTAAAAATGGCGAGGCCTATTCATATGTCCGCAAATCGCCGCTCAACGGAGAAAGAGAATTTGTCACTTATGCGCCCATCAAAGTCGGTAAGACCGAATTCCCCTGGAGTATCGGACTGGTGATTCCCATGGATAAAGTTGAAGCACAGGCTAACGCCATTGCTAAAAACAGCATGATTGTCAGCGCGATTTCGGTCATCGTTCTCCTTGGGATATTATTTCTGCTCGGCAGCATGATCAGTAAACCGATCCTGAAGATTGCAGGCTATACTGCCAGCGTTGCAGAAGGCGACCTTGATGCAGAATTGACCATCAGCCAGAAAGACGAGATCGGACGCATGGCAGATTCATTGCGCTCCATGGTCGGGGAATTGAAAAAAACAATTCTTAAAGCCGAAGATGAAACCCGCAAGGCCGAGGAAGAATCACTCAAAGCTCAGGAAGCTACCGCCGAGGCGGAAAAAGCCCGCGCCAAAGCCGACATGGCCCGCACCGAAGGACTGCACCATGCAGCAGATAGAGTGGAAATGATTCTTGAACGGGTAGTTTCTGCGTCCGAGCAGATGTCCGTACAGTCAAACCAGTTGCTCAGCGGAGCAGAAATCCAGAGCGACCGCATTACTTCCACAGCTACAGCCATGGAAGAAATGAATG
>DDLU01000218.1 GCA_002340305.1 Desulfovibrio sp. UBA2564
TGGAAATGGCGGGTATTCTCTGTAGGCGGAGTCATCGGGCTGGCGTTCGGTACGATTTATGTGCTGCTACCGGCTGTCTCGGGATTACTATTTACCGAACCGATCAGGATTATCCCTATTCCATGGATTGAACTAACGCCCTATACGGAAAAAATTCTTCCGGCAGTTGCAACGGGTATCCAATTTGACCTCGGACTTTTCTTTATTGGTATGGTTTTGCCCTTCTGGGCTGTTATTGGGGGGCTGATCGGGATCATCATCACCTTTGCCGCCAACCCGTTTCTATACAAACACGGAATTCTGCATCGCTGGCATCCCGGCATGGAAACCGTTGAAACAGTTTTTGCCAACAACTTCGACTTTTACATGAGCTTTTCCATCGGACTTGGTCTTGCTATCGGTCTGATCGGTATATGGTACGTGGCTAAATCTTTTCGCGGTGAACATGCCAAACATCGTGAATCGTGGAGTAAACTTTTCGAACCACCGGAAGGACGCGGAGATATCAACTTCTGGGTATCCATCGCCATCTACGTATTCTCAACTCTTGCCTATGTAGGTATGAGCCTGCTACTGGTACCTAATTTCCCGTGGATATTCTTCCTGCTCTACGGCTTTATCTACACTCCGGTAATCTCCTACATTACCGCGCGAATGGAAGGTATTGCCGGACAGTTTGTAAGTCTGCCACTGGTTCGAGAGGCCAGCTTCATCGCCGGGGCAAAATTCTTCGGCTATCAGGGTATTGAAATTTGGTATGCGCCAATCCCGATCCACAACTACGGAGAAGCAACTGTTCATTTCCGCGAGATCGAACTTACCGGGACATCCATCCGGGGAATTATCAAAGCGGAGCTAGTCGTTTTCCCGGTAGTTATGATTGCCAGTCTGTTGTTCTCACAATTTATCTGGCAACTTGCACCAATTCCATCTTCAAACTACCCATATGCGCAGGAACTATGGCACCTACAGGCCTTAAACACCCTGCTCATGCAGACCTCAACCCTTGAAGGAAACTCTCTGTTCTTCCAAGCCCTGAGTGGCCCGGTAGTAATGGGCGGAATCAGCCTTGGACTTGTACTTTACGCCATTCTGAATTCACTGGGATTACCAGTCCTGCTGGTCTATGGTGTTGTCAGAGGACTTGGGCAGAGCACGCCCCATGGATTCATACTGGAAGTAGCAGGCGCATTGATAGGCCGTTACTTCTTTCAAAAAAAATATGGTGCCATGTGGCGGCAGTATGCTCCAGTATTGCTGGCAGGATTCTCCTGCGGTATGGGTTTAACCGGTATGTTTGCCATGGGTTGCACCCTTATCCTGAAATCATTGGGGAAAATGGCCTACTAGACTAAAACAGTTATGTTTTAAACAGGCTTAAATTTGAAAATTTAAACTTTGCGGATGACCGGAAAATGTTTTAGGTAAGCATGCTCCGGGGTAAACCTCCGCTGCGTATTTATTTTATACTATGATTATTCGGCCTGTTGATTATTTGGACAAGGCCGCTTTCCCATAAGGATCAGATAATGGATTTCAAAAATATAGCGTGGGACGGCATCAGTTTCGATGCTCCGTCCAATTTCGAAGTTAGCGGAATCGACAAACGATTCCTGCAACTCGATAATGGGGAACAACCTTGTATTGAACTTCGCTGGTACGATGCCGGGCGAACATACAAAGAAAAAACTTATTTCAGGCAGCTTGCCAAAAAAATTGAATCCGCTTCGGGTTTGAAAATTGAATCAACTGTACTGCCTGCATCATGGAAAACCCCACTAAAAAAATACAACACCACAGCCTTCTACTGGCAGTCTGACCTCGACACAGGGCGCGGGGTTATGTTCTATTGTAAAAACTCTTCAAAAGTAATGCTGATCCAGTTCATCGGCAAATGTGACGAACAGATTGACAATGCCGCTGTAACGCTCTTTAACAGCCTGAAATTCCACAATCCTGAAGCCGATCAGCTTTGGAGCATTTACGACATGAAGGCTACCCTTCCTGGATCAATGACTCTTGAATCTTTTGAATTCAAGCCGGGTAGATTCAATATCAGCCTTACTGACCAAACTGAAACAATCGATCTTTACCGTTTCAGCCCTGCTGACGTAATTCTAAAAGACTGTACTCTCGGAGAGTTCTCCAGAAAACTCTTTAAAGAGGAGATTAAAAATCTAGGACTCTCCAGAGCTGAACTTGAATATGAAAAAGGATCCACCTGCATGTATGGACAGGAAAAGGAACCTTCCACTGCCAGACTGGCTCTTTCAAAAATCAGCTCCAAAAGCCGCCCTTACGGGCAGATTGAAGTTCGCTACACTGAAGAAAGTAATCGCATTCTGGCTGTAATGGTGCGATCACGCCGGCAGATAGCTGAGGACAGGGCTAAAAATATTTTCAAGCAATATGAAATTATTCAGTAATAATAAAGGTATTGTCATCCCGGAAATGACCAGGGGCGAAGCTATGGCCTGCAAGCCCCTGAAAAACCGGGACATAACAGAAAACCGCAAGGATGATGGATTGGTGATGCTCTCCTATCCCTTGCGTCTGAAGCCGCTTTTCGCAGATGTCGCAAAGAAATTCGGAATGTGGAAAGACGGAAATCCGCCCATTAAAAGACTTGAATTAGATGAAATGGGAACGCTGGTTTGGGATATGATCGACGGGAAAAACAGTGTCCGCAAGATTGCGGCAGGGTTTGCAAAGAAATATCAGGTCCTGCCCCGCGAAGCAGAGGTTGCAACTGCTTCGTTCCTACGCGATCTCGGTAAAAGGGGATTGATCGCTTTCAGCAACAATAAAAACGGGACAAAATAACTTTGCCCTATAAAATTCAGCAGCAAAGACTAACCGCAAGTCAGCTTAATATATTCTTCAAAACTGACACCGTTCCATACTTTACTCACCCAGTAGGCAGAAGCCCAAATCATAAGCGCAGTTGAATGAACATCTGAAAGGCGTTTCAGCTTAGCTTCCAGATTAGGCCAACTTACTCCATGATTGTTGTGTACTTTCTCTGTCTCGCAAGCCTCTTCCACCTGAAGGAAAAGATAAGCTCCCTTGCACTGATTCGGCAGGATTTTAACTCCCTGATATGCTTCGAGCACAGTTTTCAATTCTGCAACATTCAATTCTTGGGCAACGGCACGCATGGACTTAAAAAACATGTCCACAGCCCAAGGCAAAATAAACTCAGCACCTGCACTTTTGGTCTTAAAATAATTTTTAAGCCATTTTTCATGATCATGCGTAATTCTAGCTGCAACCTGCGGCATATATTCCTCCTGAGAGCACTCCTCTATTGATAATACAGACTTAATAACCGCATTAAGCAATTATATCAAGACTTTTTCTAGAAAAACATCAGAGGTGACTATCGATCAAAGCTTTCACGTATCTGCTTAAAAAGACTAAACAAAAGAGCTCCGGGGACGGATTTGCCATTAATCTCCATACTATCAATACGCACAACAGTATTATTGCTTGGTGTAATATTTTCTTCGGTTACAAGTACAATCTTTTTCTGTGCAGCTGTTCCGCCTTCACTTGCATCAATAACTAAAATCCACTGTCCTTCCTTCTGATGCCATTCGAGATCAACACTGCGGTGAGAGTTCACGCTGTTTTCAAGCAGCTTAACAAAATCTTCCAGTGAAAAATGCTTACGCCCTTTTCCTGCAACACCGAGATACTCACCTTCAGAATTTCTGATAACCAAGGGACGCTCAAGATATCTCGAAGAAGGAAACGATGATTCATCAGGACCAATGCCTTCACCTGCTCTCAAAAGTCTAAACAGCTCGGCCCTATCACGCTTCAAGCGACCGATTTCCATCGCCATATCCATAATTCTTTCATTTGTTTCAGCAGACAGCTTGCGCTTTTCAGTTCTGAGGACAGACATTTCCTCTCTCAAGTCACGTAACTCGGCCTGAAACAAGGCCTGATTAGACAGCATGTCCGTCACTTTGCCTAAGACAGATGACAAACCTTTAATTACAGTCTCCATATCTGAACCGGATTCGAGGCCGGCACCATTGATCAACTGTTGATCATTTTTAATACTATCCACCAATATACCGAATTTAAGAGTTAATTCATTTTCAATTTGTTCAGTTGTCCAATTCATTCCATACATTTCACGTATCCTCCTGAAAATTTCAACGACTTCTACAGAATACTTCTGCCTACGCCCGCCACCACCTGTTGACGGTAAGAATCTTGAGTACTTATCTTTATAATAGACGACAGTTGACGGAGGTATACCAAGCCTCCTGCCAACCTCTCTCAAACTTAAGTACTGATTTGACATAACCCCTGCCCATTTGTTGTTCATTATTAATCTTGAACAAACGATACACACCTAATAAACATACGTCAACTACAAAATGAACAACTATTTGATCAACAAATTATGAATTTTGAACAATTGAACAACTAAAACTTTAAACCCAGTACAAGTGGACAAGTCGAATTTAGTGATTAATTTTAAAACAGATGGAAAGAACTTCGACGGAGGGTATGTGGAAATAGGATCGAAACCAAACACATTCTGCGAATTGAGTCGCTCTAAAAAAAAGATTTGAGTGCGTATTGTGCCGGCGTAACATCCCACAGCCACGTAACGTGGCATACGCACTTTTCGCTTGCCCTGACTATTGCATAAGGTGTAGGAAATCCTGAGAAGAACCGGGTACAAAAAATATTTCGTTCAAGGACAAAGTGCCATACGATGTTAGAAAAAATTAAAACCATAAATCTTCAGGAAGGAACGTTTGTCGTCTGTTCTGCAAACGGATTTGCAAGCCTGCCTGAAAAACTTGCCAATCATCAAATATCATCCAAAGCAGATATCTCCGCAATTCTTCAGCTAAACATTACCGAAGTTTTAATCGACTCAGAAAAAAGCAAAATTAAGCATTCATTTCCTCAGACGACCTACTCTGAAGAAATCCTCTTTGCCCGCGAGGCATACAACAACGCCCTCGGCTGCGTTCAGAAAATATTTGAAACCGTTGAGCAGGACGGTGCTCTCGAAGTTTCCGAATACAAAAAAGAAGTCAGCCCGCTCATAGATTCTATCGATCGAAACAACTGCGCAGCAGCAAGCCTCACAGTACTGGCCCGGGCCGACAGATATCTGCACACTCACAGCCTGAATACTGCAATCTTAAGTGCCATTTTGGGGTGCTACATTGGACTTTCACGAGAGGCAGTCGAAGAGCTATCCATATCCGCAATGCTGATGAACATCGGACAGCTTTGGCTTCCGGCGCAGCTTTTAAATAAAAAAGGCAAACTAAACAAAACTGAATTTCAACAAATAAAAATACACACCCTGAAGGGTTCTGAATATCTTGCCACACAGGAAACTCCGCAATGCATTATCGACTCAGTCAAATACCATCATGAAAAATATGATGGAACCGGCTACCCGCAGGGACTTTCCGGTAACGATATACCGCAGTTTTCGCGTATTATTTCTATCTGCGACTCGTACGATGCATTGACATCCGACCGCCCGTTCCGTGAAGCTTTAACCCCGAATGCGGCTATTAAGAGACTATATTCCATGGCAAGCTCATCTTTCCATCCCAGATATTTGGAAAAATTCATTAAATGTGTGGGAATCTATCCTGTAGGGTGCTTTGTGAAACTTTCAGACGGACGCTACGGAGTCGTGGTTACCAACACTCCCAAGGCACCGCTACTGCCGCAGGTAAAGATTGTATTCAGCAGCAGATTCAGGGCAATCCATCCAGAATTTGTAGACCTGTCCAAAAGATCCGAAGCAACTCAGGGAAATAATCTTGAAATTGTTGAATGCATCCACCCGAAAACATTCAAGTTGGAGCTTGACAGATTTCTCTGGTAGCAGTCGGTGCTAGACAAATTCAACTTCAACCCGTTCGACATAGTCTTTGAGCGCACTTAATTCAATTCGGACCTGTTCCTGTAAATTTTGTGCCGCGCATATCTCTATTCTGCGCCCTATACCACCAAGCTGCAAGAAACCATAGTTAAGTGCAGAGCCCTTAATATTATGCCCTATGCGTGAGGCCGCATCCATGTTCCCAGCCCCTAAGGCCTGTTCCAGACTCTCTATATCTTTATGGGTTAATTCCATAAAACCGGGAATAAGCCCTTGAAGATCAGCATCAATTTTCTCAACGATCTTAACAATCATACAATCCCCCAACCACCACTCTCACTACTGAAGAATCTTTATCTGTCGTTATTATAAAAACAAAAAAGGGGTACCGTTTTCAACGATACCCCTATCTCTTATCAATTTGTGCAGCCGTAAGCAAAAACTAATCTGCCCAAAGCTACTTTTTTTAACTGCTATTCTTCAAGCTGCTGAATACCGTCCAACTTCCACATTCCTTCAGAGCCGACAGGCTTAACAAAATGCCAAACCTCGCGCACCTGCGAAGGCTGGGACTGGGAAGGGTCTTCGCGGAGAAGGACATCGTAATAAACAGTTACGCTAGTAATTCCGCCCTCTTCTTTAACTTCAAGGATCCTTGCATTAACCATCAGGATATCAGTCTGGGACGGACCGGGATCTTCCTTGGCCTGCTGCTTGATCTCGTTAACAACACCTGCGGTTGCAAACTGCTCAATATCAGACATGTCACGGTTATCCCACGCTTTCTGCAAACGGGTGTAAACAACCTTTGCGCCTTCGATGAATTCTTCTTCATCAAAGCCCGCAGGAATATTTACAGTAGGTCCGCCCTGCTGTGTCGCAGCACCGGAAGGCTGTTCAGAAGGCTTTGAGGACAGATGGTCCCATGCATTCTGAGCGGCCTGTTCCCTGCGTGCATAAGGATCATTGTTCATTGTGTTATTACCGCGATTGAACTGGGAACTATCTGGCCCACGCTGGTAGTTGCCCTGCCGGTACATATCATCAGACCCACGGCTACGGGATTTGAAAAACTTTAATCCGAGATAAACAAGTAAACCGATGATCAGGATATTGAAAAATCCACCACCCATTCCACCGAAACCGCCGAACAGGGAGCCGAGAAAAGTACCGGCCAGCAGACCACCGAGGAGGCCCATACCGGGACGGGCAAAACCGCCTTTCTGTTTGCTTGCTCCACCGGCCTGATTCTGGGAAGTAGCTGTTGAAGTCGGTTTTTTATAAGTCTTTGAAAAAGATGGCTTGCTGCCGAAGGATTTTCCTCCGCCCATTCTTTTCGCGTCAGCATCACCAGCCATAACGGCCAACAGACAGACAACGGTAAGAGGAAGAACCAAATACCCGAGTAGTTTCATCTAATACCTCATTTACTTAGGTTAAAAAAAGACCGCGACCGAGGCCGCAGTCCTTTAGATAATTACGCTAAAGCTACCTGTCCAGAGATATCGGACCTATTCAATACTTTTTTTCAAAAAGCCGAGTTCTATCATCGCCTCCCTGATCTTTTCAACATCAAGAGGTTTGGTCAGGTAAAGGGAAGCCCCACCCTTGTAATAAGCTTCCATCACATTTGCCGGATCGGTTAGAGCTGTTGTCATCATTACTTTTGTTTCCAACCGGGGAGGAACCCCGAATTCCTGCTCAATCACCCTAATCTCTTTCAACGCATCCTGCCCATCCATCTCCGGCATCATAATATCAAGGCAGATCAAATCATATCTGTTTCCGATTTCCAAAGCTTCAGTAAAGGCCTGCAAAGCTGCCGCGCCGTCTTCTACAGCACGACATTCACCATAGCTGGTCATAACGTGCTTAAGAAATTTCCTGCTCGCGCAGCTCATCTTCAACAATCAAAATACGCATATCCACTCCTCGTCCCTAGAATTTTTAGCCATCATATTAAACCATAACAGGATTATACATTCAATTATATACACAAAGAGAAGACTTTCGGTTTACCTTGCGGAGACTTGAAATGAGAGGTAGTTATTCACAAAAACATAACAGGAAGTATTCATGATCCAAACTATATCATCCGTTTTTTCATTTATATCAGGCAAATATGAAAGCAACCCACACTGGGATCATTGGCCTTTCGGTCCCGGTTATGGTGATTTCTGGGCTTCCGTCACCAAAATGCTCTTTGTAGCTGCAATTCTCGGTGTAATCGTTATTCTCCTGCGAGTTCTTTTTGGCCCCAACGGCAAATTCAGGGACCATGAACTTGACCGGGAAGCAGCTGAAATGCGAGAAAAAGCCATTGCTCAATTGGACGCAGACCTTAAAGCAGGCAAAATTTCCGACTTGGACTATAAATTCAAGAAAAAAAGAATTATGCATTAATCATGAAGCATTTTCAGATAATTTTCAGTAACTTTGTCAGTCCGTACCTACAAGAGGCAAATAGTAAGGAACGGCCTGACATCCAGTTGAAAATAGACCACTCATTCGATGTTTTCGAAAACAGCCGCAATATCTGCGGGTCGTTACCGTTACGCACGGAACTGTCCGAGACAGCGCAAATTGCCGCTTTGTATCATGATACAGGTAGATTTCCGCAGTACCGCCAGTACAAAACATTCAAAGATGCAGACTCCTGCAATCATGGGATTCTGGGTGCAAGAACTGTCTTAAAACACAAACTCTTGAATGAATTACCGCGCAAACAACGCAATATGGTCCTCGGCGCAATTGCCATGCACAACCGGGGGCAATTGCCTTCATTCATCTCCGATGATCTGCGGATATGCACAGAAATCGTCAGGGACTCAGATAAAATCGATATAATCAAAGTCCTGATACCGCATATGACCGGACTTCAAGCCGGCAACGAAGTCCCGCTCATGGGCCTGACCGAAAAAAAAGGTGAAATAACCCAATCAATCATCAAATCTGTCGCTTCAGGAAAACAGGCATCTTACAATGAAATGAACTGCTTGAATGATTTCAGACTACTCCTGCTCAGCTGGGCTTATGATCTGAACTTTGCGTGGTCACGCAAAGAAATGATCAAGCGTGGTTATGTTGAAACACTTCTGGGTCAGCTTCCTGATACAGGGCAAATACATGCCCTCCATAAGCCGATAATGGAACAACTTAACTCTTGATCGATTTTATGGAATAATAGATTCAAACCTCTCTTGTCTTTTTTAATTTAAAACTTACCTTTTCCTGTATACTTTTTAAAACTCAACAACTTACCACAGGCAACTAGAATATGACCGAAACCAACTACGACATTATCATTCTGGGAGCAGGTCCTGCAGGATTGCAGGCTGCAATTCATTCTGCAAGAAAAGGGCTCAAAGTCCTTATCCTTGGTAAAAACGACAAGAGTAGCCTTTGGTGGGCACACATAGAAAACTTTTGCTGCACACTGGAAATTTCCGGTGAACAAATCCTGCGCACAGGCCAGCAGCAGGCTGAAAGCTTCGGCGCAGTATTCTTTAACGAGGACGTGCTAAAAATCAAAACCCCGGACCTTATGTCCATGGACGGCAATGTTTTCACCGTCAATTCCGAAACAAAGGAATTCAAGACCAAAGCGATCATCATCTGCACGGGAACCACCCGCAACAAACTGGGAGTTCCCGGTGAAAAAGACCTTTTCGGTAAAGGCGTAAGCTATTGTGTGGAATGCGACGGGAACTTCTTCAGAGGTGAAGAGGTCGCCATTGTCGGTGGTGAAAGTGCTGCAGCAGGCGGCGCACTCCATTTGTCACACCTTGCATCCAAAGTTCATCTCGTTTCCAAAGAATTCAACTTCGCCCCTGAGTTGATGGATAAGCTCAAAGCAGAAAATATCGTTATTCACGAAGGTGTTGAAGTAGAAGAAATCACCGGTGGAAGCGGTGTTGACGGCCTTGTACTCAAAGATGGTGACAAGCTGGATGTAACCGGCGTGTTCATCGAACTGGGCGCAAAGGGTGTGATGTCTCTTGCCGCCGAACTGGGCATCCAGCTGGATGAATCCATGAAATTCATTGAAACAGACAAACAGCAGCGTACAAATGTTCCCGGTATTTTCGCAGCAGGCGACATCTGCGGACCACCACTCCAAATGGCTAAAGCCGTCGGCGAAGGATGCGTTGCAGGCCTTAGTGCTGCCAAATACGTACGCAAAGCGTAGTTCAAATTTGAGCAAATAGCTCTCGCCTAAGGGCTGATGTAAGAATCCCAAACCTTCCAGTTATTCCACTCCCTAGTATTTGGAAAGGCGTGCTAAACTCAAGTTTAACACGCCTTTTTTATTTACGATCAGAATAAATATAGTTGGGATAGAGAACGGCAGTTCCGGCAAACTCTCCTGAAACATCTTCCGGCAAGACCCCGATGGTCGCTATCACATTGAAACCGGAGCCGTGGAGTCCTTTACGTACTTCTTCGCAATAATTGGAAGTTTGCGGATAATTAGGCGGTAAAAAGTACAATTTCTGCCAGCCGGAAAATCCGGCCTTGGATAAATTCTCCATCACCGGGACCCGAAAACCTTCCGATCTATATGAGACATAAAAAATCGGAACATTGTGATCATGTAAAAAATTAATAAGCGAAAGCGAGGAAGTAACCGCCGGTAAGGTACTTAGAATAACGTGGGATTCCAGATCGGTTACGGCAACATCATTTTCCGAAAAAAACTGCTTCTTACGCGCTTTATATGTAGAAAGCAGAACATCTTCCACCACCACAACAACTGCCGGATATGGAACCTGCTCCCGCAAGGCCTTCTTAACCGCCCCGGTAACCTGTGCGGCCTTACCTGCCACATCCTTATCGTACTGTCCGCCCTCATGATAAGCG
>DDLU01000290.1 GCA_002340305.1 Desulfovibrio sp. UBA2564
ATCTATTTTAGGACGGCTCAAATTCCTAAAACCTAAAGAGCTTCAAACTCCAGATTTTCGATGTATTGGTGATAGTTGTCGATGCCGACGAAGTAGTTGGGGTCTCGGAGAACATCTACAACGCAGATTTTTTCTGCGCGTTTGATCAGGCGGACGCAGTCTTGGCTGAGATGTACCAAATAGACTTTTTTGCCGGCTTTTTCGTACATGCCGGCAATTTTATTGATCGCTTCGATTGCGGATTGGTCCATAATTCTGGAGTCTGCGAAATCGATGATGACCTTGTCCGGGTCATCCTGCACGTCGAACTTGTTCAGGAACAGGGTGGTGGAAGCAAAGAAGAGCGGACCATAAATCTGGTAGTGCTTGATTCCATGCTCATCGACCATCTTGCGGGCGCGGATGCGCAGTGCATTTTCCCATGCGAAGATCAGCGCGGAGATGATTACGCCACAGATAACCGCAATGGCGAGGTCATATTTTACGGTCAGAACAGTTACCAGAATGATGACGATAACATCAGACTTGGGAATCTTGTTCATGATGTTGAATGTGCTCCACGCAAAGGTCTTGATAACCACGATGAACATTACACCGACCAGTGCGGCAATGGGTACCTGTTCGATGTAGTGTGAAGTGAACATAATGAAAAAGAGCAGTGCGGAGGCAGCAATAATACCGGAAAGCCGTCCTCGACCGCCGGAGGAAATGTTGATCATGCTCTGACCGATCATTGCACAGCCGCCCATTCCGCCGAACAGTCCGTTGACACAGTTTGCGATTCCCTGTGCAAAACATTCACGATTACCGTTACCGCGTGTTTCTGTGAGTTCATCTACCAGTGACAGGGTCATCAGGGACTCGATCAGGCCGATGGCAGCCAGGATCAAAGCGTAAGGAGTAACAAAAACAACGGTTTCCCATGTGAATGGAACCTGCGGAATTGCAAAGGTGGGCAGGCCGCTTTTGATTCCGGTCCCGTCGTTGGACTTGATGAATGAAAGAACTGTTTGCGTATCAATCTGCATGCTGATGACCAAGATGGAGACAGAGATTATCGCAATAAGTGCTCCCGGTGCTTTGCTATGGATTTTAGGCACGATTGTCAGGATTGCCATGGTTAGCGCAACCAGCGCAGCCATGATCCAGAGGGGCTGGCCCTGCATCCATGTTCCCTCAGCTTTGAACATGTTCAACTGGGAGAGGAAAATTACGATTGCCAGTCCGTTAACAAAACCCATCATTACGGAGTGGGGCACCATGCGAATGAATTTACCAAGGCGGAAGAAACCTGCCAGCATCTGGAAAGTTCCGACTAAGAGTAAGGTAAAAAACAGGTACTGTACCCCGGCATATGAACCGGGACCGCCCATCGAGTTTCCTTCCATGACCAGATTGACCATGACCACCGCCATTGCTCCGGTTGCCCCGGAGATCATGCCCGGTCTGCCGCCGATAACTGCGGTAATCAGGCACATGAGGAATGCACCGTAGAGTCCGACCATGGGCGGTACGCCCGCAACAAAGGAGAAGGCGACAGCCTCAGGAACAAGGGCAAGGGCTACTGTCAGTCCGGAGAAAATATCTGCGCGGGTGCTGCCGCTAGAGCGGGGAATAATTGAATTGTTTGAATCCACGAAAATTCCTTTTAAAACTGTTTGAATTGTAAAAAATAAAAAAGCAGAGACCGCAGGAGGTCCCTACTGCAAATAATGAAGTCAAAACTGACGCATGATCAGTTTGCAAATTTCGTATGTTGTGGTGTTCCCGTGCTAAGATATCTGCAACGAAAATGAATGCCTATACTGTGTCTATGGCGTTAATTTTTATCAAAAGCTGACTTTTATTGACGAGATTTGGCGCGGAGTCAACAAATTTTTATGAAATATTGCTGCAGGTAAAACACCCGCAAAGAGCTTGAAGTAAGCTGATTTGCGGGTGTTGCCGTGGTTGTATTGATATCGGATTAGTGTGTTTACAGCCTAAGCAGTTGTTTGCGCAGGATTGTTGCTTTTTGGAAAAGATCTTCGGTTTCTTTTTCTATATTTGCGTTTTCATCATTGATTATAGCAGTTTCAACTTCGGCAATCTTGGCGGTGAATTGGGTCATTTTAAGTAAGGACGCAGTTCCGCGCAGGGAGTGCAGTAAACGCTTCATCTGCCGGATGTCCGAGGACTCCATGGCTTGCGTGAAGTTGTTAATGAATTTTTCAATGTTATTTGTGAACTTTTTCAGTTGATTATAGTAGAATTCCATGTCTCCGAAAAAGTCTTCCATGGCAGCTTCAACATCAATACCCGGCATGTCGGGGACGTTTTCAGTGTAGCCCGGATCAACTTTTTGTACAGGAAGCCAGCGGGATATCTCATGGAGCAGCAAATCCTTACTGATCGGCTTGGTCAGGTAGGCTGAGAATCCTTCCTCTTTTGCCCGGGCGGCATTTTTGCGTAAGGCGTTGGCGGATAATGCGATAATTTTAGGCAGATGATCTCCTAACTGGGCTTTAATTTTCCTTGCAGTTTCAAAGCCGTCCATATCCGGCATTTGGATATCCATTATTATGAGATCGTAGTCGTTTTCACCGACTTTGCGTATAGCTTCCCTGCCATCTGGGGCGATATCAACGGTTAGCCCGGCTGAATTAAGCATTTTTCCAACGACTTCCCGGTTGATAGCTGTGTCTTCAACAAGAAGAACCTTTGGGTCATTTGCAAAATAGGTGTTGGCCGGGCTTATTTCATGGAAACGGGCAGGAATCAGTTCTTCATTCAAACCAAGGCCGTGGGCAATATCCAGAAATAAACGATTAGTGCGAATGGGGTGGGGGATCACTGTGCAGCCACTAAAATCGTATATATTATCAGGAGACTGAGGTGATAAACAGATAGTCAGCGGAACCTGTGCGTGAGGGGCATTGGTTGAAAATTGATTCAATATACTGGGAAGTTGTTCCATGTGCTCTTCGGCAGTGATAACTATCAAAGTGGGTAGTTCTTGCGTAGGAGTATGAGGCTTCGCCGTGTTCTTTTCGAGATCAACATCAAAACCGAATGATTCAAGTGTGATACGTGTTTGTTCTGAGAGAGGGGCGTGGTTCCCCAGCAGCAGGGCTTTATGTCCAGACCAGCGATTGGTTGCTTCGTTCGGCTCAACATCGACAGATTGCAGTGCCAGAGTGAAGCTGAATGTGCTGCCTTTGTTAAGTTCACTTTCAAGTTTCAATTCACCGCCCATAAGTTCAACAAGGCTGGAGCTGATTGCCAGACCTAAGCCTGTTCCGCCGTATTTGCGGGTAGTAGAAGTATCTGCCTGAGCAAAAGCTGAGAAGATATCAGCCTGTTTTTCCGGCTCAATACCTATTCCGGTGTCGGCGATGGAGAATGTTACCAGAAAATTGTCCTCTTCACCGGACTGCGTGGATACCTGTATGGAAATATAACCTTGGGAAGTAAATTTAGCGGCATTGCTTACGAGGTTCAGTAGCACCTGCTGTAGCCGGAGTGGATCGCCGGCAAGGCGTTGCGGAGTATCCGGACTGATTTGTACATCAATGTTGATATCTTTTGTGCTGATGGAGAAAACGGCCACATCAACAATGTTGTCAATAATGCTATCAAGGTAGAAGGGGGCGGATTCAATGACCATCTCATCGGATTCGATTTTTGAATAGTCTAATACATCGGTGAGCAGGCTGAGCAGGGATCGGGATGCAGTGTAGATGCTTTGTAAGTCGTGGATTCGTTCCGGTTTTGTTTCAGATTTTAAAAGCATATCTGAAAGGCCAATGATGGCATTCATAGGGGTACGGATTTCATGGCTCATGTTGGCAAGAAATTCACTTTTTGCTTTGCTGGATGCTTCTGCTTCTTCTTTGGCTTTTAGTGTTATCTCACGGCTTCTGTCGCCCAGCAAAAGTATCATAGTCGCAATTTGGGTAACCTGAAAGATGATTGCGGCTACATAGAGGGCCACCATTAACGTATGGGCTTCGAGCATCCCGTTGGTGCTGAGGTTAAGCCGCATACAGATCATCCAGAGAAAGTAGTAAAGGCTGATGCCCAGGTATACGAAAGAAGCTTTTTTGTGCACCGGATGGGGGCTGCGGAAAAGTTCCTGAGCGCAAAGGAATTGGCTGAAGATAACCATGCAAGCGGCAAGTGTGAAACGGAACTTTAGGTCCGGAGTTGTTATGGCATTGATATAAAGTACTATGCATGGGAGGAAAACAGTTACTACCATTACCCACCATACCGGCTTTTTATTTAAGAAAATTCTGTGCCCACTCCAAATTATGACCGCACTGGAGATAGAAAGCATGTTTCCAATAAAAAGGGATATGAAAAGGGGAATGTTGCCGCGCAAGGCCATGCAGGAAACTGCGAGTCCCATAAAAACACATCCCACCCCCCACCAGCGTATGGACCTGTGTTTATCTAAGTCTTTGCCAAGCCAGAAAAGGGCTGACCCGCTGACCAAGGCTATCAGTGAGTGGGAAAGTAATAATGTTTTTATATCCAGTTCGAACATAGTTGCTCCTTGCCTCTTATGTGCTGAATTTTTTAAGAGTGGCCTGTGGTGTGTTTTTTAATTGTATTTATTCAGAGCACTGTAAAGATGCTAAGTCGAAATGCCAAGAGCCTGTTTTGAGTGAAGGTCGATGTTTTGAAATATTCTAAAAAAAGGAAATAAATTTATTCTTTGCGTTTAAAAACCGCGATTAAATATCGCAAATTGTAAAATTAGCTCTGTTCCGGTTGACCGCACCAGATATCTGGATTAATAAATCGCCCCCTAGGGCTATCAGCTCCCTTCATCCTGTCTACAACATATTCTTTCCCCGTTGATAACGTCGAAACGTTTGTGCCGCAGTGTGCTTCTGTCCGGGAGGACAGGCTGAAAAGCAAGTCTCAATATCCCAAAGCCCTTTTATATATAATGGTGAATTGCCTTCTTGGCGGTTCAGGACTTTTTTATCATACTGATTCCGCATCGCTGTTGCAGGGTCGGTTTTTCAAGGAGTTACAGCACAATGCAGAAAAGAGAAACATGGGGTTCGCGTACGGGCTTCATCATGGCCGCAGTTGGGTCCGCAATCGGACTGGGAAACATCTGGCGTTTTCCCTACATGGTTTATGAGAATGGCGGTGGCGCATTCCTCATCCCTTATTTTGTGGCTATGCTTGCTGCGGGTATGCCTTTTATGATTCTTGAGTTTGGTCTGGGCCAGAAATTCAAAGGTTCCGTTCCCAAAGTTTTTTCTTCCATTTCCAAAAAATGGGAGTGGCTCGGCTGGTGGCAGGTTATGGTTTCCTTCATTATTACCACCTATTATGTTGTCGTCGTGGCTTGGGCCATTAACTACTTCCTGCTGGCCTTCAATCAGGGCTGGACTGCCGCTCCTAAAGAATTCTTTTTCGGTGAATTCCTCGGCCTTACTGACTCCCCCATGAACATGGGTGGAGTGCAGACTTCGATTCTCGGCGCAACTGCTGCTGCGTGGCTTATGACATTTGCGGCAGTCTTCACCGGCGTTAAGGGCGGTATTGAAAGACTCAGCAAGATCTTTATGCCCCTTCTTTTTCTGCTTGTATTTGTTTTTATCGGTAGAGGGGTGATGCTCCCCGGTGCAGCAGACGGTCTGGAATGGCTTTTCAAGCCTGATTTCAACGCTATCATGGATGGTAAAGTCTGGGCTGACGCTTTCGGTCAGATCTTTTACAGCCTGTCCATCGGTTTTGCGATTATGATTTCCTACGCCAGCTACCTGCCTAAGGATTCCGACATCAACAACAATGCCTGCATGACCGTGTTCATCAACTGCGGTTTCAGTATCATTTCCGGTGTCATGATTTTCAGTGTACTTGGTTACATGGCTCACCAGCAGGGTGTTCCGATCAGTGAAGTTGTCGGTTCCGGTGTCGGTCTGGCCTTCATCACTCTGCCGACTGCTATTAACCTGATGCCTGCTCCGGCGTTCTTCGGGACCCTGTTCTTCCTCGCTTTGACTGTTGCCGGTTTGTCTTCCATGATCTCTCTTGCAGAGGTTGTAGTTGCTGCACTGATCGACAAAATGAACGTTTCCCGTAAGCTTGCAGCGACAGTGCTTTGCACTCTAGGTTTTCTGGTAAGTATTGCTTTCACCACCGGTGGTGGACTGCTCCTTCTTGATATTGTTGACCATTTCATCAACAACTTCGGTATCCTCATGGGCGGGCTGATTGAGATCGTCTTCATCGCATGGTTTTGCAGACTCGAAGACCTGCGCAATCATGTTAACCTCACTTCCGAGATTAAAGTTGGTGCGCTTTGGTTGAACAGTCTGCGTTTTGTTGTTCCTGCAATGCTCGCATTCATGCTGGTTTCCAACTTTATCAGCGATCTTTCCGAGAATTATGGCGGATATTCTACCACGGCTACAGTTGCATTTGGTTGGTCCACACTTGTGGTCTGCCTGATTTTCGGCCTTGTTTGTGCCCGTAGCGAAGGGAACTTCGTAAATGTGACCGGTATTAATAGAAACTTTCTGAGATGGAGTTAGATATGGAAACTTCAGCGATAATCATGATGATTTTCGGTTTGGCTATTACCTGGGGTGGAGCAAGCCTCTGCTTTCGTATAGCTTTTAAAAATCAGTAAGTAATAGCAACATAGGATAAATTAAGCCCTTCTGCGCTTTTGCGTGGGAGGGCTTTTTTGCGTTCAGGGTCAGCCCAAATTTTCGCAAGTGTTCAAGATGTTTTCGTAAAGCGTAATCCAGTAAAAAACTTGCCTAAAAAACGATTGTGAATGTAACCTGTTATTCGCAATTTTGTGACTCTTTGGTGGTGTTTGCGTTTATATCTGTCTGTAACAACAGATTTAATTTAATTCTGTTTGTTACATAAATATGGAGTGTGTCATGAAAAGAATTCTAGTTTTTGCATTGCTTACAGTGTTTGCTCTGGCCGGAACCGCTCAGGCAGAGACCCTGAAACTGTTAACCTGGAAAGGTTATGCACCTCAGGAATTGATCGATACCTTTGAAAAGGAAACCGGAATTAAAGTTGAGGTCACTTTTTCCAACAATGAGGAAATGATAGCCAAGTTGCGGGCCACCCGTGGCGCAGGTTTTGACCTTGCACAGCCCTCTCAGGACCGAATCTCTTACGTACAGAAAAAATACAAGCTCTATCAGGCTATGGATTATTCCAAGCTTGATTCCAGCCTGTTCATTCCTTCCATGCTTAGCGCAGTTAAAGCTAACACCCTTGTTAAAGACCAATCATACGCAGCACCTTTCTGCTGGGGTACTTCCGGTCTGATTGTAAATAACGACAAGGCTCCGGGTGTTGATTCCTTTAAAGCTCTCATCGATCCCAAATACAAGGGCCGCGTAAGCTATCGCCTCAAGAGACCGACTCTGATCGCCATAGGCTTTGCTCTCGGTTATGATCCTTATGCACTTTACGATAAGCCCAAAGAATACAAGGCCATGCTCGACAAGATTGCCGAGACCCTGATTGAAGCCAAGCCTATTGTGAAAAACTACTGGGCTAACGGAGATTCCCTGCTGGAATCCATGCGTTCCGGTGAAGTCTTTGTAGCCATGGCTTGGGATGCCGGTGGATGGAAGCTCCATCACGATAATAAAGCTATCGATTTCAAGGCCCCTAAAGAAGGCGCACTTGGCTGGATCGATACTTTTGCCATTCCCGCCAAAGCTAAAAACGTTGAAGCTGCTTACAAGTGGATCAACTTTATGATGAAGCCTGAGAATTCAGGTTACTTCTCCTCCAAGGAAAAGTACGCCACTGCTTCCGCAGATGCCCTTAAGTTTACCGAAAAGGCTGTTGCAGATAACTTTGCCCGCTCTTTCCCGCAGGAAGTTATCAATAACATCAAGTGGTATCCTCCGGTCCCTGCCAAGCTGGAAAGCATGGAAGGTAAGACCCTCGATAAGATCAAAGCTGCCAACTAAGCACTGCTTTTGAAATGTGATTCCTTGCGGCGGAGAGTCTTCGGACTCTCCGCCTTTGTTCAATTTATTACTTCGGACGATGTTCCATGATCAACGATCTTTCTATTACTGATATGGTTAAAAGATTCGGCGACTTCACCGCTGTCGATGGTGTTTCATTTGACGTTCCCGCCGGATCCTTTTTTTCTATTCTCGGTCCCTCCGGGTGCGGCAAGACCACATTGTTGCGCATGATTGCAGGCTTTGAAGAACCAACTTCCGGGGATATTGAAATCCGGGGCGGAAGCATGCTTGGTGTGCCGCCGAACAAGCGTCCGGTTAACCTCGTTTTTCAGCATCTGGCCTTGTTCCCCATGATGAATGTTGCGGAGAATATTGCCTTCGGTCTGAAGAGGCGTGGAGTAGACGTGCCGACCATCACCAAGAAGACCGAAACTATCCTTGAGCGGGTAGGCCTGCCCGGATACGGCACTAAGCAGATCAATCAACTTTCCGGCGGGCAGAAGCAGCGTGTGGCAATTGCCCGTTGTCTGGTTCTGGAGCCTTCTGTCTTATTGCTGGATGAACCTTTGGGGGCATTGGATCTCAAGTTACGCGAGCAGATGAAGGTGGAGCTGAAGAAGCTTCAGGCCAAGGTGGGGACTACATTTGTTTACATCACCCATGACCAGTCCGAGGCATTGGTTATGTCTGATCGCGTTGCAGTCATGAACAAAGGCCGCTTCGAACAGGTCGGTATTCCTCAGGAACTTTACGGAAAGCCCGCAACTCCTTTTGTGGCCCAGTTTGTCGGTGATAACAACAAGTGGAGCGGTAAGGTCGTTGAGAGTGATTTGGAAAAGGTGCGCATTGAGACTGATGAAGGGTATTCATTCCTGACCAAGCCGCACGGTGCATGTTCCTGCGGTGAACGTGCTGATTTATTTCTGCGCCCGGAAGCTATGCTTATTGAACCTAAAGACCGCAGCGGCTTGAATGTTTTTGAAGTCAGCGTGAAAAGTATCCTTTTTGATGGGGCTAACAGCCACTTGCTGACCACCACCAGGGAAGATAATGAACTCATCGTCAGCCTGCCGCAGAATCACCGTTTCGACCATATTGAACCGGGAGATGACATCGCTGTGGGTTGGCATCCTGATTCCGGTATTTGCTTTGGGGCGGAGGAGTAGCCATGCCCCGTTCACGAATGGTTTTCTGGATATTTTTTGCTCCGGTAATTATGTGGCTGATGCTTTTGATTGTGCTGCCGCTCTGCGACCTGCTGACCATGAGTTTCAGGGGTGAAAATGATTACGGAGATATGGTCTGGACCCTGCAAAACTATATCAACTTTTTTGATGAACCCATCTATTGGCTGACATTTGTGCGCACCTGCCTCTACGCGGTTGTGACCACAGTAATCGTCTTTTTGCTTTCCATGCCGGTGTCATTTTACATTGCCAAGCTGGCCCGGGCCCGGGTGCAGGGGGCACTGATGATTATGCTCCTACTGCCGTTCTGGGTTAGTGAATTGGTTCGTATTTACGGCTGGATGATCCTGCTGCGTGAGTCCGGGGTGCTTAATTTCTTTATGCTTAAGATTGGACTGATCAATAAGCCCATTGAGATGCTCTACAATGATGCGACCATGATCATGGGGCTTGTCTATACCTCCATGCTTTTTATGGTTGTACCGCTGGTTTCGGTTATGGAGAGCCTTGACGATTCGCTTATCGAAGCGGCTCACGATCTGGGGGCCGGACAGTGGACAATCTGGCGCACGATCATTATCCCCCATTGCAAGCCGGGAATCACTTCCGGTTCCATTGTGGTCTTTATGCTTGTACTGGGTAACTACCTGACTCCGAACCTCATGGGCGGTAAAAACTCCCTCTGGTTCACAGAACAGATTTACAATCAGTTTATCGCCAGCTTTAACTGGAATCAGGGCTCGGCCTTCGGCTTCCTGCTGCTGGTCTTAAGTTCATTGATCATCTGGAGCGGTCTTAAGCTTACCCGCCAGAAACTTGGGGAGGTGGCATCATGATCCGTTCCCTGCCGCGCAGCAAACAATACAATTGGTCCTTCAATTGTTTTATTCTGCTGTATTTTGTTTTCCTGTTTGCACCACTGGTGGTCACTTGTGTGCTGGCATTTAACAATTCTGACTTTCCCTCCCTGCCATGGAAGGGATTCTCGTTGGACTGGTTCCTTTCCGATGGTCCGGACCGTATCGGATTGTTTCACGATGACCAGAACCTGCGTTCCATTGTAACCAGTTTCCAGACTGCGTTCTTTGTATCCATTCTGAGTGTAGTGGTCGGGACCTGCGCCAGCTTCCTGTTTGAAAAGGAAGAGTTCCGTTTTAAGGGAGTGCTTTACTTCCTGATGCTGGCCCCGTTGGTCATTCCCGGAGTAATTCTCGGTATCTCCCAGCTCTTGGCTTCCAACACAGCCGGGATGTTTTTTGATGAGAATTTCGGGCTTGATTTCGAAGTCTTCCGTCCCAGCTTCTGGCTGGTTGTTCTGGGGCAGTTTTCCTTCATTACTACTTTCGTGACCCTTGTCGTTTCAGCAAGGCTGCGTAAGTTTGATCATTCCCTTGAAGAAGCAGCTTTGAACCTCGGTGCAACCCAGCTCGGTGTAATCCGGCACATAACTTTGAAGTTTTTGCGCCCGGCCATCATCGGTGCCGGGGCAGTGGCTTTCCTGATGAGCTTTGAAAACTTCAATACCACCCTCTTTCTGGTCGGTTCCGAACCGACTTTGCCCATCAACCTTTACTTGCAGGTACGTGATGGAAGTACCCCGGTGATTAATGCGGTTTCGCTGTTACTTATCGTTGGCACCTCGCTGCTTGCTCTTTGCAATCTCTACTTTTCCAAGAAGGAAGAGTAATCCTGCCAATGAAATAGCCCAGCCCCGCAGATGCGGGACTGGGCTTTTCTAATACACGCCTTAGCCATGGTTCCAAACAGTTCTGTTTGGGTAAGAATCCATTAACTCTGTTTTTTACTTTCAGTTTAAGAACTCGTCTGCCGCCAGAGTTGCGCGGCATTTTCCGGTTTTAGCATCGTTACCTGATAAATACCTCCATTCGCCTTTGGCATGCAGGAGTGTGAGCATGCCTTTTCAGCGGTGTAGCTGGTCTTATCCGGCAGGAGCTTTTTAGCAAAGCTCCTGCGTTGGGTAATGTTCACTTGCATGAACTTCCACCAGCCCTTTGTGGCTGCAACCAGTTGGATTATAGACTTGTTTGCAGCTGCCCGGACTCTACCCCTGACCGAAACTGAACTATTGAGGGAATAAGTTATGGATGTTTCGGTCAGAAATTTTGAAATTTTAGTGCTCCCTCCCGGACGGTGGTATGCGTCCGGAAGAGGAGCGGTGTGAGGTCCGTGTGTTTTATGCTTCTGCTGAATTATTTCTTTGTTTCAGCAGTTGAGGACTCAAGGTTTGTGGATTTTCCTTCTTGTTTTGCAAAGTACTTCTTGGTTTCGGCTACAACAACCGGGCTAAGCAGTAGGAGGCCGATCAGGTTAGGTACAGCCATGAGTCCGTTTACGGTGTCACAGATGTTCCAAACAAGGCTGAGTTTGGCCACGGCACCAACCCCTACAAAAAGGATAAAGAGGAGGCGGTAAGGCTTGATTGCTTTGATTCCAAACAGGAATTCAACCGATTTTTCACCGTAGTAACACCAGCCGAGTGTTGTGGAGAATGCAAACAGAATCAGTCCGATAGTGACCACATGCTCGCCGCCTGCAAAACCGGCACCGAAACCCAATGTTGTTAGTTCCGCTCCAGTCGCACCGTTAGACCATACTCCTGTGAGGATGAGTACCAGTCCGGTCATGGTACAGACAATGAGAGTGTCGATGAAGGTTTGGGTCATGGAGACCAGAGCCTGCGTCACGGGCTGTTTGGTCTGCGCGGCAGCCGCTGCGATAGGAGCAGAGCCGAGACCTGATTCGTTGGAGAAAATACCGCGGGCAACCCCCATACGCAGGGCCAGCATGACGGTTGAACCGGCAAAACCGCCGACTGCAGCGGTAGGGTTGAAAGCCTGCTCAACGATTAATGCCAAAGCATCGGGAACGGCTGAGATGTTGATTAAAATGATGTAAGAAGCTCCGCCCATATAGAACAGGATCATGATAGGCACGAAGAATCCGGTGACTTGCCCGATTTTTTTGATACCGCCGAGGACAACGGCGGCTGTGGCGATCATAAGGATGATGCCGGTGACCACGGGAGAGATGTGGTAGGTTGCTTCAACTGCGTCTGCCACGGAGTTGGACTGGACCATGTTACCGGTGCCGATGGCAGCGATGGCGGCAAAGGTGGCGAAGGTGGAACCAAGCCAGCGCATATTGAGGCCACGGGAAATGTAGTACATGGGGCCACCGCTCATTTCCCCGTTTTCATCAACTATGCGGTATTTAACAGCCAGTAGTGCTTCAGCGTATTTGGTGGCCATGCCTACAAGGCCGGTAATCCACATCCAGAATAGTGCTCCGGGACCACCGACGGCGATGGCTGTTGCCACACCTGCGATATTACCGGTTCCCACTGTCGCGGAAAGGGCAGTCATCAGAGCCTGAAAGTGGGTGATGTCGCCGGGTTCGTCAGTGTCTTCTTTTCGTTTGATAAGTGCGAGATAAAGTGCGTACCACAATTTTCGGAACTGTAATCCGCGCAGGGAAAAAGTCAGCCATATTCCAGTTCCCACCAGCAGGATCAGCATGGGCGGTCCCCAAGCGAAGGCTCCTACTTTTCCAATTATTCCTTCCAGTAAAGTCATGAATTCCATATCATCCCCTTGTCAGTTTACAGGTTACTTCCAGACTGTGAGATAGCTCCAGCTGTGGTGTAAACCGGTGAGCAGACCGATTTTTTTGCCTGTGGGGTTCAAGGAAAAGCACTGAAGCCTGCGCAGCCCGCTGCGCAAGACTCCAGTGCTTATATGCGATTATTTCTAACTCATTCTCAACAGTCTTCCTGGTTTACTTATTTATCTGAATTGTCGGCAGATTTAGGCTTTGATTAGTTGTCGTAGAGAACGGATTCAACCGGGGTGTATTCGAGGTCGAATGCTTCAGCTACGCCCTTGTAGGTTACTTTGCCTTCAATCATGTTCAGACCGGTCATGATAGCGCGGCTATCCTGGGCTGCCTGCTTCCAGCCTTTGTTGGCGATCTGGAGAGCGTAAGGCAGGGTTGCATTGGTCAGTGCCATGGTGGAAGTCATGGGCACTGCACCGGGCATGTTGGCTACGCAGTAGTGGATAACACCTTCAACGTCGTAGACGGGATCGCCGTGGGTGGTGGGCTTGGAAGTTTCGAAGCAACCGCCTTGGTCAATAGCGACATCGACAATAACGGAACCGTCTTTCATGGTTTTGAGCATTTCACGGGTAACCAGTTTGGGTGCTTTTGCACCGGCGACCAGAACAGCACCGATAACAACGTCAGCTTCCTGAACCAGTTCACGCAGAAGTGCGGGGCTGCTCATCATGGGGAAGCAGTTCTTAGGCATAATTTCGGAGAGGTAACGCAGTCTTTCGAGGTTCATGTCGAGAATGGTAACCTTGGCACCCAGACCACAAGCCATCATTGCTGCGTTGGTACCAACAACACCACCGCCGATGACAACAACATTTGCAGGGGTAACACCGGTAACACCGCCCATGAGCATGCCGCGTCCACCGTAGTAGCGTTCGAGGTATTTAGCACCTTCCTGAACGGACATGCGGCCGGCGACTTCAGACATGGGAGTCAGCAGGGGCAGATCGCCTTTGTCGCCTTCTACGGTTTCGTAAGCGATAGCGACGGATTTGTTTTTGATGAATGCGCGGGTCAGAGGCTCATCGGGAGCAAAGTGGAAATAGGTGAAAACGATTTGACCTTCACGGACCATGTCGTATTCAGAGGCCTGAGGCTCTTTAACGTGCATGACCATTTCACATTCAGCATAGATTTCAGCAGGGGTATCGATGATTTTTGCACCGGCTGCAACGTAGTCTTTATCTGCAAAGCCGCTGCCTACACCTGCGGATTTTTCAACCCACAGTTCGTGGCCGTTTGCGATCATTACTTCAACGCCGGCGGGTGTCATGGAAACCCTGTTTTCTTCCGATTTGATTTCTTTCAAGATACCAACTTTCATTTCCACTTCTCCTGATTTGTTTATGCCCCGTAATCACATCGGGGCAGCTGTTGAAAAAAGAGTCTGGACTCTTGGTCTGTTTTTCCCTATGGCAATCTACATGCCAAATCAGGGTTAAAGAGAAGTCTGGAAGTTTGATTAAAAGTTAAAAATTCATGAAAACGGAAACTTATGAGAAAAATTTAATGATTGTGATGATATTCACAAGATTATCAATGTCTTGCGTAGTGCTTTATGAATGAATATTCGGTGCAAAAAGTTTCCACTTAGTTCGTGTCTGCTTTGTTAAGGTGCCGAAATATTGATGTTTAGCTGCTGTGGAAATAAAAGTTTCCGCAACCTTTGGGACATTAAAATTTCGCATTTAGTAGCGAAAATAAAGGATGCTAGTGTGGTAGTAAAAGTTACCATAAAGAAATCCCCGCGATCTGCTGAAAGATCGCGGGGATTGAGTTGAGTCTGTTGTAAATTTACCTAACCGGAATGCGTAATAGTTGCCCAAGGAAGGTCATTGCTTTCATTTTGCAATTGATGTTTTCGGATTTTTTTAAGCAAGGCAGTGTGGGAAATACCTAGTTTTTGTGCCGCCTTGCGTATACTTGATGTTGAATTCAGGGCTTCAAGGAGTATGCGAATCTCGTATTTGCCGACCATTTCTTTTAACGAAGCTCCATTGATGGCTGCGGCGGGGATTGCCCGGCACTGATGTCCGCAGCTGGGTTCCTTGGCGTTGAGGTGGATAGAATCAGCGCAGATTTCACTTGAGTCACTAATGATGGAAGCACGCTCAATTACATTTTGTAATTCACGAACATTGCCGGGCCAGCTGTAGCGCAACAGTTTATCCTGTCCTGTGGCGGTGATGGTCTGCTCCTCTTTTTCGAGCTTACGGTTGAAGCGGTTTAGGAACATGCCTGCCATCAGGGTAACATCTGAGTGCCGTTCGCGCAGGGGGGGGATTTGGATATTGAGAACGTTGATTCGGTAGAATAGGTCCTCACGGAAGTCCCCGCCGGCAACCATATCAGTCAGGTTCTTGTTTGTTGCGGTAATGACCCTGGCATTTACCGGTATTTCTTCCACTCCGCCTATGCGCCGGACACAGCCTTCCTGCAAGACTCGCAGGATTTTGGCTTGAGGTCCGGGGGGCATATCGCCGATTTCATCAAGAAATATGGTCCCGTTCTGGGCTGCCTCAAAAAGTCCGGGCTTGCCTTTTTTCTTGGCTCCTGTGAAGGCTCCGTCAATATAGCCGAAAAGTTCGCTCTCAATGAGCTGTTCAGGCAAGGCTGCACAGTTGATGGGGATGAAGGGGCCGGGTCTTCGGCTTTCATAGTGGATGGCCCGGGCGAAAAGTTCTTTACCTGTGCCGCTTTCCCCGGTGATGGAAACGATGGTGTCCAGCTCAGCAATGCGTTTTGCAAAGGTAATCAGGTTTTTGATAGCCGGACTTTCGCCGATGAAGTCATCGAATTTGAAATCAATGGGAGTCATCACCGCATCGACCATAGCTTTGACTTCCTGAAGGTCTTTCATGAGCAGGACCGCGCCTACAAATTCCCCTTGTGAATCATGGATGGGTTTAGCGGAGCCGTAAAAATCAACCCGACCGGTGCTGGTCATGGCTGATTTACGCCTGTTGACCGGAATACGTTTTTGCATGCATTCCATGAGCAGGTTGTTCTTGGGCGTGATCTCGCCCACGTAACTGTTGACCAGTTCTGCGTAAGGGGTGTTCAGGATTCGGCAGGCTACACTGTTGGCAGTATTGATTATGCCTTTGGAGTTAACCGAGACAATTCCTTCGCTCATACCGTCAAAAAGGGTGCGGAACCATTTTTCCCGTTTTTCCTGCGGCAGTCTTTTAACTTCGATTTGTCTTTCGATTGCGGGCAGGGTTGAAAACAAGGCCAGGGTTTCTTCTGTGTTCAGGGGATGACCGCCCTCGATTTCAACGGAAATATGGGCAAATCCTTCTTCCTGCTCCACTTCCATGCTGATGATATTAAGTTTGTGCACCATCATGAGTTCGGTGATGTCGAAGACAATCCCGATACGGTCCTTAAACACAAGTTTGTATTTTTTACTCCCAATCATACGCTACCTATTCTGAATAGTTTATGGATTTGAACGTACCTTCTTGAAGGTGGAAAGAAAAGAAATAAATGGTAACTTTTGCTACCAGATTGGGAGTGTTTGAGTTCAAGGCGTTTGTCTTGTCCATTATCCGCAGTGATGTTATTTTTTAATAGAGTTGCAAATGTTTCTAATAAGGGGAAAATGAAATTGATTATTCAAATTCCGGGTTGGAATATCTTCGCGCGTTCATTCGTTTATGTGCTTTGCTGGTTTTGGTGATATCCGCGAGAAAAAACATAGCGGGTACGAAGCAGGTTTAAAGTGGTTTGGATCCGAACTAAATCTAGTAACGAAAGGTTTGGAAAAGGCTTGGCCTTGATGCCGGGCAGGAAGATCGTGAATACGTATATGATGAAGAAAAAAGTTTCAATCTTATTAACAAGCTGTATATAATGCCCGGTGAGGGGAATGCTGAATCGGTTGATGTTCTTGAAGAATTGCGTATTTGTTTTAATATTGAAAGGTTCGGGGACCAGCTTGCGGAATTGACCCGTTATATTGAAAATTTTGATTTCGATGACGCAAGAGATGTGATTGAACGAGTTGCGGATAAATTGAGTATCCCGTTGGATAAAAGGTAGGAATCATGGATGAGAAAGCTAAAATTTTGATTGTTGATGATGAGCGGCTGAATCTCAATGTCCTTTCAGATTTATTGCGGCAGGATTACAAGGTTGTATTGGCTAAGAACGGCAATCAGGCTCTTGATCGGGTGAATTCAGATAACCCACCGGATTTGGTCCTTCTGGACGTACTTATGCCGGAAATGGATGGCTATGAAGTACTGCGTAAGATGAAGTCTGCCGATGAAACCAAGGGTATTCCGGTTGTTTTCATTACTGCCCTTGATTCTGAACATGATGAGGCCCGTGGTCTTGAGCTGGGCGCTGTCGATTACATTCGCAAGCCTTTCCACCCGCCCATCGTTAAAGCGCGAGTTAAAAATCACCTGACTATTGCCAGACAGCGTAAGCTCTTGGAGGGGTTGGCTAACCTTGATGGTCTGACTGAAATGCCGAACCGTAGAAGTTTTGAAATGGCTTTGGACCGGGAATGGCGTCGCTGTAGCCGTTCCGGGGACAATATGTCACTGGTTATGCTTGATGTGGACTGTTTCAAGCAGTACAACGACAGCTATGGGCATACTGCCGGAGATGAGGTTTTGAAGAAGGTTGCGGAGGTCTTGAAAACTGAAGTACAGCGTCCTGCGGATGTCGCCGCACGTTATGGCGGCGAGGAATTTGTTCTTCTGTTACCTGAAACTGATTCTGACGGTGGGCGTTACATAGCAGAGAAAATCAGGGTTTTGATTTCTGAGCTTGATATCGAGCACGGGCATTCTTCGGCCGGTAATGTCCTGACAGTCAGCCTTGGCGGGGTTACTGTTGTTCCGTCGAATTTCTCGGAAGCGAAAGATTTGACTGTTGGGGCGGATTCCATGCTTTATGAAGCTAAGCGCAGGGGCAGGAATATGGTCCTCTGGACAGATCTGACCTAGTTTATTTTCCTTCAGGAAACCAGATTTCGTAAGTTGTTCCTTTACCCGGAGTGCTTTTGCATTCTATTGTGCCGTCCAGTGCTCGGGTGACAAGATTATAGACAAGGTGCATACCCAGTCCGGTGTTCCCTTCGCTTCTTGCCGTAGTGTAAAACGGTTCGAAAACTTTAATAACCTGTTCCGGTCCCATGCCGATACCGTTGTCGGTAAAGGTGAGCTTTACCCCGTTACCGCTACGCTGGGCAGTGATTGATATCTGACCTGTCTCTGTACCTGGGAAGGCGTGTGTCAGGGAGTTGGTCACGAGATTTGTTATGACCTGCATGAGTGATCCCGGCGAAATATTGATCTCCATACCTTTCGGGCAGTCCAAGCTTAGTTCGTGTTTATATTCCTTAAATGTGGGCTTCAATGATACCAGAATACCTTGAATGTATTCGTGTAAATTGACCTGTCTGACATCATTTGAAGCCTGATCCACCGCCAGTTGTTTAAAGTTGCTGATCAAAGATGCTGAGCGTTCCAGATTTTTCATGATGTTATCAAGTGCTTCACTGCCGGTATTCAGAAATTTTTCAAGGTCAGACCTTTTCATAGTCCCGGCTTCAAAATTAGTGCGCAGGTCTTCGGTCATTTCTTTGATGAAGGACGCACTGGTCACGCTGATGCCAAGCGGAGTGTTGATCTCATGGGCAACACCGGCAACAAGTTCACCAAGGGAGGCCATTTTTTCTGTTTCAACCAGCTTGTCCTGAGTCTGGCGCAGCTCATCCATGGACTTGAGTAGTGCGCTGTTGGCGTTTTCAAGCTCTGTGGTCCGCATGGCTACTCTTTCCACCAGTTCCTTGTTCAAGGATTTTAGCTCTTGTTCTACTTCTTTGATGCGGGAAATATCAGAAGAAATGGTCAGGATCGCAGGAGTGTTGTTTTCTGCGGAAGTATAAGGAACGCGTGTTGTCTCGATCCAGTGGGTAACGCGGTTTTCATCCCGGAAACTTTCTTCAGTAAGCAGTTTTTCATTTCTTTCGATGACCATGCGGTCATCTTCCATGATGCGGGTCACTTCCACTGGATCTTCAATGATTTCCGGCAGGAACTTCCCGGAAATATCTTCTGCGGGGATTCCCATCTTGTCTGCTTTGATGCTGTTCACAATTAAAAACTTTCCATCAAGATCATTTGCGAAAATTTCTTGCGGGAGCAGATCGATAATCTGGCGTAACCTAGCCTCACTTTCCTGCGCTTTCTGGGTTGATTTCCTGCTTTCGGTTACATCAAGTCCCTGCAAAAGAATGAAGTTGGTATCGCGGGCCGGGTCCATCCGGACCGGTGAAAAGGTCCAGATGAAATATTTTTCTTCGTCGCCATTGGGATGGACAGGGATTTCTATTACCGGGGTGTAATCTTCTTTAACAGCTTGTTGCAGAGCTGTTCTCACCGTTTCCCGAAAGTCTTTGGCAAAAAAGGAATTGAGTGACTGTTCCCGAACCTGATTATTTTTAAATCCGGCAAGGTCGGCTGCTGCTGGGTTCATATCCAGAATCCTTCCGGTGATGTCGCAGTTCATGATCGGTGCCTTTGCTGATGAAAAAAGTTTGGAGATGTAAGCACTGTTTTCATCCAGCTTTGAGACCATATCCTCCAGCATCATCCCAAGGTTGTTAAATTCCCTTACCTGCCCGGGAGCAAAATTAGTCTCTCGTTCTCCTGAAGTAACGTTCTGGGCATAGTCGGTAAGCATTTTTAATGCCCTCAGGATTCTCTTCTGTAATCCCCAAGCGGTAAATATCGCCAGCATGGTTGCCAGCGACAGAAGTATGCCCAGATTCTGCATGTAGTTTTTTTTCAAGGATTGGAACGACGGGTTTTTCCTTGCGAAACTGAATAACAGGGGGCTATCCGCCTGCTGCGGGAGCAACTGAATTGTGGAATAAATCAACTCTTCATCGATTTTGAATTCTCCCGGCTTGATGCCCAGAGTCCAGTCGATGAGTTTTTTCATTTCTTTTTTGGATGGATTGGACGTGCTGATGATCAGCCTGTGTCTGTTGACTAAGGCAGCATTTATGGCTGTAGAGGCCTTTTTCAGTTTGTCGATGAAAGATGTGTTGGAGTTCAGGTCAATCCCACCGTAGAGGACCCCGGATATTTCGCCGTTCTGTTCATTGAATACAGGAACGGCGCAGACCAGCATGGTTCTGATGTTGTTCAGGGACCTGAAAGATAGATATCCCCAAGCGGGGGAAGAGTTCATGCTGTCTTTAAATTTATTACGCAGCTGCACTATGGGGAGCTCTATTACTCCGGCCTCAATCCAGTTGCGACCATCATGATAGATAGTAAGTACATCGAGCAGATACCCCTGCCTTGAGTTCATGAACTCATAAAGGCGTTGATCGAGAAGTTCACTGTCTTCGGCGACAATCGCATCCCTGAAATCTGTATCCAGAGTCATTTCGATCAGGTCATCCTTGATGTCTTCAAGGGTGTTGTCCAGAGCAAGGGAAACAATGTTTTCCGTCTTTTCGATATCAATGGAAAGCTCATTTTCAAGGGTGGTTTTGGAGAGGTAGAAAGACCATGAAAAGATGAAAACACCCATGACAACAACCAGTGCCAGCATGGGAGTAAAAAGTTGAACTGTTAGTCCGGGAGCTTTCTTGGAAAAGAGTTTCATTTAATGTTCCTTCAGGTTCCGGATTAACTTTTTGCTGTCTGTTGCAGGCTCGCGAGAATCATTACTGTCTCCATATTTCAGTGTCAGCACGGGAAATATGGAGACAGTATATCAGAATAACAGCAAAATGTAACTCCGCAGGCGTAGCCTGAGCAGAACATTTTTGTAGCGGGGATTAGGCTGTGGTAGCAAGCGGAGTGCGCTGTCTGAGAAGGCTGACTCCGGCGTAGACCAGCGGGGTATCGAGAAAGGCGATGCAGACCTTTGCCACCCACTGACCGATGATGATGTCGGTTACAGGCATGACCCCGTAAAAGGCCACGGTAACAAAGATGGTGGAATCAATCAGCTGTGAAACAATGGTTGAAAGGTTGTTTCGCAACCAGAGATGCTTGCCTTTGGTTATCCTGCGCAGAAAGTGGAAGAGCCAGACATCGTTGGTCTGGCTGACCAGATAGGCCAGCAATGAGGCCAAAACGATGCGCGGAGTGTTTCCAAGTACGCTGGCAAAACCTTCCTGACCGTGCCAGAAAGGAGCGGCTGTCCAGTGCAGGGCTGCCCATGAGAGGGCGATGGCGGTCAAGAGGGCAATGAATCCGCAGTGGATTACTTCGTTTGCCCGTTCTTTTCCCCAGATTTCACTGATGATGTCTGAGACAATAAAGGTAACGGAGTAGGCCAGTACCCCGGCGGGAGCGTAAAATCCGAAGATGTTGATGATCTTGGTTGTA
>DDLU01000039.1 GCA_002340305.1 Desulfovibrio sp. UBA2564
AAAACGTTTTAATAAGGCTTCGCCAGCTAGTTTATTAAGCCGCATTTTATATGTTAAATATTAATCAAATACAGAAAGTCCTCAGCCACATTCTTGCTCCTATCTCAAAAGGCTACGGTGCGGTTATGTCCCGCCGCGCCGACAAGTATTCCAGCGGTGAATATGAGCGGTTCCGGCCGGAATGTCCGTGTATTTCCGTGGGTAATATCGGGTCCGGGGGCAGCGGTAAGACACCCATTGCGGACTGGCTGCTTAAGTGGGCTGAACGTGAAGGCTTGTTGACAGTGCTCTTGACCCGCGGTTATGGGGCCAAACCCGCGCAGTTGCCGTATTTGGTTAATAAACTTAGTCCGGTGAATGAGGCCGGGGACGAGCCGCTCATGCTGGCGAACGGTAACCCACAGGCAAAGATCGTTGTTGATCCTGTGCGCAAACGTTCCGGCGCATGGGCTACTCAGGAATTTCAGCCGGGATTAGTGCTGCTGGATGATGGATTTCAGCACATGGCAGTAGAGCGTGATTTGGATTTCGTACTGCTCACTCCCGATGATTTCAGCATAGGTTGGGATAAGGTTATTCCCCGGGGCACTTGGCGGGAAAGTGTGCAGGCTCTGCAACGGGCGGATGTCTTTTTTGTGAAAAGCAGTCCGGACGCTTTTCGTAGGATGCATTGGTTGATACAGGAAAAGCTGGCAAAGTTCGGAAAGCCTGTGTTCCAGTTCGAGCTGAAGGCCAAGGGACTTAAGCTCCTTGACGGAGGAGAGCGGCTTGATTTCGGCAGTGAAAAATACCTGCTTTTTGCGGGGATAGGTAAACCGGAAATCCTGCGCGAAGACGCAGGTAAATATATGGGTAGATCACCCGAAGAATTTATAATTTTTAAGGATCATCACGCTTACACAGCGCAGGATGTGGAAATGATCCGCAAGAAAGCAGCGGCAGCGGGCGCAAAAAGAATTTTCTGCACGCCTAAGGATGCTGTAAAATTAACTAAACTAGGCTGTGAAGATTTTTACGTAATTGATTTAGAAGTTGAATTTAAAGAATCCATATTTTTTGACGACACAGAAGATGCTCCCTTCGATAAATGGTGGAATAAACGAAGGTTAATTGATGCGTTTGAAAGATAAAACACACGCCTCTCGAATTAACAGTAGCGAAGCCTAATAAAAGGTTTTGGGATTCTTAAACCCTTTTGCACAAATCCGCAGGAAAGCGGATTTGCCCGGTGCCTGAAAGGCAACGCCCCGAAGGGGTAAGCCCTAGGACGGGGCGCAATAAAAATGTCAACCTAGACGTACTAGGCAAAATCAAATCATAATAAAGCGCGACAGCGCATCAAATATTTCAGGAATTTAAAAATGGGAAAAAAAAGAAAATCAAAAAATCCCGGTATGATTAAGCCTTTTGAGGCCATGAACGTTTTCAGGAAAAGCCGCAAACCTTTATCCGTAGGCGAGTTGGAAAAAAGGCTCGGCCTGACCAAGAGGCACCGTAAATTCGTAAAAAATATACTCAAAGACCTTGTCCGCGAAGGACAGATCATCAAGATCGGTAGTGCTTACGGTGTTGTTGAGAAGATGAATATGGTTACGGGTAAATTACAGGTCCAGCGTTCCGGCGCGGCCTTTTTGCTCCCGGACGATAAGAAACGCAAAGATATCTACATTCATACCAAGAACCTGCGCGATGCATGGCACGGCGATAGAGTCACCGTGGCAATTACCGGCTCGCACTGGGGCGGTAAACGTGAAGAAGGACGTGTTGTTCGTGTCATTGAACGCGGCAAACAGGTTTTCCCGGTTCGGGTAATCCGCCCCATGGGCGGTACGGCGTTGCTCTGCCATCCTACTGATCCGCGTCTTGATTTCGGCATCGTGGTCGAGCCTGATGAGGCCGTACAGGATGTACCGTTGGCAAATGAAGTTGCACAAGACGAAAACGGTAATGAAATTTTCCCTGCAGAGCCTGTTGAGGCTGAAGCAGCAGTTGATTTTAACCGAGTGCAACGGGGCGATATCCTGCTGGTGGCTCCCGGTGAGCAGATTAACCATTCTCTCTGGGAAGGTCGCATTCTGAAAATGCTGGGCGAAGAGGATGATGTTCAGGTACAGGAGGCCATTGTTAAGGCTAACCACGGCATCCCGACCGCTTTTCCAGGCAAGGTGCTGGCTGTGGCTGATGCTCTGCCTGATGAACCGGGCGAGGAAGATTTTGTTGAACGCGAAGACATGCGCGACATTCCTTTTGTGACCATCGACGGCGCAACCGCTAAGGATTTTGACGATGCGGTGTTCGTGGAGAAGATTTCCGGCGGCTACCGTTTACGGGTGGCAATTGCGGATGTGAGCCATTATGTGGCTATGGAATCTCCGTTGGACCGCGAGGCCCTGAAACGTGGTAACTCCTACTATTTTCCTAAGTCCGTGGAACCCATGTTCCCCGAGGCACTGAGTAACGGTTTGTGCAGCCTTAATCCGAATGTGAATCGTCTGGCCATGACCGCGACCATTGAGTTTGATAAGGCTGGTGAGCCTGTTGCCTCTTCATTTGCTCCGGCGGTGATTAAAAGCCATGCCCGCTTGACTTACGATCAGGTTTATAAAGGTGTAATCCTCGGCGAAAAGGAAGAGCAGGAACAGTTTGGCGACTTGCTGCCCATGCTTAGGCTTTCGGAAGAGTTGGCCCGTAAGATCAATAAACGGCGCAAAGGGCGGGGTAGTCTTGAATTTGATCTGCCGGAACCGGGAGTTATCTTCGATGCCCGCGGTCGTACTGTGGATATTCAGCCGCGCAGCCGAAATTTTGCCCACCAGGTCATTGAAGAGTTCATGATTGCTGCCAACGAGGCTGTGGCGGAATTTTTGACCGAAAAAGAACTGGGTTGCCTGTACCGTATCCACCCCGGCCCGGATGAAGAGAAGCTTACCAATCTGTTTAAGGTTCTGCGCAAAATCGGAATCAGCAAGCAGATGCCTGATCCGATCACCCCGCAGTCTTTGCAGAAAGTTGTTAAGGATTCCGAAGGAACCGATCAGGAATACATTGTTAATAGATTATTGCTGCGTTCTATGAAACAGGCCAAGTATGAGCCGGTTAATGAAGGGCATTTCGGCTTGGCTTCTGAGTGCTACTGCCACTTCACTTCACCGATCAGGCGTTACGCTGACTTAGTTGTTCACCGTTTACTCAAGGTGGCGTTGGGGGATGGGCATCAGGCTATTCCGGGGCAGAAGCAGATGGGCCGCATTGGTAGTTCCATCAGCGGAACTGAGCGCACTGCCATGGAAGCCGAGCGCGAGATCCTGAAGCGTCTGACCATCATCTTTCTTAAGGATAAGGTTGGAGGTGAATTCACCGGGGTCATCTCGTCTATTGCGGAGTTCGGGTTCTGGGTGGAATTTCAGGAAGTCATGGCAGAGGGCATGGTTCGCCTGTCCTCACTTGGCGATGATTACTACACCTTTTGGTCCGATAGACAGATGATCGTAGGAGAGCGCACTGGACATGCATTCCGTTTGGGCCAGAAGATCACCGTACGGCTGGAGTCGGTCAGTCTTGAGTTGCTGGAGGCTAACCTCTCGCTGGTCTCAGGAGCTGAAGACTACAAGAAATATGTTTAAATAAGAAAATCCCGCTGAATTATAAGATTCGGCGGGATTTTGTTGTTTTACCGAAAAAATTAGCGGGTGGCGATCTCTTCAACCCTGCGTGCGATTTTGCAAAATAAAGTAAGTTCACACACTTTTTCGTCTATTTCACAGGCATAAATATCTTCAGCCTCGGCAATAGCGTTAAGGGATTCGTATACCTTAACGAGTGTTTCCGGTGTTACCCGTCCGCATAAATCAGTGATAAGTTTTTTTAAATCCGCAGGTGCGTCGTCAAGCAACGTTAATTCGACTCCGGCATCACCAAAGTCAAATTCGAAGTGCTCCACGTATTCTGCAGCCAGATTCTTAACTATCAGGTCATTACTCATCAATAACTCCAAAGGCTATATCCGCTAAATATTTACATACGTTACTACAAACATATTTTTTTTGAAAGCTTTCTCTGTTTATAAAAATAGTTGCGGTATCGGTTGAGTGATGTTAAGTATAGATGAACTTTTGAGTTAAATAGTTGTTAATTTTTGAGGTGCCGATGCAAGCTAAAGATTTCGATTCCTTTTTTGAAAGGCTGAAAGAACATACTGATATTTCAACACAGGCCCAACTGGCACGCGAGTTAGGAGTTGGCAGGGCGGCTGTTTCTCTTGTTAAGAAAAAGGGAGCAGTTCCTCCCCGTTGGATTCTTGAGCTTTCTGTGCGCTACAATCTCGATTCCACATGGCTTGAGTCCGGCCTTGGTTCACCTCGCCCGGAAGTTAACGCCGTTGAATTTGCGGATGAATTTTCCCGTATTCCAAAGGTTGCCGCCAGGCTTTCCGCAGGTGGTGGGTCATTCGAGACAGGTGGGGAAATCGAAGGATTCTACGCCTTTCGCAAAGACTGGATAGGCGGAAAAGGTAATCCTTCCGATATGGTTTTAATGGAAGTTTATGGCAACAGTATGGAGCCGGAATTGAAAGAAGGTGACATTGTGCTGCTTGATCAATCCCGCAAAGATATACTTGCCGGAGGGATTTACGCTGTCGGTGTTGAGGATACTGTAATGGTTAAGCGGGTTGAGAAACGTCCCGGTCAAGTTGTGCTGCACAGTGACAACAAGGATTATTCACCTATTCATTTAGGTGGCGATGAGCTTGAAAATGTCCGTGTTCTTGGGCAGGTTGTCTGGGCATCACGCGAATATCACTAGTCTTTTGTTTAAATACTTTTCAAGGGCCTCCTTTTCGGAGGCCTTTTTTTGGCAATTTTTAAGTTAAGATTCAGTGTCGGTAAACATTTAACGCAGCTTTTGTTAAGTTTTGTTTATTTTAACTTGACGCTTGTGTTTTGTTGTGGTTAATTAGAGTCGTCACATGGCAAGGGAGTGCCGGGAAGGCGAAGTTAAAGTCTAATAAAAATTCGTGAAGCAGGAGTCGGTCATGCAGGAAAGATTTTGCAAATGCGGTAATAGGGTAATGGTCCAGTACCACAGCAAAAAAGACGAAGCATGGTTCACCCGTTTCTGGGTTATGGGGAATACTTTCGGCAAGACTATCCGGGTCTGTCCGCATTGCGGTTCGCCTCTTGATATTAACAGCCTCAAATAAATTCTCGCCGGATGGGTCTTTACCAATCCTGCCGAGTTATAAATTGCAGCTTTATTGACCGCATACACATATTTCATAAATTTCCGCAGGTTTCTCCCCTGTGGCCTGCCGGAAGACAGCACCATTTCATCACACACTTAATCCATCTCTCATCATGGCAGACTGTCCGTCGGGGGCAGTCTGCCGCCCCCCTTTTGTTTAATTGTAATTAAATAAATAAAAATTTTCGTTATGAGGATGGTCTGCTGAATCTTTCAGTCTGTTTTATCAGGTTGTAATTCGATATCTGTTGGGGCTACCCGATGCCTGCATCGGCTATCCTGTGTGGGCTGGACCGGGAAGCGGCAGGCTGATACACACTTTGTGTTTCTCAGATTTATGACCGAATTCCCGGAGGTTGATAATGGGTGAATGGATAGTTGATTTTCAGGGACGTAACCACTCGACAGCGATCAAACTTAATTTTCTGTGGAAGCAGGACAGTATTTTTATCATGGATAACCACCGTGCCGCTTTGTGGTGCTGGATGGAAAGTCTAAAAAAAGGTGAGAGTTTGAACCTTTTTCATGTTGACCGCCATTTTGATGCCCTGTTTTCAGCTCAGGATTATTCCCATTTTCCGCATGATTGTTTTGAAGGTTTTGGGATCGAAGAATATCTTGAGTGTGGATACGATAATGATTTTTTTGCTGTGACTCCGTTGTTTCGTTGGGATAATTATCTTGGTTTATTCATTGAAAAGTATGGAGATAGAATTTCAGAGTGGGCATTTGCTACACATGGCAAAGGTGCTGCTCCGCAAACAATCCGCTATGCTGCTTATGAACCATGGGAGTTTCCTGCTGTCTTAGGTGAATTGGAGGGCGATTGGATTTTCAACCTTGACCTGGACTATTTTTTCGGGCGTATGGCAGATGGTAAAATGGGCCGTCTTTTCACTGATGAATTTATTCGGGGCTGGGGAACTGAATTGCGCAAAGCTCTCGACAGCGGAGTAATTAAAGTTCTGACTGTAAGTCTTAGCCCTGAATGTACTGCCGGATGGGAAGGAGCTGAAAGGGCATTGAAAGTATTAAACGAAGGACTGGAAGTAGACTTCAGCCTCCCTGATTAGAGAATTGAAAGCGCAATAGAAATCCCCGGATTCCAGATAGGAATGCCGGGGATTTTTGCGTTCAGTTATTGAAAACTAGTCTCTGTTCCAAACTTTGAATTTATGATTGGCGAAAAAGTCGGTGTAAAGTTCTTCTGCTTTTTCCTTGAATTTATCGTCATGCATAATCAGCACGCTCAGTGCTTCGTATTTGAAGTAGGCCACCACATCGTCCCAGTCAATTTCGTCTTTACCGCTTTTGGAGCGGAATCCGTGAAGCCCGGGTTCGACCAGTTTCTGAGTCATGGGGTCGTCCACCCCGGCGGTTTTAAAAAAGTCGCAGATTTCTTTTTTTACTTCTTCGGGCCAGTCGGTTTCACCAAGTGGGATCAGGTCCTGAAATTTATTCTCCTGACCTTTTTTCAAAATATACATTTTAAACTCCGTATTTCAGTTTCCGATTATTGATTATGAGTATGGAGTAAAAGGAATAGTTTTTCAAGATCATCAATACATTCAAGGAATGATAAATCGTGTTGGTGCCGATTTACTATTGAATACGCACAAATCTCCCAATGATTTGCCCTGTGGCCGGATCTCTGTTGTCGTCATCAAATTCTGTTTTCAGGAATGTCAGCGCAGAATAATCCGGTGAAAATACGAGGGTTCTGATCTGCGAGTTCCCACCGTGTTTGTAGGCAATGAGATCGGTGATATAAATCGTATTCCCTGAAATAGTTACTGAACGCCGTACATTTTTATTCTCAAATTTCCATGTCGTTTCCAGATAATCTTTGTCTACGGGCAGGATGTAGCTGTTAAAGTGGCTGTCCTTTTCATTGCCACCCGGAAATATGTGCAGAGTCGCCTCGGTATTTACCATTTGCCCCTTATAGTGGACTGTAACCTTTCCCCTGAAGACTCCGGCAAAGCGTGAACTATCCTTGATAGCAATACTCTCATTCGCCTTTGCTGAGTTGGGTGTCTGCTGATTCTCTTCAGGTTTCGGTCTGTCCGGGAAAAATGCTTCGTAACGTGGTCGCTTGAGGTCCTTAAGATTATCCAGTTCTTGAGCTGGAGCATGTGCTGCTGAGAAGAGAATGATGATAAAAAATAAAATAAGCTGCTTCATAATCGGAACTCCGAGGTTTTATTGAAAAGATTTTTGCGCTATATTCACTTTGATTAAATTGTAATTGGAGGACAAGTCTATGATCCGTGTATTTACTCTGCTGTTTCTTTCTACTTGGATGCTTGTTTTTGTACCCCATCTGCAGGCTGAAATGAAGATTAGGCTTAAAGATGGAAAAGTGATTGAAGTTCCTGTTTCAGAAGATGAGGTAAAGTCCATTGAATACGGGAAACTAAAAGATGAAAAAGGGAAAATATTTTCTGAAAAAGCCATCAGGATTATGAGTGCTAAATACGGCAACATAAGTTTCGAGCTGGAAGGGGAGCTGGGATATAAGCAGTATTTTTGTGATGCCAAGGAGGCATTGGCGGAAAAATGCGATGGTAAAAATAAGTGTCGGCTGATCATTGGCAGTTCTATTTGCGGTGATCCTTATCCTGGCAAGGGGAAATATCTGTATGCGGAATACACCTGCGGGCAGAAGTTGAAGCGGGCAAAAAAATCCCAGACAGAGGTCATGGTGCTGACCTGCCCTTAACATAAAACGGGTTTCTCCGGCAGGATCATTTTTTGCTAGTAAGAGCAAATGTGAAAATTATTCCTGCTGGAGGTTTGTCTATGAGGAAAACCCTTGCGCTGGGCTTAGTCCTGATCAGTGGCATGTTACTTTTGAATTCAGGGCTTGAAGTCTACCGCTGCTTTGTCCCTAAGAAAATCATGGACCCGCAACCGGTCAAACTAGTTAGGATAGAAGGTAAAAATTGCCCTCTTTATTACCCGGAGGGACAGTGAGAAAGCCCTCCCCCGCTGAAGTTCAGCAGGGGAGGGCTTTCTCTGTTTTTCTAAAAGGAAAATGAAAGACATTTGTCGGTAAGCACTTATTTTAATATACTACGGTGCTAGGCAATGTGTTTAAGTCGTTAATACTTTCAGGCGTGATCTTTTTATCCAAATATTCTTTATATGAAGACGGGAGTTCTAATGAGCTATATATACGCGTTCTTGAAGTTTTTTTTAGCGGTCTTTGTCTTCTGTTTTGTGCTTGTCACCGGGTATTTCCTGATTAAATGGTACACTTCCCCAATATATCAAATCGGTCAGCTTGAAAACGGAGAAATTTTAAGATTTAACGAAGACGTTAGAGCCGGAAAATTAAATACCGATAAGTTGAATGTGCTTAGTTATAATCTGGGATTTGCTGCCGGACCTATTCAGCACACTCTTGCCGATGAACACCCTGAAGCATTTTTTACAGCTAATTTAGATAAGTTTATTGATTTAGTCAGAGCCGAAGATACGAATGTTGTTTTGTTGCAGGAAGTTGATCTGCATTCAAAACGTTCATGGTATATGAATCAGTTGCAATACATCATGGATCGGCTGGGCTGGGGCTATGCTGCGTCTGTGGTGGATTGGGATATGTTTTTTCCTTTGCGCAAAGAACGTAAGATTACCAAAGCCACAGTCGTTATTTCGAGGTTTCCGATAATCTCCAATGAATATACCCAGACCTCTTGTAAACCCAACTTTGAGAGCCAACTGCTTAATATATTTTATTATCCATTGCTCTGGAAATCCACTATGCAACGGGTGGAGCTTGAGGTCGGCAAGAAGCGGGTTGCTGTTTACAATGTCCATCTTTGTGTTTGGAATAGGGCGGCCCGTGTTGCACAGTCTGAATATCTCGCTCGTTGGATAAATGAAGAATGCAGTGCTGTTAATTTTGTTATCGGGGGCGATTTCAATTTTCAGGCATATATCAGGGGAACTCCAAAGCCTGAAAAGGATCTCATCCAGCCGCCATTCATTAATCGGTTCCGCGAAAGTATAGGCGGTCTTAGTGAGATTCTTAGCACTAGTGGAGAATCTGCAAAGGAGCTGCATAATAATTTTACTTTTAAAGAACGTAAACATCGATACGATTTCTTGTTTTACTCACAGGGTTTAACTTGTGAAGATGCAAAAGTTATAAAAAGTATTGATGCATCCGACCACTATCCTGTTTATGTAACGGTTACATTTGCAAAATAGAAGCAGTGATATGTGGAATAATTTTAATAGATGCATGTTTGACTGTTTGTAATATTAAAAAGGTGATATAGTCGATGCTCGATAAAACTAAAAAAGATATCAGTGCGTTCGGCACTTTGTGAGGGCTTTATGAATAGTCGGTCTGTTTTTTGTTCCGGACTTTGTCTGTGCTTGCTGCTTTTCTGCGCTACTTACGCAGTTGCAGCAAAGGCAAAGAATATATTGATTGTTCACAGCTACTGTCTGGATAGTATTTGCGGTGCTCCGCAGGCTCAGGGTGTGCTTGAAAGTCTTGCAAAAGCAGGATTTGTTGAAGGCAAAAACCTGAATGTCGAGCACTACGCAATGGATACCAGAAGAGTGAATAATTCCCCGCAGCTAATTGCTGAACAAGCGGGTCTGGTTTTGCAGAAGGTACACTCAAGTAAACCTGATGTGCTGGTGTTACTTGATGACAATGCGATCAGGACCATAGGCTTGAAGCTGGTGGATAGCGATATAAATATTGTTTTTAGCGGCATGAACGCCCAGCCTGAAGATTATAACAGTAAGGTCAGATGGATGGAGTCCCGTTCAAAGCCCGGACACAATATAACCAGTGTATATGAAAAACTCCATTTCATTGCTGCCTGTAAAGTTCAGAAGAAGGTGGTTCCCGGACTTGAAAAGATACTGATTATCTCGGATGAATCTCCTACCGGAAGAGCGGTGATCAAGCAGATTAAAAAAGAAGTGAAAGAAAAAGGTTCCGGGTTGGATATCGACTTGGAATTCCGTATAGCCTTTTCATGGGAAGAATACATAGAAGCTCTCAAGCTGGCCTGTGAAGATAAATCTATAGGAACAATTTATCCGGCTGCAACGCTACTCATTGATAAAAATGGCAAGGGCTATTCCACTTTAGACATCATAAAGTGGACAGTTGCCAACTGCCAGACTCCGGGGATTCCGATTAATTATTCTTTTGCCAGACTTGGACTGCTTGGTGGAGCCGGGGTCGATTTTATTGCTATGGGTAGGCAGGCCGGAAAAATGGTCGTTGAAATTTTAAAAGGTGTTCCACCCGGATATATTCCCATTGAAGATGCCCAGCGTTATGCTCTGGTATTTAACCTTAAGCGGGCTAAGGAATTGGGTATGGAAATTCCCACCGATATTTTGATGGCTGCTGATGTAATCTATAAATAGTTGAAGATCGTGTTGTTGAAATGAGCAAAACATTATCCTACAGACTATCCACGCTGGTCGCCGCTGCAATATGCGGAATGGCCATAATTACCGCACTCGCCATGGGTGGAGTCTTTTCCTATAGCTATTTCAGTTCTCTAAAAAATGAGTTCCATGACCGTGTGCAGGCAGAAGGTCAGGAAGCAAGTCTTGAGCTGTACAGTTTTTTACACCGTGTTATGGCTAGACTCGGCGAACTGAGTAAAGACAACTCCATCAGGGTCGCTATGATGATGGGAGTCGATTACCCTCTCTCCGAAAAACTCTCTGAATATGATCAGGGGCCGCTTGGGATTGATTACTTTGTCTTGCGTAAAGATGACGGAAAAATTTTTTCTTCTTCGTCAAAAATTTATGACGAGGTCTCCCTGCGCAATGCTCTGGTCAATTCTCCGCACAGGTGCTCTTTCTGCAAAGTAGAGGGCGGAGGGTTTACTACAATTTTTTCTTTACCCATCCGTAGCAGATCAGAAATTGTCGGCAGTGCCGCTTGTAAGATCGATTTTTCAAGATCGGAAATGGAGGCAGTGCTTCAAACTTCCGGTGAAAGCAGTCTGGTAATTTTCGATCAGGGCAAGGCTTATGATCTTCTTTCCGGGAAGCCTTTAGCACTTTTCATGGGTGAGTCTATTGGGGAAGATTTATTTAAGATAAGTATAGGTAATGAGAAAACCGGTGTTCTGTACCGCAGTTCACTGGTTCCGGGACTGGCTTATTTTGTGTCTGATGCAAGACTTAATGAGTCCTTGCAGCGTACATTCTGGCTGATACTGCCGCTTTTTGGGGTGGTTATAGGCCTTTGCATTTTGGTTTCGCTTTTCTTGAGCAGTAAGTTGACCCGTCCCTTGCGGACCATCACCGCTTCAGCCGGGGATATTTCCAGAGGGCAGGAAGAAGATATCCCTGAGCGGGACAGTGTGATTAGTGAAATTAATGCCTTGGGAAGTGCTCTTTCTTCCATGCTTGAGACCCTGCGCCGTACCCGTGGTTTAGAGCAGTATCAGTTCTTTTTTGATAATGTCGATGACCTTGTCTGCATTACCGATATTGACGGTCTGTTCGTTAAGGTCAATAGCAGGGGGGCTGGGTTTCTGGGCTATGATCATGATGAGTTTTTAAAGAAAACCATATTTGAACTTGTCCCGGGATATGAAAGGGAAAATTTGCGCAGTGTCCTGAACAGTATTTTTGCCGAAGGTGGTGTGCGGCAGTTTGAGTGCCCGGCAGTCGCAAAGTCCGGTGATATTTTATATACTGATGTGCGTTCCCGCAAAATTAATTTTCAGGGACAGGATGTTATTTTCAGCGTGGTCCGTGACGTAACCGGCCGCAAGCGTGACGAGGAAGAATTGCAACGCTACGCAGCTGAGTTGTTTAAAGCTAAAGAAGTGGAAGAACGTAACTCCGCTCATATGGCAGAGACACTTAAAAAGCTCGAAGTAGCTATGGCAAGGGCTGAAGTCGCCAACCGCACCAAAAGTGAATTTTTGGCCCAGATGAGTCATGAAATTCGTACTCCCATGAATTCAATTCTGGGTATGGCTGATATGCTTTTCGATACCAATCTGACCATTGAACAGAAAAGCTATGTCGCTATTTTTAGGGATTCAGGCAGGGCTTTGATGAATTTGATCAATGATATCCTTGATCTTTCCAAGATTGAATCCGGCAAGCTCACTTTGGAAAGTACAAGGTTCAGCATTGATGCGATTATGGATGAAGTCTCTGGAATCATGTCTGTGAGCGCATGGAAAAAGAAACTTCTTTTTGCCTGCCATGTTGACCCGCAATGTCCGGCCTATTTTGAAGGAGATCCAACCAGAATAAAACAGATTCTTGTTAACCTGCTTAGCAACGCAATTAAATTTACTGATTCCGGTTCGGTTGTTTTGGAGGTTGCGGGCACATCAAGTCCTGACGGCAAGGCAACCCTGCATATGGTCGTTAGTGACAGCGGGATAGGTATTTCCGAAGAAAAGTTTAAGATAATTTTTGATAATTTTGTGCAGGCTGACTCTTCCACAACGCGCAAATACGGCGGAACAGGCCTTGGGTTATCCATCACCCGCAACCTTGTGGAATTGATGGATGGTCATATCGCTGTCAGCAATATCCCGTCAGGCGGTGCTGAATTCAGGGTTGAAATTCAAGTCGGTGCTGTGGCTGCTTCTGAAGCCGATACTGGGAAAATCAGGACTGCAATGCAGGGTCGGGATGTTCTGGTCATTGATGAACGGGAGTTGGTCAGGGATTATATCTGTAAATGCCTTAATGAATGGGGAGCGAATTGCCTGCATGCAGGTGATCTGAATTTTGCCTGTGTACAGAGTGAGTCTTGCCGTAGCGATGCCGAGCTTGTAATTATTTCTGACCGTCTTGGTGATGAGGACGGACTTAGCGATGTGGAAGCGATCAAGGCCCGGATGAATAATGAAAATCCTGTCTTGTGCACTCTTTCATCTTCTCCCGGTGTAAGTAGCAACGCACCGGAAATTAATAAGCTTTTTGGAGTTAAAAGTAGCGTTAACTGGCCTGTGACACGTGGTGGATTGCTTAAAGCCATGCTTGAAATCTATGGAGATTCGCCTGTTCTGCCGGATGAGGTGGCGGATGCAGTTGAACTTAGCCCGTTACGTATTCTTGTGGTTGAAGATTCTGAGAACAATCGTATCCTGTTGGATTTCTTTCTCAAGGATACTCCGTTCAGGATGGAGTATGCTACCGATGGTGAAGAGGCCGTGCGCATCTATCGCGAACACAATTTTGATCTGGTACTGATGGATATTCAAATGTCCGGCAAAAACGGTCTTGAGGCAACCCGCGAAATCAGGGAATATGAATGGAAAAACGGATATCCGGCTACCCCCATAGTCGCCCTGACTGGTAATGACCGTGTGGAAGATAAGGCGGCTTGCCTGAAAGCCGGATGCAGCGGCTATCTAAGCAAGCCTATTAAGAAAATTTCTCTGATTAGGGGTATCTTAAAACACAGCACTTAAACTGCTTTATCTATTTCTTTTGCAGCCAGTTGCCCAGTGCTTCTTGCAGAGCAGAAGAAGCGAGATGGGCGCAGTGAGTCTTATCTTCGGGCAGTCCGTCGAGTCTTTCAAGGATGTCTTCGCCGCCAATTTCAGATGCTTGATCGGTAGTTTTTCCTATTGATAATTCGCAGGCCATGTCGCTGCTGACAATGCTGGGGCCACATCCTGTAGTGAAAAAGGATGCTTCGTTTATGGTATTATTTTCTATCTTGAGAAATATCCTGATTATATCACCGCAGGTCCCGCGCATTTCTCCTACACTGTCGGGGTTTTCCATCTGTCTTGCATAAGTCGGGTTATGCCAGCGGTTTGTTGCTTCGCCAAACATTTCGTGTGCTGCATCGTCACACTGCTGCTGGATATCGGAAAGAAGGCTATCTAAATTGTTGCTCATAATTTTACTCCTTGTTGAGATAAAGCGAGCAGAGGTTGGCTCATGGCGCGGAAAAATGCAATCAAACTTTTTACCTATTTCTGTATTTGGACATTAATATTGTAATTATACAGGATTTATTGTTCAATAAAAAGAAGTCGGGAGATGTCCCGATTGTATTCATAAACAGGTTTTTAAGTAATGGAATTACGTCAGCTGAGATATTTTATTGCTGTAGCCGAGGAATTGCACTTCGGGCGTGCAGCGCGCCGGGTTCATATTGCCCAGCCCCCGTTCTCGCAGCAGATAAAGGGGCTGGAGGAAGAACTCGGGGCACGCCTGCTTGAGAGAAACAGCCGCAAAGTACGGCTGACCAATGAGGGACGGTATTTTTACAAGCAGGCCGTGGACATCGTGGCTCAGGCCGAAGAAGCGGCGGAAACTGTCGGCAGGATGGCTAAGGGCGAGTACGGTAACATCAGGGTCGGTTTCACGGAAACAGCTATGGACAGTCTGTTGCCGGAGGCCGTGCGGTCTTTCAGCCATCGCTATCCCGGTGTTTCCACGCGTCTGGGCCAGTTCGGGTCTTCCATTCAGCTGGAGAGAATTCGTTCCGGCGGGCTTGATGTAGGTTTTTCCACCGTCTTTCTGCACGCCATGGAGGGCTTATCCTCGGTAAAGCTGTTTTCCAGAAAACATGAGCTTGCGGTGCCCGAAGATCATATCTTTACCGCTGAAAAAAGCGTATCATTGACTGAAATAGCGCAGGAGACTCTGCTCATGTTTCCGCGAAGCGGGCAGCCGGACCTTTATGATGCCATCATGGACACCTTTACTTCGAGGGGGCTTGTGCCAAAGGTCAAGCAGGAGATCTCCGGTTTTTCCGGTTCCTCAGCCTTGATATCTTCAGGCATGGGAGTAACTTTTTTGCCGGAGAACAGCCGTGTGTCACGCAAGGGAATCGCCATGGTTCCCATCAGTGATGACTTTCCCGGCATGGACATTTACATGGTCTGGAACAGGGAAGAATACTCCAATACGGCTGGGGTTTTTATGGAATGGGTTGCGGATTATTTTTCGGTATCAAAATCATTTGCCGAGAAGGTCAGTGGTCAGTAGTTTTTAGGGTTGGTAAATGACTGATATTTTGGACGGACTTGAAATTTCATGGATTCCATCAATCACGGAAGTTGACCGGGATGAATGGAACCTGCTTGCCAGGAGCTTGAATTTTCCTTTTCTTGAATGGGATTGGTTGCGGCTTATTGAAGAAAGTAAAAGCGCAACCCCGGAAAGCGGCTGGCTCACAGCGCATCTTCTTGTGCGCAGCGAAGGACGTCTTGTGGGTGCTGCGCCTTTGTTTGTTCGTGATCAGAGTGAAGGTGAATTTATCTTCGACCGCGTATGGGTGGAAGTGGCCCAGAAGGGCGGCATGGCTTATTATCCTAAAATTGTGGGTATGAGTCCCTTTACCCCGGCTTCCGGGTACCGTTTTATGGTTGCCCCGGGGGATTCCTCCAAAAGGATTACCGCAATGATCTGCCAGACTTTGGATCGCTTTTGCACCATCAACGGACTTGGCAGTTGTGCTTTCAACTTCGTTGATCCCGATTGGGGAATTGAGATGGAAGCGCATGGTTACGCGGCATGGAAGCATCAGGGTTACGTCTGGAGCAATAACGATTACCGTGATTTCGATCATTGGCTGGCCACTTTGAATAGTAATAGACGCAAGACGATACACCGCGAACGTAAGGCTTTGCGCGCGGAAAATGTCCGGGTTCAGACATTGACCGGATATGAAATTCCTGACCGCTATTTTGATCTCATGTTCCGCTGTTATGAATCAACCAATGATAAATTCGGGGTCTGGAGCTGCAAATATCTCACTCCTGCCTTTTTCGAAGGTTTGAAGCAGAACATGCGTGAAAATCTCATGTTCACTGTGGCTTTGCGCGGTGATGATCCTGATCCGCTGGCCCTGTCTATGTTTGTTTTTTCCGGCGATCGCCTCTGGGGCAGATATTGGGGCTGTTTTGAGGAAGTCCGCTTTCTCCATTTCGAGCTTTGCTATTACGCTCCCATTGAGTGGGCGGTAGCCCACGGCATCAATACCTATGATCCGGGCATGGGTGGGGAGCACAAGGCCAGACGCGGTTTCTTCTCCATGCCGTGCTACAGCCTGCACAAATTCACTGATCCGTCCATGGACCTGACTTTCAAAACCTACATTCAGGAAGTGAATAATCTTGAGAACGGCTACATCAGTGAGATGAATGAATTGATGCCTACAGGCTGCACCAAAGAAGATTAATCACGTATAGTAAGTAGGAATTCGCGAACCTTTATGTCGTGGCGTGTAGCCTGATCAAATCCTTCAAAGTGATGGTCGGTGTTGTAGGAAATGATTCCGGCACCGGCCCTTTTGAGTATTGATTTAATTACCTTCTGGTCCAGCAGATCATCCTGCGCTCCAACCAGGGCCAATACCTCGCCGTTGCGGACACCTTTTTCTGCAATGCCTTTTTCCAATTCTTCTTCCACTTGTTCGAAGGGAATAACGTGTTCCTCAGAGATGACGATGCTGTCTCCATTGGACAATTCGTATACTTCACCCAGACGGTTCCTGATTAGTGTGACAGGAGTCAGGCATGGGTTGACCAGCAGTGCCGGGACACCGTGTCGAAAATGCATTACCAGTGAATAGAGTCCGCCCATGGACGATCCTTGCAGGACCAAGGGACGGTCTTTGTTTTTCATTACAAGGGCATCAATTATTTCAATGCATTCTAACGGATCAGCGGGCAGGTCCGGGCTGATAAGCTCGTGCTCAGGAAAATTTTCAGTAAGAGCTGCGGCTTTAGAGTTTAAGCCGGAAGATCCGAATCCATGTATATTGAGGAAAATGTTTTTCATATCAGTGAGATTGAGTTATGTTGATTGGCAATTATGAAAAAAGTATCAGCCGGATATAGTACAGTTGGTAATCCAAAGGTTGCCTGCCTGCAAGGAAAATGGAGAATGAGGATAGCGCATAAGGTACACTTTGGCTCGCTTTTGAAAGTGTGTTCAAAGATGGTTTTGGTCAGCAGTGTTACGGCAAGTACAGTCTTATGACCTCCAAAGAATATTGAAAACAATAAGCGTGGCAGTTGTGAAGAAAGAGCATCCGGCAATTGTATTTTTTAGCGGTGGGACAGCCCTTAACGGGGTGGCTGCGGAGCTTGCGAAGGTTAATCCGGATTGTGCATACATCATAACGACCTTTGACTCCGGGGGGAGTTCTGCGGCCTTGCGGGAAGTCTTTGATATGCCTGCGGTTGGTGATGTGCGTAACCGTCTGCTGGCTCTCGCGGATATTGATAATCCTGAAAAGGTCAATATCGTCGAATTACTCAAGACCCACCTGCCCCGCTATGCTGACCGGACAGCCTTGTACGGTCAGCTTTCCCATCTTGCCAATGGCTCGCACGCACTGATGGACGGTTTTTCCGAGATTGTCCGTAAAATTCTTTCTGACCGTTTTGCCTTATTTATTGAACTTGCCGGAGACAGCTTTGATCCTGTCAATGCCAGCTTGGGAAATATCTTGCTTGCTGCCGGGTTCATGGCCCATCAACGGATACTGGCACCGCCTATTGCCCAGCTTTCACATCTTATCGGGGTGCGGGGAATCGTCCGTGCTGCTACGGTGGATAATGGTCATTTGGCGGTACGTTTGGCTAATGGTGAAATTCTGGCCGGACAACATTTGTTTACCGGTAAGGAGGTTGAGCCTATTTCCGTACCCATTGACGGTATGTGGATTTGTGCCGGAGTGGATGATCCATGGCCGCGTCCCGTGCATGCTTCTTCGTTAGCAATTAATCTGGTTCATGGTGCTGATATGATTGTTTATCCCATGGGAAGTTTCTACTCCAGTCTGTTAGCAGCCATTTCTCCTCAGGGGCTGGGGCTTGCAGTTTCAATGAATCCTTGTCCTAAAATTTTTATTCCGAATATGGGTTTTGACCCTGAATTGATCGGTCATAATATTAATTTGCAGGTGGAAAGATTACTTGAAGTAATGCGCATGGATAACTCTGCTTATCTGAATTCAGAAGAAGTGCTTAATTATGTACTGATTGACTCTGAAAACGGGACTTACCAAGAAGAACCGGACTTGGATGCTTTGGAAAAACTTCCGTTGAAAGTAATTGACCGCAAACTTGTTTCAGATGACTCTGAAGGTCTGGTTGACCCACGGTTACTGGCCCCGGTCCTGATGGAGCTGGTGCCGGGAAATAAGTAAGATTCGTAAATTAAGAGTAGGTTTTTTTATGTATATAGGTGCTCATATGCCCATTACCGGAGGCGTGGACAAGGCTGTTGAGAGAATTATGTCTGTCGGCGGAACAGCCCTCCAGATTTTCACCCGTAATCAGCGTCAGTGGAAAGTTAAGCCTCTTGAAGACAAGGTGGTGAAAAACTTTAAGAAGCTGAGAGAAGAGTGGGGGAATTATCCGGTCAGTGTCCATGACTCCTATCTTATCAACCTTGCTTCCCCGAAGCCGGACAGTGCGGCTAAATCCGTGAAGGCTTTTGCCGAGGAATTGCGTCGTACAGAAAAGTTGGGCATTGAATATTTAGTGACCCATCCCGGTTCTCACCTAGGGTCAGGCAAGGTCGAGGCCCTTGAACGGTATGTTACCAATCTTGATCAGGCTATTGATCTTTCTGAAACAGAAGAAGTGAAGGTGCTCATCGAAAATACAGCCGGACAGGGTACCAACCTGGGCAGCAGGTTCGGAGAGCTGGCAACAATTCTGGAAGATTCAGGCTACACTTCACGCATGGGAGTTTGCTTTGATACCTGTCATGCTTTTGCTGCCGGGTATGACCTACGTACTACTGAATCATGTGCTGAAGTATTCGAGTGCTTTGATCAGCTGATTGGTTTGGATTTCATTCGTTTTTTTCATCTCAATGACAGTAAGCAGGAATTAGGGTCCAATAAAGACCGTCATGAGCATATCGGAAAGGGGAATATCGGAATTGAAGGATTCAGGTACATCATCAATGACACCCGTTTCTCGGCAGTGCCCAAGGTGATTGAAACCCCGAAGGAGGAAGATCCTGAGTTCAAACTTGATAAAATGAATATTGATCTTTTGCGTTCCCTGCACGGGTAGCAGGGAAAATGCTAACATCTGCGGCATGGCGAAAGACTGTCTCCAAACCGTCTTTCTTGCCGGGATGTCATTTCTGGTGATTTTCTCCTAGAGATTTTCAAGGCAGTTTTTGAGGGTGGAAACGCCGCAGGAATGGAACATGTGCAGAGGGATTTGCTTAGCTTTGGTGTATTTCACGATGTCTTTTTTGGCTGCGTGGGAAATCTGGTTGGTAAAGATAATTACGTGATCGGCACTGCCCAGTTTGGAAGAAACTTTGTTTTCCTTACCGGTAAAAACTTTGAGTTTAACGCCTTTTTTCTTAGCTGAAACAATGTAATCCCGCTTAAGTCTGTCCATTCCGCCGATGAGAGCTGCACACATGATGACCTCCGTGTTTTTTAGTGTTGAATATTTTATAGTGAAAATGATTTTCATTGTCAAGTGTAGGCTCTGTTTTTTAGTAAGATTTTGCAAGATTGATCCTAAGTGCTTTAAGATAGAGAAAATATTCCAGTAATGGGATATGCTTTGCTCGCGTATTAAGTTATAATCCACTTAAATCAGTTAAAGATTATTTCAGCTTGTATTTTAGTCCCCTTTGTCATTTGAATGGAATTCTGAGTTGATGGAAGAAAAGAATACCAGTCATAAGAATAGCTTAGCTTTTAGCATTCTGTTGATATGTGCCGTTTTCATATTTACAGGATTCGTTGGGCTTTCTCTTTGGACGGGATATTCTTCGCAATTGCAGGTGCGCAATATTGCCCGCGAATTGTTTGTGGGTGAGTCCGCTAAAAGGGCAATGGCTGTAAGTTTTTATTTTTCCAAAAGAGTATCTGAGCTTGAGGCTGTTGCAGCCGGACCTCCTGTACGTGAACTGGTATGGGAAGTTGATAAAGTTGAAAACGATACAGGGCTGCAATCGCAGGAATTGCCGTCAGGTGTATGCGCTTTGATTAATAAAGTCCTTGCCCGGCGTACTTACGGGGATGAACTTGTTTTCTCGCGTATTATGATTCTTGATGAAAATGGCGGGACATTGCTTGATTCAGATGATGACTGCTCTATTGCAGGGGAAGGGGATGAATTCGCGGGATTCAGAGTAAGGCACGGATCTCCGGCTTTTTTTGCAGGTGAATATGGCGGTGAGCTTTCCATTGTTGTCAGTGTTCCTGTGGATGCCACGCAGGGAGTCCATGGAACGATTGTCGGCTGGACAAGGATGGAAGGTTTGCATCGCAGCCTTGGGGCGATAACCGTTTCGCCATCAGTTGGAACTGATTTTCTGCGTGTGGGTAAAGCAGTGGTGGCGGCTTCGGATGTTTCCGCCCTTCAGAGTAGCGAACTTCTGCTCATGGATGCCCTGCATGAGTGGGATGGACTGACCGTTCTTGAGGCCGGGAAATACGGTCGGGAAGAGGACTACCTTGTTATCTCATCTCCGGTTCAAGGGACTTCGCTAAGCGTGATAAGTCTTATTGAAGAGGAAAAGTTATTCGGTTTCTTCAGTCTTAGAATGCAGTTCATGCTTTCTGTTTTTTTGTTTATTCTTATTTCTCTGGGTTGTTTATGGCTTGTTAAAGTAGTGCTGGGCCGTAAGATTTATGAAGCCCGTATG
>DDLU01000170.1 GCA_002340305.1 Desulfovibrio sp. UBA2564
GGTACACTTATCGTTAATTTGCTGGCACTGACTTCCCCGGAAACTTTATTTATTGGTCTCGAACGCTCCGGGGCGTTGCTTTTCGGGGCTACTGTATCCTACCTGTTTATTTTTTATCTCTGGCCTATGAAGCCGGAGAAAGTACTTACCCGGGCCGGGGCCGTAGCTTTGACCGATATCGGTGATTACTTTCGCGCTGTTGCATCATCCACAGGTAGTAAGGAAGATTTACGTGAGATTTTTGAAATTCATGAGCGTTCAGTTGAGTCAGTGCGGCGTTACCGCAGGTTTATGGAAGCCATGAACGTTGATCCGGTTAAGGAGTTGGGCAGCTACGAAGGCCCGTCAGCACTTTACGCTTTGCTGGTGCGGATGATTGAGGCAGTGGTTGGTCTGGCGAACAGTAGACAGTTTGCGGAGCATAGTTCTGTTTTCGCCGATATGCGTTTTAAATTCAGTGATATTGCAGGGCGTAGTTCGGTTGCTTTTGACGTGCTGGCGGCTTCTCTTTCCACCGGGAAGGGCGTAGCTGATTTGCATGCGATCGATCAGGGAATAGCGGAGCTTGAAAGTGAATTACTCCGGCTGGGAGCATATAAACGTGACGATGGCTTGCGAAATGAATTTCTGGAAGCATGGGGGGCGATATACGGCTTACGCAACCTGAGTATAGAGTTTGCGGAGATGAACAAGCTCTGCTGCAAAGGAGGTGCTTGCAGTGTTCGCTGATACATTTACCACCTTACGAAAAGAGTTCTGCTGGGAATCAGTATCGTTTCGCCATGCGTTAAAAGCTGCGACAGCGATTACTTTTGCCATAGTCGCTGCACGTTTTTTGGAATTACGTCATGCGGGATGGTTACCAATCAGTGTGATTGTGATCATGCGCCCTTCGGTGGGCGGAACTTTGCGTATCGGCTGGAAAAGATTATGGGGCACCGTAATCGGTGCCGCTATCGGTGTGGTGATTCTGTTTTTAGAGCCGGGGACTTTGGTTCTTGCGGGATTGATAGTTCTCGCATTCTTCTTAATGATTCTTATTCGGGTTTTCAGCTATACCTTATTTTCCTGCTGCTTGACCGTGGGCGTAATTCTTCTGCTGGGAGTTCTTTTCACCGATGGCTGGCAGTTCGGGGTTGAAAGAATTTTGGATACCGTGCTTGGAGTGGCGATAGGTGTTGCGGCATCTTTCGGCGTTTGGCCTAATATGGCCCGTAAAAATCTACGTGCGAAGATGGCAGATCTGGTTGAATTGCAATCTGCTCATTTCAAAAAGCTGACTGAATCCTATTTGCATGGCGGTGTCAGCGAGGCAGATATTGTGGAAAGCAGGATCAAGGCTTCTCTGATGCTCGATACCTGCGGAGAGTCTTTTCGTGAGGCCGCAGCCGAACCGGGACTGCAGGGCTGGCAGCGTGATGAGTTGACCCGCTTGCTGCGCACATTTACCCGCATGCATAGCCTGCTTATGACCATGGCGACAATTATCCGCGGGGGATACGGCGGTCCGTTACCATCAATTGCCGAGGGCATGGCTGATATTTTGGAAGCTGCTAACAACTATTATGGATGGTTGGAATGTTATTCCTTGACCCCGGAAGATTGCCCGGATGAGCCTGATTTTGATAAGGATATCGATAACTTCATGGCAGTGGTGGGCGATGCGCGTATCCGGGGGGATTTTGAAGATGTGCCGCTGGAGCGGAGAAACAATATTTCTGCATTTATCTGGAATATCCGGGCACTTGGCGGGGAAATCCGCAGGGCAGGGAAGAGAATGTACGAGTTGCGCCACGGGCGTGGAAGTTGAGGCGCTAAAGCGCTTTTGATTAAATTAGTTCGCCTCCGGAGGCTTAGCCCTTTTTGTAAAAAGGGCTAAGAACCCCAAAAACTTTTAGTAGTATGTATCTACTTAAAATAAAATTTTGCGTAGCTTGTGGATAATCCATAGGAGTAAAATATGATCAATGACAACACCCCATACACTTTCGACCGCGTAGTGCGCTTGCTGCTCGCAGCGGGATTTATCTGGGTAACTGTAACCCTGCTCGATAAACTGAGCGCGGTGCTGGCTCCTTTTGCCGTGGCTTTGACTTTGGCTTACCTGCTTAACCCACTGGTTAATTTTGTAGGCAAATACATCAAGAATCGTACAGCGGCGGTGCTGCTGACCTTGCTTGCGTTGCTGATCCCGACAGTTAAGATCTTTTGGATCACAGTCCGGGCAGTAGGACTGGAGATGAAGCATACCGGGATACTGCTGGCAAGTCTGGTTAACGATTCCAAGGTGGCGCAGCGCGCGGCTGAATATTTTCCCGAAGATCTTTGGCAGACAATCGTTGATCTCGCTAAGCAGGATGATGTGCGTTCATTCCTCACCGAATCCGGCCTGACCGATATGCTTAAGGTCTCGGCGCAGAAGGCTCTGCCCGGAATCTGGAATCTGGTCAGCGGGTCAGCGCACACTCTGGGCGCTCTTGCGGGATTGTTCGTGATCATCCTTTATCTCGTATTTCTGCTTACCGATTACGATAAGCTGGGCAAGTGGCGGGAGCAGATTCCTTCTAAATACCGCGACTGGGTAGCATCATTTGTTGATGACTTCACCAACGTGACCAACCGCTATTTCCGCACTCAGGCACTTATTGCTTTGATTATCGGCTGCCTGTTTTCATTGGGATTTTTGATCATCAAATTGCCGCTGGCAATCCTGCTCGGCATGCTCATCGGTTTGCTGAACATGGTACCGTATCTCCAGATCGCAGGCTTGATTCCGGCCTTCCTACTGGCTGCTGTCGATGCGCTCGCAACAGGTGGTAATTTCTGGCTCGCTCTCGGTGGGGTAGGCGTAGTCTTCGCAGTAGTGCAGGTCTTGCAGGATGCCGTGCTTGTCCCGCGTTTGCAGGGCGAAAGCATGGGACTCTCCCCATGGATGATTCTACTCTCACTCTCCATCTGGGGACAGCTGCTCGGCTTCCTCGGACTGGTCATGGCATTACCGCTGACCTGTATGGCTCTGGTGCTTTATCGTCAGTTAGTTATTGGGCAGGGGAGCGTGAAATGCTAGACAAAAAACG
>DDLU01000101.1 GCA_002340305.1 Desulfovibrio sp. UBA2564
CTTTTTCCAAAAAGGGTTTAAGTCCCCGAAGGACCGCCGGAGGCCTTCTTACCTTGTATGATGCGACCAGTATTCAACGTTCGGGCTAAGATGGAGCAGGCCGAATTCCTGTCCCAGTTCGATGATCAGCACTGCGGCGAAGCAGACAATGAGCAGCGTGCCGGAGTACTTTCGAATTGAGCCTTCGGGAGAGTACTTCCAGACGATGAATCCGGGCAGTATCCCGAAGATGATGCATTCCCCGACTCCGCCGACGAGGTTGATGGCAACGAGGAAAATATCAGGGTAGAGCAGGCCGACCAGCAGCGGCGGAATAAAGGATAAGCACCAGACGGCAATTTTGTTATCGATGCCGAAGTTGCTGGAGGTCAGGTCGCGCATAAAGCTCATCAGCGCGGTGCCGTTAGCCATGAAAGCCGTGGACATGGCAACCACTGCGAAGATCAACGCCACATAGGTGAACACCGGGGTTTGCAGCAGCAGTCCCAGCGGGATTGTTGCCGGATCGTTTTTGCCGAAAGCGGTGATCAGGTCGATGTGCGTTTCGGGGTTTGAAAGCGGTAGTGCACCGAGCACTACCAGCAGCCAGACAACGTTCATGAACATGCCGATAGTTGTTCCGCCGACGATGGCGGTGCGGATTTTTTTGCGATCATGATTCAGTGTGCGGCAGATGGTCGGGATGATGTTGTGGAAGTGGAAAGCCATAAGCAGCACGGGCAGTCCTGCCGGGATATAGGTCCAGTCCAGCTTATCAAGATTTGCAGCGGAGACATCGGGAACGACCATGAAAACGAGCGCACCGAAGGTGATCCACATGATGGTGACCATATAAGGTGTGCATTTTTTCATCATCTTCATGCCGAAGGCGACCATTCCGGTTACCAGAGCAAAATAGATGCACATGACCACAGGCTGCGGCAGAGTCGATTGCAGACTCATGATGATGGCAGAAATTCCGCACAGGTAGGCTACCAGTACGCCATACAGGATGATTAAGTTGGCGACAATGGTCACCCATTTACCTGCATTGCCCAGTTCATCGTGAAAGAAGGTCGGCAGGTCGGCATTTTCATTGGTGGTCAGGCTTTTCTGCTCGGAATAGATCAGCGCGGTGTAGGTCATGAGCACCCACATGAGCAGGGTGGCAGCGACCGAGGGAAAGAATCCCGCAGCGCAGAGATTAACCGGAAGGGCGAGGATTCCAGCACCAAGCATATTACCCACAACGACAAACATCATGGACAGGGCGGAAGCTGATTTTTCCTGCTTCATTGGTGTCTCCTGTTGCAAATTTGTTTGAAAAAAAGCCCGCAGAGCTGAAGCTGTGCGGGCTGTGAAGTTTTATTTTTCAGTTGATTCAACGAGGTTAAGCGGGTGCGTGTGAACCATTGCCTCAGGTGAAAGGGCCGTATCCAGGTCTTCCTTGGACATGTAGCCCTTCTCGATGACGATATCGTATACCGAGCGCCCTGAATTGAGAGCTTCGTTGGCAACTTCGGTGGACCTTTCATAGCCGATATACGGGTTCAGCGCAGTAACCAGACCGATACTGTTTTCCACGTATCCACGGCAGACATTTTCGTTGGCAGTGATGCCGGAGATGCAGCGGTCAGCCAAGGTGCGGAATCCTCGGCGCATGATGGTCAGGGAATTGAGCAGGCTGGCAGAGATTACCGGTTCCATAACATTCAGTTCCAGCTGACCTGCTTCGGCTGCCATGCTGACGGTAACGTCACTGCCGATTACGGTGAAGGCGATCTGGTTGACCACTTCCGGGATAATCGGGTTAACCTTTCCGGGCATGATGGAGGAACCCGGTGCCATGCGCGGCAGGTTGATTTCATTGAATCCGCAGCGGGGGCCTGATGAAAGCAGACGAAGGTCGTTGCATATTTTGGAGATTTTTACTGCTACTCGTTTGAGCACGCCGGAAAGCTGAACATATGCGCCGGTGTCCTGAGTCGCTTCAACCAGATCGGGAGCGAGTTCGAGGTCGAATCCGCTGATCTCTTTGAGTTTTTCAGTGACCATTTCAGCGTACTTGGGCGGTGCATTGAGTCCTGTTCCGATAGCGGTTCCGCCCATGTTGATCTCACAGATCAGGGCTTTTGCTTCACGCACACGCTCGATATCTTCACCGACCATTACTGAATAGGAAGTGAACTCCTGTCCCAGAGTCATGGGGACTGCATCTTGAAGCTGGGTGCGCCCCATTTTCAGGATGTGAGAAAATTCTTTGCCTTTAGCTGCAAAGCTTGCCTGTAAATATTCCATGGATTCAATGAGTTGATCCATTTTGGCAATTAGGGTAAGGCGCAGGCAGGTGGGGTACACATCGTTTGTGGACTGGGCCATGTTGACGTGGATGTTGGGATGCAGGTTATCGTATTCACCGCGTTTGAAGCCAAGGTGCTCAAGGCCTACATTGGCGATGACTTCGTTGGCATTCATGTTGGTGGATGTTCCGGCACCGCCCTGAATGATATCGACTACGAACTGATCATGGTATTTATCTGCCAGCAGTTCATCACAGGCGAAAACAATGCCCTTGGTCTTATCATCGTCAAGCTTGCCAAGTTCATTGTTAGTCAGGGCTGCGGCTTTTTTGATTTGGGCCAGAGAGTAGATAATGTGCGGGTAGTGAGAGATGGGGATTCCGGTAATATAAAAATTTTCAGAAGCCCTCATGGTCTGTGCCCCGTAAAGGGCATCTTCGGGCACTTCCTTCTGGCCGATGCAATCATGCTCATTACGAAATTTCATTTCTTTCTCCAAAGAATTGTATTGTGGTGTCTTTATGGGGAGAAAGTACCGGAACGAAAAGATGGCACAGTATCACCCCCGTTAATTCTGTTTTATCACAACAGTATGCGGGGTCAATACAACTATTTGAAGTCTTCATTGAGACAGCATCAAACCTTAAATGTGCCTTTTTTGTGAAAATAATGAAAATCTAAAATGAATAACCGTTTTTACCCATGTTCTTGGCTTTGTACATAGCCTCGTCTGCGATGCGGATGAGTTTTTCTTTTTCCTCTCCGCCGTCCGGGAAGATGCTGATTCCGATGCTGACACCGATTCTGTAGACTTTTTCTCCAATATAGAAGGGCGCACGCATGGAGTCGACTATGCGTTGGGCAACGACCTCAATTTCTTGCTTGGCCCCCACATCTTGGAGGATGAAGATGAATTCATCTCCGCCTATGCGCGAAAGGGTGTCGCTGGTTCGCAGACAGTCGCTGAATCTGCCGGAAACTTCTTTTAGAACGATATCACCGGCCATATGGCCCAGTTCATCGTTAACCTGTTTAAAGCTGTCGAGGTCAGCGTAAAGGATGGCGACCTTCATATGGCTGCGTCCGGCATGGGAAAGGGCCTGCTTCAGGCGGTCATCAAAGAGGACACGGTTGGGCAGTCCGGTCAGGTTATCGAACATTGCCAGACGGCGCATAGTTTCTTCGTGTTCCTTGCGCTCGGAAATATCCATGAGGAATCCGTCCATGCGGATGATGTTTCCGTCTTCATCCTTAATGGCCATGATGGTTTCGCTGGCCCAGAAGATGCTTCCGTCTTTGCGTTTGTGCTCGGCCTCAAAATTATTTGTGTGTCCGAATTTACCAAGAATGGTTAAAAGTCGTTCCCGCTCCTCTGATTGTACATAACATTCCCGTGCAATATCGGTTATTTCGTTGAGAAATGACTCCGGTGAGTTGTAGCCGTAATATGCTGCCATCTGGCTGTTGGTATTTATGAATTTACCTTGCGGAGTGGTTTGAAATATTCCCAGCGGGGCGGTTGTTACCAGTGCACTGTAGTTTTCTTCCGCTTCCTTGAGGGCTTTTTCCTCATTTTTACGGTCAGTAATGTCGATGATAAAGCCGACCATGCTTCCTTCTTCAGGAAGTTTAGTACCTTTCTCGTAAACCCAGCGTTCCGTACCATCGCTGCGGGCTATACGGTATTCACAGCCAAAAGATTCACCACGATTCAGGGATCTGCTTATTTCATGCCTTAATTCGGCACGGTCATCGGGATGCACCAGATTGTTGTACATACTTTTACCTCCCCTGAGAAAATTATCAGGCTCATAGCCCGTAACTTTGCGTACCTTCGAGCTGATGTAGTGCATTTCGTAGGGCTGGCTTAGATCACATTTATAAATGATTCCGGGGGCATTCTTGGCAATGGCTTCAAAAACAGAATCCTTGCTTTTGAGTTCTTTGTTCTGGCGAATGAGAAACTGTTGTGACCTGTGGTAATAAAAGAAAAATATCATGGCGAAGAGCAGTAGGAAAAGAAATACCAGCATTGCCGAGCGGATAGCTCTGACAGAGGTCATCGAATTGGTGGCATCACTCTCCGGGGCGGAAATGGCTATCACGAGTTTCATGTCACCGAAGCGGACTGTGTTCCAGGCTACCAGTTTACGCTCTACATGCTTATGTCTTTTAATTGTGAAAGAGTATTCCCCGGTACCATGGGGTTCGTGGAGCATACGTGAATCAATTTTGATAAGTTCCTGATAGCCCTTGTGTAGTGTAAATATGTTCTCGCCAAGAATTTCAGGCTCATTATCGTAAATGACCATTCCTGCACCATCAATGATGTAACCGGAACCGAATTTACCTATCTGTAGCGGGCTGATGTATTTTTCCGTCAGCTGGTCCAGATCAATTACCGCAGTGAGCGCACCTGCAAATTTTTCATTGTGCCAGACAGGCATGATCAGTCCGGCGAGGCTGTTTTTTTTGTTAACGACGGGCTTAGGGGTTATGAATCCTGAGCGCATGCTGGAAACTGTTGAAAAATATTTTTCTGTCCACTCCTGCGCGAATTGATGAGCGCGGGCTTTCAATAGTGAATTAATGTCGGATACAAGCGGTTCAGTTTTCGCTGAACTGTGAAAGCTCAGTAAAATCAAAGCTGCCTGATTGTTTTGTTTTAGTTTGAAAAGTTGTTTAATTGATTCTACAGAGCGTTTGTTTTCCAGAAAATTTACCAGTCCGTAATCAGCAATAATTGAAGATGCGGCAACAATATTTTCAAGTTTTTCTTCCAGCGCAGTGGCAACCAGTTTGGTTTGTAAGGCCTGTTGTTCATTGAATATCTTTTCCTGATCTTTGATAGACATCGTGTCCAGTTTCAAACAAAGAGAACTGGCTATGGTCAAAATCACAATCAGGGGGATTATCAGCCTGAGCGGAATCCATTTCTTCAAAAAATTATCTTTGTGGGGGGCTAGAATCAATTTTTGCTCCGGCTGTATATTCAATCAAATATTGATCTGAGATTTTGTTTTGAAGTTCTTATTTAACCCGTCTGCAACATATACTGCGACCCCGCCCCAGATGAAAGCGAATGTGACCAGTCTTGCTGCGTTGAAAGGTTCTTTATAGAGGAAAATTCCCAACATCAGAGCCAGAGTTGGGGCTATGTATTGCATCATTCCCAGTGTTACCAGCCTTAATCTGCGTGCGCCATGGGCAAAAAATATCAGTGGCAGCGAGGTGGCTGCACCGGCTCCGAAGAGCAATGCGTTATCAAATAGGCTTATTTTGTGTACGCTTATTTCCCCTGAAAAAGCCAGCCACAGCAGGTAGGCCGCTGCAGCCGGGGCTAGTACTGCTGTTTCTACAAACAGTCCCGGCAGGGACTCCACTTTCATTACTTTGCGCACCAATCCGTAGAAAGCGAATGAAACTGCCAAAGTTAATGCTATATAAGGAACGTGACCGTAATCAATTATAGAATAGGCTACCCCGGCTGCTGCGAGGACAATGGCGACCATTTGCAGTCTGTTCAGCCTCTCCTTCATGAAAACGCATCCAAGCAATGCATTCATTAACGGAGTCATGTAGTAACCCATGCTGGTGTCCACAACGTGCCCATGGTTCACGGCCCATATGTAGATGAACCAGTTCAGCCCGATAAGGCAACTACTTATGGTCAGCAGGAGTTTACCCTTTTTATCCGCGAGGGCTGTTTTTACTTCGGCCCAGCTTCTTTTGCAGGAAAGTAAAATGGCTACAAATACAAGTGACCATACGATTCTGTTGCAGAGCAGTTCAAGGGAGGGAACTTCTTCTAGTGCTTTCCAGTATATAGGGAGTAGGCCCCAGAGGATGAAGGCCCCTCCGGCGTAAAAGAGCCCATCGTGAGTATCTTTGTTCATTTTTCCGGTCCGTAATAAATTACTGAGGCGGGAAAGATATTCCAATCCACGAGGGCTTGCAACAGGCATTATTGCAAAAAGGGTTATATGCTGATGTCGATACAGAGGATAGAAGAGTTTACAGAGCCGTCCATTGTGGTGGAAATTGTTACGCAATTGTTGCCTGATGCCAGTGAAATATACGGTGCCGTAGTGTGCCAGCGGTTGCCTGATTTAATGGTCAGGTAGTATTCTTTCAAGGAATGGTCTGCGCCAAGAGGGGCAGGCTGATAGATCAGCCGTCTGTTTTCTTTAAGTTTGTACGGATTACAAATTGTTTCGGAAATCTGTAGCCCGTTGGTATCCAATATATAGGCACATTCAATATTTGCGTTTTCAGTTATGAAAGCTGAAAGAGCAGAGTCCGCAGTGCAGGGAGTACCGTCCACCAGAGCTTTACGCAGTTTTTTAGCCATTTTTTTATAGTTTTTTTCCATGATCTTCTGATGGCTGAGTTTTTCCAGAACATGTGTTTTGAAGCGCGAAGCCAGCAATTTTACGGGGGTCATGTCAGAAGCATAAGCAATGGCTGCCGGACTGGGGCTGCCGAAGAAATACCCCTGAAAGACATCAATACCCAGACTCATTAAAGTCAGAGCTTCTTCAATTGTCTCAATCCCTTCCGCCAGTGGAAGGCTGCCCGTTTTTTCAGCAAGGCTGATCAGGGAGCGGGTTACTTCCATATTGTGAAATTTTCTATTGATGTCGTTGATCAGCGAACGGTCGATTTTGATGATGTCCGGTTTGAGTGCCGGAATACGGTCGAGGTTTGAGTGTCCGGTGCCTACGTCATCAAGAGCGATTAAAAAGCCGTGTTCACGGGAGATATTAACGAATGAGGTCAAGGCATCGTCGTTTCCAGCTTTTGATTCGATAATTTCGAGAATGACATTCCCGGTAGGGATACCGTAGGCTTCGACCAGGTCTTTAGTAATTCCGTAACCGAAGGTCTTTTCGTTGATGATTGCCGCATCAATATTCACTGACAGTAGGAGCGAGCGGTCCCTTTTTGAAATGGGGGCGAAGGTTTCAAACGCTTTTTTACGGCAGGCGCGATCAAGGCTGGTCAGGGTTTCTATGTCCTTACACAT
>DDLU01000066.1 GCA_002340305.1 Desulfovibrio sp. UBA2564
GGTACGGCCTTCCCGGTCGAGATTCAAGGTTTTGACGGTATCCCCGAAGCCGGTGATGAGTTTATCTGCGTAGCTGACGATAAAGTCGCAAGACGTATCGCCCAGGAACGGAAACTCAAACACCGTGAACGTGAGCTGGCAGGTAAATCCAAGGTTACTCTTGAATCCTTCCTCGCTTCAAAACCGGATCAGGATGCACAGACCCTCAACGTTGTCCTCAAGGCAGACGTACAGGGTTCACTTGAAGCTATTAACGAAGCCCTTGCCAAACTGGCTACTGATGAGATCAAGGTCGAAGTTATCCACGGTGGTGCCGGTGCGATTACTGAATCCGACATCCTGCTGGCTTCCGCTTCACAGGCAATTATCATCGGCTTCAACGTAAGACCGACTGTGAAGATCAAGGAAATCGCAGAGCGCGAAGAAGTTGAAATTCGCTTCTACGACATCATCTACAAGCTCGTTGGTGAAATCAAAGACGCTATGGGCGGTATGCTCTCTCCGGATATCAAGGAAGAGTACCTCGGTCAGGCAGAAGTCAAGCAGACCTTCTCCGTACCCAAAGTCGGTGTTATCGCCGGTTGTTACGTGGTCGATGGCAAGCTGACCAGACATGCCCAGGTTCGTCTGCTGCGTGACGGCGTAGTTATCTACACCGGATCCCTGACCTCTTTGAAGCGTTTCAAAGACGATGCCAAGGAAGTTGCCAAAGGCTACGAGTGCGGTGTCGGTCTTGAAAAATACAATGACCTTAAAGAAGGCGATGTGATTGAAGCCTTTGAAGTTGTCGAAGTAGCAAGAACTCTCGAATAATATAAAATATCAGAGACGGAAGCACTGCTTCCGTCTCTGCTTTAAAATTTGACATGATCATCGGCGTACTATCACTGGAATTCAGACTCCATGGAAATAGATCTCTCAAGGGAAAACGCAAAATATCCCTCAGCCTGAAGCAAAAGCTTCGAAACAAGTTCAACCTCTCAGTATCGGAAGTTGAAGCTATGGACTCACATGAAAGGCTGATACTTGCAGCAGTGACCGTTGCCAACGAAACACGCAAAGTGGAAAGTAGATTATCCAAGGTGTTAGCCATGATTGAAGCCATGGCACCAGCTGAGCTTATCCACTGCGAAACAGAAATTTTCAGTTCCTGATCTAGTAGGTCAGGAATATTTTTTTAGGAAGACAGGTATAAAATATGAAGACTTCTACATCACGCCGTTCCGTTAAAATGGGCGACCAGATCATGCGCGAAATCGCAACCATGCTCATCGAAGAGATTGGTGATCCTCGCCTTGAGATGGTTTCCATCAGCGGAGTGCGTATGAATAAAGATAATAAAATCGCCGAGGTGATGTTCACCATGGCCGGGGACAAGGATAAAATTGCTGCTGCGGTCAAAGCTCTGGACAAAGCCAAGGGTTACATGCGCAGCAAACTCAGCAAACGCATCCGTGTCCGTCAGATCCCCGAACTCAGATTCGTGCACGACAACTTTCTCGAGGAGATGGTTTATGGAAGCTCAACTGAAAGAGATATGTCGGATTATTAAAGAAGAAGACGACTTTCTCGTAGCAGCCCATTTCAACCCGGATGGTGATGCTTTAGGCTCCACCGCCGCTATGGGTTATATCCTGGAAAAGCTAGGCAAGCGATTCCGTCTCTACAACCAGAGCGGTAAGCCCGATGCTATGGATTGGTTCGAGACCCCCTCCCCCATCCTGACCGAGATTCCCAAGGGATTCGAAGGCTGGTACATCGTCCTTGATTGCGGTGATGCTCCCCGCATGGGTGAAACACTCATGAATGCTATGGACCCTGAAAGATCCATCAACATTGACCACCACATGGGTAACTCCGGTTTCGCCGCTATTAACTGGGTGGACACCAACCGTCCGGCAGTTGGTGAAATGATTACCCTTATTGCCAAGGAACTCAAGATTTCCCTTTCCGGCAAGCTTGGTGAATCCATTTACCTTTCCATTGCCACTGACACAGGATTCTTTACCTACAACAACACCAAACCCGAGACTCTTGAGATTATCGCAGATATCCTGCGTTACGGTCTTGATCTTGGTGAATTTGTACCAAAAATCCGCAACCAGTGGACTATGAAGCGTATTAACCTCTGGGCCACCGCTCTAGGCAGGGTTGAAATGTATCATGACGGACAGACCGCCATGCTCTTCATTCCACAGGAAATGCTCGATGAGGCCGGGGCAGAAGGTTCCGACTGCGAAGGTCTGGTCAGCTTCATTCTGCGCATCAAAGGTGTGCGCGTAGCTGTGTTGATCCGCGAAGACAGTCCCATGCGTTACAAATTCAGTCTGCGTTCCCAGTCCCGTGACAATATTCAGGTTGTTGCTTCTCTTTTCGGAGGCGGTGGACACAAAAACGCATCCGGCGGACTGATTGAAAACACCCCCGATACTGTAAAAGAAAGATTGATCACCGCTATCGGTGATAAAGTGATGAGTTAGTTTTTTATGGGAAGAAAGCCTAAAAAAAGTCCTTTTCAGAAGCACGGCGTGCTGGTTCTTAATAAACCAAGCGGCCCGACCTCAGCTGATTGCCTCAATTCCATAAAGCGCGAATTGAAACAGTACAAGATCGGTCATGCCGGAACACTTGACCCTTTGGCAGACGGTGTGCTGCTGGTTATGCTCGGGCAGGCCACAAAACTCGGGCCTTATCTGCTGGGACATGATAAAGTGTACACTGGTAGCTTGAGTATTGGTAGAACTACAGATACTTATGACATTCAGGGGGCTGAAACTTCCACCGGGGACATTTCTGAAATTACGGAAAAAATGGTGGAAAATGAAATTTTACACTGGAATGACTTGACTAGTCAGGAAGTTCCTGCCTATTCGGCTGCAAAGCATAAAGGTAAACCGCTCTATGAATTGGCCAGAAAAGGGGAAGAAACCCCGGTCAAAATCAAGAGCATTGAAATATTTGATGCAGAACCGCTGGAAGTGACTCTGCCACTGGCCCGTTTCCGGGTTGGGTGCTCTGCCGGCACCTACATTCGCTCCCTGGTCCATAGCTTGGGGTCGCGGCTCGGATGTGGCGCGGTAATGGAATCACTTAGG
>DDLU01000007.1 GCA_002340305.1 Desulfovibrio sp. UBA2564
ACCGTCATCAGCCGAGAAGAGACTTTCTATGGAAAACTTCGCGCCCCGTCAACTGCTTTTTTAATTATTGTCGATATCTGGGGCTGTTTAGTTATGAGAATGCCTTAACGGTGCGGGTTGCGGCTTCCCCTTCTCTCAACTAAGGATTCCAAAGGCCCACTAGCCCTTAGTCGAGAGCTTTGCTCGAGTCTTAGGGATATGGAGAGCATAGCGGATTATCCCCTTTGGTCGTCGGAGACGAAATCTCCTATCAAAAGCGCGTAGCGCAGCAAATTCAAATTAAAAAGGCCGCCCCAAGGGACGGCCTTTTTACTAATATGCGACTTGATCCTAGTGTGCTGCGGGAGCTGCTGCACCACCTTTAGGGTGACAGCCAGCGCAGGATACGGGACCTTTATCTTCTTTGATATGACAGCTAGTGCACTGCTTGTGGTAGGCATTGCGCAGATCGGTCTTTCCTGCTTCAGCTTTAACAGCGTGGCAGTCTGCACAGCCCTGATCTTCGGAACTTTCGTCTTCAACGATCTTTCCGTCTTCCCAGACATGGTGACAAGTTGCGCAATCATCAATACCAGCCATCTCGTTGTGTGCATCATGTGCGAACACAGCAGCAGGTCTTTCATGCTTGGGGAAAGCCGGGTCCAGCAGAGAAGTGATATCTTCCTGACAGAACGCGGGCACCATGTAGAGCAAGACACAGGCGGCAATGACCGCAATAGAGAATACTCTTTTAATCATTGTAATCTTCCTCCTACTCCGGCTTTTCCATGAGTTCATAGATCAGATCGCCGAAGAACTTAATGTCCATACCAAGTTCGTAGTAGTGGTTAAGGTCTTCGAGTCCGCCGTGGCAGTTATGGCACGGGGCGAGAATGGTGTTCACGCCGGTTGCCTTAAGCTGCTCAGCCTTGATCTTGTTACCCTTCATACGGACGTTCTTGAACGGAGGACCGCAGTTAATAACACCACCACCAGCAGCACAGCAGTAGTTGTGCTCAAGGTTGGGGGTCATCTCAACTACATTTTCACACAGTGCATGTGCAAGCTTGCGGGACTGTTCCATCAGGCCGCGACCACGGATAATGTTACAGGGGTCATGTATGGTGATAGGCTCTTTAAACTTCTCACGCAGCTTAATTTTGCCAGCTTCAAAAAGTTCCCAAAAGAACTCAACGGAGTGAACAACTTCAATGGGGTACATTTCCCATGCATCCCAGCGGTTACCCTGATCATAGATGGAGCGGAATGCGTGACCGCACTCACCCATTACAATACGCTTAACCTTAAGGTCCAGAGCGGATTCGAAATGGCGCTTCTTAAGACGGCCCATCATCTCAAAGTCACCGGTGAACATACACATGTCTGAGTTATCCCAGCCCGGTTCAGTAGGCATAGTGAAGTCTACACCGGCTTCGTTGAAGATGTATGCAGCCTGATAGATGAGCTGGGTACGGAACTTGGGTTCCGGAGCGATAACGGAATAGTAAATATCCGCACCTTCTTTATCCAGCGGAATGCGCAGATTAGGCATTTCATCACGGGCTTCATCTTCCTGCCACTGAAGGGTATCCGGCCATTCATCATCCTTGAGCCACATCTGGTTCATGGTTGCGGAGTGGGAATGTGCGGTATCCTGAATGTACTGAGGAGTTACACCAAGTTTGTGGCACATGCGGCGTACCATGCTCATAATGTAACCGGTATCAATACCGAGCGGGCAGAAGTGGACGCAACGACGGCAGAGGTTACACTCGGTGTAAGCAATCTGCGCCATTTCGTAGATTTCTTCAGCAGTTACTTTGTAGTTCTTGCGAAGAATTTTGCCCAGAGTCTGGTGAACTTTACCAGCGGGAGAATAGCTGGGATCACCTTCATGGGACATATAGTAATGGCAGGCTTCGGAACACATACCGCAACGCATACAAGTCTCAGCATAGAGCTTGAGTTTTGCGCCGGCTTCTCCTTCGATAACCTGCTTAAGGGTATTTTCGATACGTTCGGGAGTCAGGCGGGATACACCCCGCTCGAGTCCTGCGTCTTCGATTTTCCTGTCGAATGTCATTTTTCAGTTCTCCTTGCGGGATTTGATTACCAGTCCTTACAACGACGGACACCGCCGAATTCGGAACCGATGTAAGCTCTGGTGAACAGGCCGAACACTGCGTGGCTCAAACGGGTGAAGGGAATGCTGATAAGCATGAGTTCACCGCAAAGGATATGCAGAATGAGCATAACCTTGGCATCGCCGATTTCATGGTAGGAAAGAACACCAGTCAGGAATACGAAAGCAGGGATGACAAGTGCAACCCAGTCTTTGCCAGTGGTCAGGAAAGCAACGTCTTTCTGCAAAAAACGGCGTGCGCCGAAGAAGATGCAGCAGACAACTACCAGAATAGACATAATGTCAGCGATGGTATCGGGAAGGGTTGGCCAGCTAATGCCGAAAAACTGATCCCAGAGAACCACGTGTCCCAGCAGGAAGATGGGAACGATGACAAGACAGATATGGAAAACAAAGGTTACCATCGCAGTCCAGGGATTGCGCTGCCAACCGAGGGTTCCTACAGGGTTCAACCACGCCATGATGGAACGGAAACCATATTTAAAGCTCATGTAATGCAAAGACGAACCGTCTTTTGCCTTAGCGAGCTGATACATGGAAACCAGTCTGTAGGCGGAACCGAAAATAAACACGCCCCAGGCGAACCATGCCAGAGGACCAACAACGAATGCATAAACACTATTCATGTATACTTCCTCCGGTTATTAGAATTCGCTTACTTCGGCAACGATACGGATGAACTTGCCATCATCGATTGCGCGAATGAGCACTTTAGAACTATCAGGGCTGAAGACAGGCTCCCAGCACTGATCGAAATCCTGACCATAAGGCTTACCGTCAAGAACAACGGTGTAACGGCCGTTCTTTTCAACCTTGGCAGCAACTTTGGAGCTGTCGGGGCTGAAAACAGGCTTCCAAGCCATTTCATAAACACCGGACCAAACTTTGCCGTCACACATCACTGTGTAAGCTTTATCATCTTTGCCCAGTGCAGCTGCACGGTTTCCATCGGGGCTAACAGCCAGATCAATGACCACGGGTGCGGTGATGGACCAGGGTTTGCCGTCAGCAGCAACAGTGAAGCTACCGAAGGTAGGAGCAACAATTGCGTAGAGTTTGGAACCGTCAGCACTGAACTGCTGATGCCAGCAGTTGGCGAAGGTGTTATTCCAGATGAGTTCTTCATCCTGAGCCATACCCCATTTTCCACCCAAACGGACAGGAGCTACAAGAGCACCGGTTGCGGGGTTGAAGCAGGGAGCCCAAACACACTGGTATTCGCGCTGCCAGATTTTGCCATCGACTGCGATGGTGTAATCATAGAGGGTCTTTCTTACCTGACAGGCTACTTTTTCACACTTGGCATCAAACACCGGAGTGTAGCAGTTCATGAAAACGTCATCCCAGACAGTACCGTTAACAGCTACTGAGTAGATACCTTTCTGGAAGGTCTCGATATCAGCCTGTCCCATGGGTTTAACCTGAACAACTGCCGCAGTGGATTTACCATCGTTACCTGCGGTGAAGTTGTTTGCGTTTTCAAAAAAGTTTTCCCAGAGAACACCGTCAACACCCATTCCGTACTCCATATCATTCTGCACAGCGCAGATGATGGAACCTTCAGGGCCGAAAGTAGTTTTCCAGATATAGCCGTAATTTTCCGGCCAGTGCTTACCGTCAACAGACAGAGTCCACTCGCCCATCTGCTGGGCCACACCTGTGAATCTGCCATCAGGGGCGAATTTGGGGTAGAAAATTCTGTCGTAATCTTCTTCCCAGGTTTCGCCGTTAACGCAAGCAGTGAATTCCAGATCACTTTTATGAACAACAGCACCGACTTTTTCTCCGTCAGGGCTGGCATGGAATTCTTCCACCCACTCAAATTTATCGGACCAAGATCCTGTGTCCTGGATCTCTCGCCTACCGGGATTCCAATCCCACGTGGACGCATCAGGCATCTCACGCCTCCTCACTTCCGAAGATCCGGCCTATCCGCCAATATTCCGAATCAACTCGGTTTTCCGGGTGCTAAGCACCCTAGTTTTCTAACCAACAAAATAGTCCCGTCTTTGGTCGAAACAAACCTCGTCACACCAAGGCCGGAGACCCGCCCGACCTTATAACTTGAAGTTAATTGGCACATTTTGCAAAGTAGGACAATAGTATCTGAGGGGTTTGGATATGAATTTTTTTCAAAACAAAAGGGGCGACAACCTCAAAAAGAGGAAGCCGCCCTGCATAAAAACTTTTTTATTTCAATATAATAGAAAAAAAATCACTCTTACATAAAAAGCCCAAATAAGAAAAAAACTTTTCCAGACAGTTTAAATTATTCCTACTTTAACAGTAGGACATATTACCTACCAAAACAAGAGGTAATCATAGATCCAGCTCATTAAATATGTGGTCATAATCTAACTCGGAATTAACCAGCCCAGCCCCGTGATTAATCTTAATCATATCCCTGAGCTTATAGCTTTCCTGAATTGCTTCCATCTTTTTCGCAACGGCGTAAGTATCGTCACGAACAACAATTACTGGAATTTCAAGAACTTCTGAGCGAGTCAGAATAATATCATTAGGGTAAAGATTACCGGTCAGAATCAGGCAGGGACAGTTCCCTTCAAGGGCCACAAGTTGAACATCCGCCCTGTCACCACCTACGATAACTGCGGAATTCTTATGTCTCCTGAAATGGGTGATAAAGTTCTCAACCTGCATGGTTCCGATCAGGAAGTTCTCAACAACCCGGTCCGCCTTTGCGTGGGCGGAAATGATCTTACCGAACAACCTCTCAGCCAGGTCACTGACCTTAATGGCTCCCATTAATGGATCACGGGGAATAATGCCCAGCACCTTAACTCCCCTCTTCTCAAGAAACGGAACAATCAGGGCAGTAAGCTCGTCCATGTAGTGTTCGGGAACATCATTAAAAACAACCCCAAGCAAATCGTCGCCCAGTTCTTTTTGGACCCGGAGAACATAGTCGTAATGAAGTTCGCTGCTGTAGCGGTCAACCAGAATGGTCTTGGCACCCATGGCACGGGAAACATCGGGACCACTCACACCGCAATAAGTACCGGAACTCAGATAGCTACCGGAACCGCCGATGATCATGACATCCTTATCCGCACTGAGTTCTTCATAAGAATCAACGATAGAAGGCATCAGATCGCCCATATCTTCGGAGAAAGCCTTGATGGTAAAATCGCGGGTAACCAGAACCGGGGTAACTTTGACCGGATCCTGCTCCAACCCTAATACCTGCTGAATAAAGGCAGCATCCGCATCACCGGGAGTATCGCCGTCCATGTGCGGAACAGCACCAACAGGCTTCATGTAACCGACATTAAAACCGCTGTTACGGAACTTTAGCCCCAACGACATGGCCAGGAGGTTCTTACCGGAATATCCGGTGGTGGAACCTATATATATACTTACCATCTATGCCTCCTTGGAAATATCAACAATAGTCATCCGGGCATCGGCAACCAAGGCCTCGTCCGGGCCGACAAGCACAGGATTAAATTCTGCTTCATAAATTTCAGGAAAATCATTCGCAAGGCATGACATCCTGATCAAGACATCAGTAATTGCTTCAAAGTCTACAGGCTCGCCCCCTTTGACTCCTTTCAGCAACATATAGGAACGGATTTCCCGAACCATATCCCCGGCATCCTCAACAGAAAGAGGAACAAGGCGGAACGAGATATCCTTCAAAATTTCAACGTAAACACCGCCCAATCCAAACATGAGTAACGGACCGAACTGTTTATCCCTTCTAAAACCGACCACAACTTCGCGGGACTGAGGAGAGGCCATCTGCTGCACAAGACAACCGGCAATATATGCATCTGGGCGTAAACGCTGGGTCCGAGCGGTGATATCCCAGAAGGCAGCCTTAACTTCCTCTGCGGAATTAAGCCCGATACGTACACCGTCAACATCCGATTTATGGGACACTTCCGGGGAAGCAATTTTCAGAACAACCGGATAACCAAGTTGCTCTGCGATTGCCGCAGCTTCATCACCGGAACGGGCCAAATCGGACTCCGGAGTCGGCAAACCGTACGCGGTTACAATATCCCGTGCCTGAAATTCCACCAACTCTGAACGACCTGAGCGCAATGCATTATCCACCACCTCACGGGCAGCATCAATATCATATTCAGGTATTACATAGGTCCGCGGCGGACGCCCTTTCCACACAGCATATTTATGCATGCAGTCCATGGCCCTGACAGCCTGTTTGGGAAAGTCATACACCGGAACTCCGGTCTCTGCAAAAATATTACGCGCTTCGGCACTGTTCTTACGCCCCATAAGACAGCAGAATACCGGCTTGCTAACTTCAGCCATCCCCCTGACTATACCATTGGCGACTTCAGTCAGGTCAAGCCCCAACGTTGGTGCAACGATCACCAGCAGACTGTTCACCGCCGGATCATGTCCAACAGTGCGCACGGCCCTTTCATAGCTTGAAGCATCGGCATCACCAAGAAGATCAACCGGGTTGTAAAGCGAAGCATACCCCGGAAGCATACGCTGCAAATCACCAATAGTTGACGGTGAGAAAGTCGGCATGCGCATCACAGACTCACCACAAGCATCAGCAGCAAGAATACCGGGGCCTCCGGCATTGGTGACAATACCAAGACTGGGGCCAAGCGGGAGTTCTTGAACAGAAAACGCTTTAGCGAGATTGAAAAGTTCGTCCAACTTATCCACGCGGATAACACCGGATTGGCTGAATGCAGCATCGCAGGCCTGATCAGAACCGGCCATTGCTCCGGTATGGGAAGATGCGGCTCTGGCGCCTGCCGGTGTTGTCCCGGCCTTCATCATCAGCACCGGTTTCTTCATGGAAACCTTTGCAGCCTGTGCCATGAATTCCCGGCCGTCTTCAATATTTTCAACATAGCCGAGAATTACTCTGGTATCAGTATCATTACCCAGATATTCAAGCATGGCAGCTTCGTTGATCGCAGCTTTGTTTCCGAGGCTGACAAACTTTGAAAAACCTACTTTCGAGCCCAAAGCCCAATCAAGTACGGCAACGCAAAGCGCACCGGACTGCGAGAAAAATCCGATACTACCGGGAAGCGGATTGCCGGTAGCGAAAGATGCATTGACCCCGCCACGGGAATTTATCAGCCCAAGACAGTTAGGGCCGAGCAGGTTAACGCCATGCTTTTCAGCCAGTTCTGCCAATTCGACCTCAAGAAGCCAACCCTCATGATCAACTTCTTTGAATCCGGCCGTAATAACAACAACTGATCCGACTCCCAATTCCAGCAATTCACGGAAGGATCCGGGAACGGCATCACGGGGAACAGCCAAAACAGCTAAATCCACGGGACTGCCGATGTCGACAATATTTTTGCACGCATCAAGGCCGCAAATAGTACCACCACCGGGATTCACAGGGTAAAGCTGTCCGCCATACCCGGCACTAAGCAGGTTAGACAGAATGGTGTTTCCTATTTTCCCGGAAACAGATGAGGCACCTATAATGGCGATTGATGATGGGGTAAACAGACTATCCAAACTATCTCCCGACTTTTCCCCGAATCAAAAAAGGGGAACCGATTTTTCACACACAGCAAAAAAGTAAAAAATATGTAATATGTAAAGGCACTTCCAGCTGCTCTCTTATGCTAACAGCCTTGCAACAGTTAAACATAGTCCGAGTAAGGCAATGATGGCAAGCAGCTAAACGCTACCATTAAATTCTATATATAGAGATCAGATATCCGCAATGAGCTCATTCGGTCAAACTATTACACCTATAACCAATTCATTTATCGATAGTTTTTCATAAATTCAAAAATTTATACATACGAGACAGTAACCAATCAAATACATTCACTTTTATTCATTTCAATGGTAAAGATAACATATGGTCGGGATTATGGATAAGAATATCATAATAATGGCAGGAGTAATACTGTCATTGAGGTGGCTCAACAGTGAATACCATGAACAACTCTAACATGCTTAACGAAAGTTTTTGCCCGATCACCAAAAACATTTTTAAAATACTACCCAAAAAAAAACTTCCTATAAGCTTATACAGGATGAGTCCGTCTAATGGAAAGTTTACCCCCATTACTGTTCCGGGAAAAGCAATTATATCAACAGACAAAAAAAACATTTTAAATGACTGTGAAAGAGGATTTATCTTTATCAGGTTCACGGATATCGGAAAATGCAAACCATTCTTCTTAGAACATCTACCTATAGTAATAAATGAAATTTCACATACATTCCCGGAACATGAACTGGCTATAATGCTTCTGGAAGGTCTAAAAGTAAGTGCAAAAAAAATATACACAGACTCAATAAAATTGCACTTTGCAGACTTCCATCAAACCCTGCATGCTGTTGGGGAATTACTGCACGAAAAACCGGAACTCATCTGGTTGATGCTCCCAATGCTTGATAATGAACATTCGCTGGTCAACAAAGCACTTCACAACGGCATCATAGGTGCCGGTGTACTACTTCATACACGCGAAGCAAAACCCAAAGCAGACATATTCATCGAAGCCATCTTCGCCTTATTCCTATGCGATATAGGTCTCTGCAACCTGCCGAATTTTGTCCTCGGCAAAGAATTCTGCCTCTCGCTTGATGAGCAAAAACGCATCCGCCAACATCCTGTCACTTCTCTGGAGCTGCTTAGCACGACAAACATGCTCAGCAAGACCTCACTTCGGGCCATCCTTGAACATCATGAAAGAATGGATGGGTCAGGTTATCCCAGAGGAGTTACCAGCGAAAATCTTTCATGGCTCGGCAAGCTTTGCGGAGCGGTTGATTCCTATTCAGCCATGACCATGGGCCGCCCGGGAAAGCAAAGTATGCCAACAGTTAAAGCTCTGAAAATTCTTTATAATGAATCCACTCAATATGATCCCAACATAATTTATGCTCTGGAAAAAGTAACTTATCGCGAACAAAAATGAATAAGGGACAACACTCAAGAAAGTGCCCGATGCAAGGCGCAGGAAAACATTGGAACGAAGTGTATTCGAGCATAAAAGATTTTCAGTATTTTTCGCAGCACACCGCAATTGTAAAATCTTGTAATCCCGATGCCCCGTAACAATTCACTTTACGCAACAGATGGTATCTTACCGGCTGTCTGGCTTATGTTTGCATTGGCCTACTGGCACATGCCCGGTTACCCCGTTCTCAAGCAGTTCACCATCCGAACGGCGAAATATTTTGCGAACCAGCAAACGTATATCCTCAAAGATCAGATAGAATGCCGGGACCAGCAGCAAGGTAATACCTGTGGCAAAAAGGATACCGAATCCCAGTGAAACAGCCATAGGAATCAGGAACTTTGCCTGACGTGAAGTCTCCAGAATCATGGGTGCCAGCCCGCCGAAGGTGGTTAATGTCGTCAACAGAATGGGCCTGAAACGAGCTGTTCCGGCCTCCAGAACGGCATCATAAGCGCAGTGTCCTTTACGGCGCTGGATGTTCACGTAATCAATGAAAACCAGTGAGTCGTTAACAACGACCCCGGACAGTGCTACGATACCGAACAGACTCATCAAGCTAAGGCTGTAGCCCAGCAAAGCATGACCGACAACCGCACCGACAATCCCGAACGGAATGCAAAACATAACGATCAGCGGCTGGAAATAACTGCGGAACGGAATCGCCAGCAAGGCATAGATGACCATCATAGCCATGAGCAGGCCCGAGATTAAAGCACTGGTACTCTCCTGCATATCAGCCTGTTTACCTTCTAAAGAATACCCCAGTCCGGGGTAATCCGCCTTAAGTTGCGGCAACACAGTTGCCACCACATCGGAAAGGATCTGTGAAGTTTCTTTTCGCGGATTAACATCTGCTTCAACGGAAATAACCCTGCTCCCGTTACGGCGGTCAATGGAAGTATAGGCCCTGCCGTCTTTAATCTTCACAACCTCACGCAAAGGCACATCAGTTCCGTCAGGAGTGCGGATCATCAATTCCTCGAAATTATATTTTGAGACACGCTCTTTTTCAGGGAGGCGAACCATAACTTTAATCTCATTGCGCCCGCGCTGCTGCCTGAGGACCTCGGCACCATAGTAGGAAGCACGAATCTGGTTGGCAACATTTCGGGAAGTTAAACCGAGACTGCGTCCCGCCGGCAACAGCTCAAAGTCCAACTGACGTTTGCCCGGAGAAAAACCGGAATCAATATCTTTCACTTTGGGATAAATGCCCAAGGCCTCAGCAAGATCGGCAGAAGCTCTCTTGAGAACCTCAATATCACTATGGCTGAGTTCTATCTCAAGAGAACTACCCGAACCGGGACCACCTCGGTCGGATTCAAAAAGCACGGATTCAGCACCGGGAACAGGCCCAAGGTTACGCCGCCATTGACGTACAAATTCATCAGTTTGGATAGGTCTTATATCTGCGTCAGTAAGGAACACCTGAACCTTGAAAACGTGGCTACCGCTGGTTTTACGCCTACCGGATCCACCAATCTTGGCATAAATACCTTCAACCAACTGGTCCCCGCCATTCTCCTGCATTACCCTTCTCGCCGCAGCTACGGCTTTATTTAGTGCCTTCTGGGTAACTTCTTTAGCCGTGCCGTAAGGCAAATCAACGGTCAGATAAGCATAATCGGATTCAATTTTTGGGAACATGGTAAAACCAAGCCGCCCACTTTTAATATAAGCGAATGAAACAATCAGGAAGGCCATACCAAGAGCCACAGTTAGGTAACGCAGAGTAACCGCCCTATCCAGAAAAGGCCTGTAAACATTATGCACAAAACGCAACAGCCCATGTGATATTTTCTGTTGGTAATGCAGAATGAAAGCCATGATCTTTCCGGGCTTTCGCTCACTGCCATGACCTAGATGGGCAGGCAGTACAAATAAGGATTCCACCAATGAGATAAAGAATACGCTGACAACAACCATAGGAATCACTTTGAATATCTTACCCATCACGCCGGGGACAAAAAACATAGGCATAAAAGCCACAATGTTGGTCAACACACTGAAAGTAACCGGCATGGCAATACGCTTTGCCCCTTCACAAGCGGCATCAATCCAGCTCATACCTTTCTGGCGCATAGTATAAACATTCTCGCCGACGACAATGGCATCATCAACGACAATCCCCAATGAAATAATAAACGCAAACATGGAAACCATGTTAATACTCGCACCTGCCGGAGCAAGTATAAGCATGCCACCCAGAAATGAGATGGGAATCCCCATGGAAACCCAGAAAGCAAGATGCGGCTCAAGAAACAGGGCCAGAAAAACAAAGACCAACCCCAGTCCCATGTATGCATTGCGCAAAAGCAAATCCATACGCTGACGGTAAATATCGGAACTGTCGTTACGAACAGCAACATGAATACCAGAAGGCAGACCTTTATTGAAAGCTTCCAATTTTGCGTGCACAGCGTCTGAAACACTGATGGGGGTCTGGTCCCCGATGCGGTAAACCTCAATACGTACCGCAGGTTTGCCGTCAAAGGTGGTTATGATGTCTTCATTCTGAAAGTCTTCTTTAACTTCGGCAATATCTTCCAGCAGAACCTGAGTACCGTCATCCCCGGTAACAATGGGAACACGGGCAAATTCGCGGGCATAATCACGGCGTTCTTTGAACCGGACAAGAATTTCCCCACCCTCGGTCTTGATGCCGCCACCGGGAAGCTCTACGGAAGTTTTGGCAAGTGCATCCGCGACCTCAGTCAGGGTCAGCCCGTAAGCCCGAAGCTTATCCTGCGGAATCTCGATGGTAATCTGTAACCCGCTGACCTCAGTAAGCTCAACCTGTGTAATGCCCGGATCACCGATCAACTCTTCGCGCAACTGTTCGGCAACCTTGCGCAACGAAAGCCCGTCAGTATCACCGTAAACCATAAGAGACAAAACCCCGCGCTGACGCGAGATCACGCTGATAACGGGGTCCTCCGCCTCTTCAGGAAAAGAAGTAATGCGGTCAACTTCGCTCTTAATGTCCTGACTGAGCTTTTGCAGGTCGTATCCTTCGATAGCCTCAGCAACAATGGATGCACTGCCTTCGGCGGCTGTACAGGCTACTTCCTTGACTCCGTCGAGACCAATAATAGCTTCCTCAACAGCAAGGACAATACCCTGTTCAACTTCTTCAGGACTTGCTCCGCTGTAAGCAACTTGAACTGTCACCGTATCAAGGGTAAATTCAGGAAAAATTTCCTGTTTAATATTTCCGCCCATGACCAGACCACCGACCAAGAGGACAATCATCAGCAGATTGGAGGCAACAGGGTTTCCGGCCATCCATGCAATAGGGCCTGTTTTTTTATTCTGCTCAGCCATTGCTGTTCACCTTCTTTTTCATGGAACCGGAACCGTTCTCGCGCAGCTTCATATTCTGCAAGGGAGCGGAAATATCGGTAACAACCAATTTTTCTCCGGCAACAACCCCACTATCAAGATAGATGTAATCCTGATCACGCCAGATGGGATCAACAGTACGGATGTCCAGCAAACTGCCTTCTTTCATCACCCAGACAGTATTGTTGTCACGAAAAGCTGTGCGGGGAATGGCAATAACATCTTCCAGCATGCCGGAATCAATGTAGACCTTCACATAACTGCCCAGCAGCAAGGGACGCACTTCACCGCCCTTAAGGTTAAGAGGATCTTTCACCGACACAATTATACGGGCCATACGCCCCTTGGATTCCAGCGAAGGTAAAAGACGGAGCACCTGACCTTCACGCTCAAAAGCAGTCTTACCACTCCCCATAACAATACGGGCCTTGGACCCCTTGAATTGATTTCCAGCAGAGGGGATATCGATACTTCCAAGACGATCCACAGGCACAGAAACAATTACCCAAAATTCATCTGTCCCAACCAGAGAAGCAATGGTTTCATTAAGGCTTAAGTGCGCACCCAGATCAGCACTTTTGCTGACCACCATGCTGGCGAAGGGTGCCGTTACACGGGTTCTGGAAAGATCAATACGGGCCTGTTTGAGCTTAGCCTGTGCAGAGGAAAGATCTGCCTGCGCCTTTTGCAGATGCGGTTTACGTAAAGCAAGCTCAGCTTCCTGAATAGTTCCGCCGGAAGACTTTTTGAGCAGTTTCCACTCCCGTCCGGCAACTCGCTGCTGACCGCTTTCAAGCTTGAGATTGTATTCTGCCTCAGTAACCACAGCCTGTTGCTGCTTAACTGCCAGCTCATAATCAAGAGAATCAATGCGCAGAACTTCGGTGCCTTTTTCAAAATAGCCACCGGGGATAAAATCATCACTGACAGAAATGACTTTACCGGAAACCTGCGGTTCAAGATTAATCTCGCGTGCGGCTTCAACAGTACCCATGACCGGGGTCGAAACCTCAAAGTTCTCCACTTTCAACACGCTGACATTTACCAACGGTGCAGAAATGACCGGAGCTTTTTTCTTTGCCACAGGTTTAGTGGCAATCAGGGCCTTGGCTCCCACAACAGCCAGACCGATAATCAACAAAGGCAGCAGCCCCTTAAGGCCTACTTGTTTCATATAATATACAAATGTCTTAGACATATCTAAATTCCCTCCGGGGCAGGAACGGATTGTTTTTCAATCTTCTGCGTAACCACTTCGCTTTCATCAACTTCAGTCTTAAGCTCCGCTCCGTCTTCAAGACCGTCTGTCCATGTGCCGCCAAGTGCGCGGTACAGGGAGACACGGTAAGTAAGCAGATCAGCCTCGTCCTGCGCGATATTGATCTCAAGGTCATGTACGCTGACCAAGGCACTGATCACAGGCAGGTAATCGACCAGCCCCTGCAAATAACGCGACCCGGCTTCGTCAAAATTAAGCTGCGTAGCTTCAAGCTGTTTCTTACGGGCTGCGATATATTCATGCTGCCACTTCTCTTGAACCAATGCGTCCTGAACTTCCTTGAACGCGGTGTAGACGGTGTCTTTATAGTTGAGCATACGCTCATCAACCACGGCCCTTGTGCGCTCGACCTCGGCCTTGCGCTGATAACCGTCAAAGATGGGCCCGGTGATGGATGAGGTCAGGGAGGTCAGCCAGCCGGAAAAGATATTTGCAAGCTGGGCACTGGAAAGCATGGCCTCAGCTGAAAGGGTCATGGAAGGCAAACGGTCGGCCCTTGCGGCACTGACAGCCCAATCTGCGGACTGCAATTTCAAACCGGCAGCGCGCACATCCGGACGCATCGCCATGAGGTCAAGGGGGATCCCCAGCCCCGGAAGATTAGGAAGCTCAGGAAAATCAGCAGTAGCAATATCCAATGATCCGGCAGGTCGTCCCAGCAGATAAGCAAGTTCATGAAGCTTAAGCTGTTCCTTTGATTCAACCGGAGGAATCAAAGCCTTGGTCCGGGCAACGGTTTCGCGCTGCTGGAAGACATCAAGTGCAGTGGAAAGGGAGTTACGAAAACGCAGTTCGATGAGTTCAAGGTAAGTTTCGTTGGATTCAAGCTGTTTTTGATAAATTTCTTTTTTCTTGCGCTGCAACTGAATTTCCAGCCAGCGTTTAACAACTTCGGAGGCAACAGTCATGGCTGCGGAATTTACTTCTTCGCGGGAGGCATAATAATCCAGCTCACCGGATGCTATCTTGGCCTCAACCTTACCCCAAAGGTCTATCTCATACGATGCGGCAAGTCCCAGTTGATGAGAATCAGTGGAAGTGGAACCCTTGCTTCCTTCTGTGCCGTCATTACCGGAACGGGAGTTCTTGTAGGTCCCTTTGCCGTCCAGTTTTGGATACAGATCGGATTCGGTTTTCATTGCTGTGGCCCGTAGCTGCCGTAACTTGGCCCAGGCTACGCGCACATCAAAGTTTGCATCAAGAGCTTCTTCCACCAAACGGTTAAGCTCTTCATTATGAAAACCCTCCCACCATTTTCCCGGTTTGCGGGACTCACTGGAATAAAGTTCATATTGCGGTGGAACGCCCAGCGTTAAATCAGGACGGGGATCAGGACGAAACGGAGAGCATGCCGAAAGGCCGAACACGGCCAGCATACAGATCGCAGTCAATTTCAACTTGGTTAAGGACATATCTATCTTCCCGTTATCTTGATATTAGTTCCAGTCTGGTAGAAAAGTACCGGATGCGAGGAGCAAAAACAGGCACTTCCCCAACAGGCTGGTTGTTTTCCATTTTTCATTTTAATACATGCAAAGACACGAAAGAGTATTAGTATGATGCTAAAAGATGTTAACAAATGTAAAAATGCGCTCCCGCCCCTTTCCCCGCAAGGCGGTCATGGGTAGTCTAAAAAGATGGAACAAAAATACCCCGTACTCATAGTAGATGATGATGCTAAGCTCAGGGAATTGCTGACCCAGTATCTTGAAGGCTACGGATATGTAGTCAGCACCCTTCCTTCAGGTGAAGGTCTCATTGAAGAAGTAAAAAATTCGTCACCGGCAATTGTCATCCTGGATATCATGATGCCCGGTAAGGATGGCCTTGAAGTTCTACGTGACCTGCGCCCACACTCCAATGTCCCGGTAATCATGCTCACCGCCAAGGGTGAAGACACCGACCGCATTGTCGGACTTGAACTTGGTGCAGACGACTATATTTCCAAACCCTTCAATCCCCGGGAACTGCTGGCCCGTATTAAGGCGGTACTTCGCCGGGCACAGGAGCCGGACAGGGCCGCAACGCAGAATTCAGGTCAGCTCAAAGTAACCGGGGTTATCCTGCACCTTGCCCACCAGAAACTTGAAATAGAAGGTGAATCCGTAGAACTTTCATCCACTGAATTTAAACTGCTCAAAGCCTTGATGGAAAAACCGGGACAGCCCCTGACCCGCGATGATCTGATGACCTCTGTCTGGGGCAAGGATTTTAATGCCTTTGACCGCAGCATCGATGTGCATATCAGCAAACTACGCGCACTGTTGAAGCCCTACCCGGATCACGAAGGACGCATCAAAACCGTCTGGGGAACCGGATATATGTTTGTAGGTGAGTGATGAGAATCAGCCGTGTTTATCTTAGAATTTTAATCTCATTCCTGCTGGTGCTGGTGGTTTCAGAACTGGCAATCTACGGCCTGCTCCGCATGTCATGGGATAAAAGTCCCCGTGTCCACCACATGGAACGCCAGCTTCTGACTGTGAAAAACCTCGCGGAGTTGCAACTAGGTGGCATTCACACTTCACCTGAAAGTGAAAACGTACTCCTGGCACCCCTCCTTGAAACACTGGGCAAATCGCTTGATTCCGATATCTGGATAACCGGGCCATATGGCGAGTTAGTTGCTTCATCAACTAACATAATTCCAAACATGAGCGCATTCACGACCGGAGATGCCGCAAGGTCGGTTGACGGATCATACGTATATAAAAAAAGTAATGACGGGATGAAAAGCGTCTACGGTGTTTATACGGGAAAGCTTCCGGCAGGCTACCCCTTCACTTATCATATCTACCATTCCTTCCGTAAATTCGACGAAGAAACGTGGTTTCTGCAGGCCCAGTTAATCCTGACCGCAATCGCCGCAATTTTTCTTATTCCGGTATCAAGACGGGTTATCCGTCCGTTGAAAGAGCTGACCTCATCAGCTGCAAAAATGGGACAGGGGGACCTTAAACAGCGGGTTGAAATAAACGGTAAGGACGAAGTTGCCGAACTGGGGCAGGCATTCAACAACATGGCTGCGGGCTTGGAAAAGCTGGTTAAATCAAGCCGGGAACTGACCGCCAATGTTTCCCATGAACTGCGCAGCCCGCTGGCAAGGATGCGTATTTCACTTGAAATGCTCAAGGAGCGCATCGAGGACGGGCACACTTCCGGCTGCGATGCATTCATCGATGGCATGCAAAGCGAAATCACCCATATGGATGAACTGATCGGCAGGATTATTGAATTTTCCAAGCTTGATATGAAAAAACCGCCTCAAATGAATGAAACAGCAGATTTGAAAGGACTAATTTCCGACCTGCTGAGTCAATACCAATGCATTGCCGAGCGCAACAACCTGAATGTAACTGCGGACTTGTCTGACCATGTTCTCCGCAACTGCAACATCAACGGAATCAGAGTAGTTCTCGACAACATTCTCAGCAACGCCTTCAAATACACTGCCCCGGAAGGTAGTGTTGAAATAAAGCTGAACGGAAATCAAAACGGAGTACAAATCGCACTAACCAACACCCACGCCCCGCTCCCGGAAGAATATTTAGAAGAAATATTCAACCCGTTTCACCGCTTAAAGGGACAGGAAATCCCCGGTTCCGGGCTGGGACTCGCCGCAGCAAAAAAAATCATCCGCATCCATGGCGGACAAATCAAAGCCCAAAACAGCGCCGAAGGATTCAGAATCGTGGTCAGTATTCCGGAGAAAGAAAGCTAGGCTGGACAAACGTAAGGAAAGGTAAATGGATATCACCCTAAGTTTCGAGCTGGATAATATTGATTGGAACAAAATAGCAGAAATTTTCGAAAGAGCACCGCTGGGCACCCGCGATCCCCAGAAGCTGGCACGGGCCGCAGTAAACAGCGGCCTTGTCTGCTTCGCTAAAGACGGAGACGAATTCATAGGTTTTGCCCGCGCCATCACTGACTGGGAATTTCAAGGCGCAATCTATGACTTGTGCATTCTCCCGGAATACCAATCCCACGGACTCGGCAAGAAGATAATGAACGCCATGCTGGAAAAGCTGAAACCGGTCAATGTCATTCTCTACGCCGTACCGGGCAAAGAAGGATTCTACAAAAAGCTGGGCTTCAAACCCATGCTCACCGCCATGGGCCGTTTCAAGACAGAAACTGAAATGATTGAGAAGGGGTATTTGGAGGGGGACAGATAAATCTGTACCATCGAATTTTCAATTCTAAATCTAATTTTACTCCAAAAAATGGAATGAGAACGACTTTTTCGTTCCTTTTTTTAGTTTTTTGCTCTATTTAACACCTTGAGGATTTAAATATGCTTTTAGAATTCAGTGTCGCCAATTTCCGGTCAATCGGGGAAGAGCAGACTTTATATATGCAGCCCGCCTTCAAAAGTAAGGACGAAGACCACAACATCCTTGAAACAGGAATTCGCAGGGAGCCGCAGGCTTTGCCTGTTGTTGCTATTTTGGGGGCTAATGCTTCTGGGAAGTCTAATATCTTGAAAGCAATGTCTTTTTTAAAAGAAATTCTTTCAGACTCTGCTTCTCGCCAAAAAAATGATTTATATGACGACTACAGGTTTAAATTAAACGCTGAATACAAAGAGAAACCAACCTCTTTTAATATTAAATTTTTAGATAGAGACAGCCAAGAAGACACAAGCTATATTTTAGAGTACGAACTAACTTTACTTCCTTCAAAAATAGTTAAAGAAAAACTCTCATCTGTGTCTTCTATAAAAGGAGCACGAAAAAAAACACTCATCGACAGGTCTGAAAAAAAAATATCGCTTCATAGTTCAATTTATCGAAAAAAAAATTTCCTTGAAGTATGGAAAGCAGACATAAACAATCAACAAACGGCGTTAGCATACTTAGGGAATAAGGGTGAAATCGATATTTTTAATCCAGTTTTATACTGGTTTAGAAACTATAACTTCATCTCTCCCACCACAGAGCCTACATTTTTTACTTCAGGCTATGTCGAAGATGGCATCATAAACAAAGCTGAAATCTTAAATTTATTAAATAGTGCAGACATAAATATTGAAGATTTAAATATTCTTCCAAGAGAATCAATTCTCCCACAAGAACTCAATGACACTTTTGACTCATTGCTAGCTAAAACCATTGAACACTACGACATAGAAGAATCAATCATATACGAATACAAACAATTAAGAGCAGAGTTTATCCACACTAGTACATCTGGGCATAATATTTTATTTGATTTACAAAAAGATGAATCAGAAGGAACCAAAACTCTATACGCCATTTCAGGTAGAATCATTTTATCATTAACATTAGGTTCACCATTGGCAGTGGACGAACTAGATTCTTCCCTGCATCCATACTTAATCCGAAAAATAATCCAACTTTTCACAAACAAAAAAACAAACCCCAAAGGGGCACAACTAATCTTCACAACCCACGATGTAACAGTAATGGATAAATCATTACTTCGCCCAGACGAAATCTATTTCACTGAAAAGGACAAGGAAACATTTGAAACCAAACTCTACAGCCTTGCAGAGTTCAAAGGTATGGGCAGTGTCAGCAAAAATGACCGGGGCGAAAAACTCTACAAGGATTACTTGAATGGAAGATTCGGAGCAGTACCGGAAGTAGACTGGGAAGGAGGCATTTAATGGGCCGCCCTAAGAAAACTACTAAATCCCTGCGCCGCAAAAAGGTTAACGTTCTGCTGGTCTGCGACGGACAGACTGAGCAGAACTATACCAAGTTTGTTCTAAACGAATGCCTTTCATCCAAAGACAATCCCGTAGTAATTAAAGCTCAAGTATTCACAAAAGTAGACCAAGTTCTGCGTTACATGGACCGCGACCCGAAAGATTTCGACGCGGTCTTTTTCTTGCGTGATCTTGAAAATGACCAACTTTCGCAAACTCAGATCAACAATTTGAAGGCTGAACTGGATCAAATTGCCAAACTCAACAAGAAGAAAAAAGAGAAAAGAAAATGGGCTGTTTTCTACAACTACCCAGCAATCGAAATTTGGTATGCGCTGCATTTTTGCGACAGGCCAAACCCATGCAGAAACGCAACTGACTCTGAAAAACATTTAAAGGCAGTCTTTCCATCCTACGAGAAGCCGATGCCCTGCAACAAAAAAGACGCTGAAATATTTTGCATAAATATGGAAACAGCAATCCAGCGCAGTAAAAAGTTAAACATTACTGCCAAACTTCCCTATGCTTCCCAACTAAAATCCCACAAACCTCTAACAAACCCCATGACAGAAATGGCGGAGCTCATAGAATATATAAAAAAGGTTAAACCAATTTCATAAAAAATTAAGTAAGGGACAGCTAAAAGAAATCCTCTACTTCTCCCCCACCAAAATAAAAGTTGCGTACTGATGCATTACTCCTTCTTTATCAGGCTTATTGTAAATGCCGTGCTCGTGATGCTGCACACTTGAAAATCCGGCTTCGCAGACCAATCCGGCTAAGTAGTCCGGCTCAAAACCATTAAAAGGAACGATGTTATCACCATGGAAACTTCCGTCTTCGGGCAGGAGTTCACCGATTACCAGCTTGCCGCTCTTCTTTAAAAGCTTCGCCATCAGCTCCAGAACTTCGGGCAATCCTTCAACATGGTGCATGGCCATGGAAGTAAAAATTGCATCAAGTGATTCTGCCGGAAAATCAGCTTCATGGAGTGTCTTGGGAATAACCTGCACATTGCCGAAATCTTCATTCTCCAATTTCGCGCCCAGCATTCCAAGCATAGCTTCAGAAGTATCTAAGGCATAAAGGGTCTTTACCCGTTTGCCGAAACGCAGCCCGACCAATCCCGTCCCGCAACCGAAATCAAGCACTTCGCTTTCCGGCATAAAATCGACAGCTTTTTCCACTTCAGCAGCAAATTCATCAGCAATGCGCTGCCGCTCAGGATTGCTATCCCACTCTTCTGCTTTTTGAGTAAATTCGTCCTGACTCATAATGTGTCCTCCATAAATAAATCCCGGTAGAAGGAGTCTACCGGGATTTAGTATATCTTATTTCCAGACTTTCATAAACTCAGCACTGCTCTTTCCTGAATCAATATGCTTGATCAACGCGGAGCCGAAGACCGCCGCATCAACCACCCCATCCAACTCCTTAAGTTGTGATGGTTCCTTAAGCCCGAAACCCAGAGCAACCGGGATATCAAAGACTTCCTGCGCCTTAGCAAGTCCTTCTTTCACTTCCACAGGCAGCGAAGCTGTGCCCCCGGTAGTACCGAGAACTGACACATAGTAGCAAAAACCGTTGCCTCCCCTGGAATAAAGAGCCATACGATCCTTCTTGGTGTTTAGACCGACCAGCGGGATAAGCGCAATGTCATGCTTGGCGAGCATATCACGGAACACCAGACCTTCCTCAAAAGGCAGGTCGGCGATGATCAACCCGTTGACCCCGGCAGCCTGCGCATCCTTTGCAAATTTTTCCAACCCGTACTGCAACACCGGATTGTAATATCCCATAAGCAGCACCCCGGCATCAATCTTGGCACGATGCCCGGTAAGGCCTTCCAGAATCCATTTCAGGTTAATGCCGTCTTCAAGGCATTTCAGAGATGCAGCCTCAACCACCGGACCATCAGCCACGGGATCAGAAAAAGGCATACCGATTTCAATAACATCCGCACCGTTCTCGTCCAGTTCCAGAATTTCTCTCCAGAACTGGTCACGGTTAGGATATCCAGCGGGCAGAAACGGAATCAGTCCGATACGCCCTTCAGCTTTAGCTTCATTAATTTTATCTGCAAGCTTGGTAATACTCATTTTAAATTTTCCTTATTTTGAGTGCTCAGCAAGATAGTCTTCGAGAATGCCCATGTCCTTGTCGCCGCGACCGGACAGGTTGACTATGACGTTGGCATCTTTGGGGATGGAATCCCGATTCTCCAGAACCCAAGCCACAGCGTGGGAACTTTCCAGAGCAGGCAGGATACCCTCTCTACGACAGAGCATCTGAAATGCATTCAATGCCTGATGGTCATTTACTGTTCCGTATTGGGCACGGCCGGAAGCATGCAGATGCACATGTTCGGGACCTACGCCGGGGTAATCGAGACCGGGAGCAATGGAATGCGAAGGCAGAATCTGGCCTTCCCCGGTCTGCAGCAACAGAGTATTCATGCCGTGCAGCACGCCGGGGGTTCCCAGATTGATCGGTGCAGAGTTGGTACAGCCCGGTTCTCCGGTACCGGCAGCTTCAACACCCACGATCTTAACTGATTCCTCTTCCACAAATTCATGGAACATACCGATAGCGTTGGAACCGCCCCCCACGCAGGCCACGACCATATAAGGCATTTCTCCGGTCTTTTCCTTGAACTGAGCCTTGGCTTCACGGCCGATAACAGCCTGAAATTCACGGACCAGCAGCGGGAAGGGGTGAGGTCCGGCTGCGGTACCGAAGCAATAATGAGTGATGCGCTGGTCAGCTATCCATTTACGCATGGCTGCGTTGATAGCATCTTTCAGAGTCTGGGTACCGGAATCCACGGGTACGCATTTCGCACCCAGAAGTTCCATGCGGCGTACGTTATGAGCCTGACGTTTTACATCCAGTGCGCCCATGTAAATTTCACATTCAAGGTCCAGCAGGGCCGCAGCGGTTGCGGTTGCTACGCCGTGCTGTCCGGCACCAGTCTCAGCCAGCAGCATGGGTTTGCCCATCATTTTGGTCAGCAATGCCTGACCGACAGTGTTGTTGACCTTATGCGCTCCGGTATGGGCGAGGTCTTCGCGCTTGAGCCAGAGGTTAAAACCCAGTTCGCGGGAAATGTTCGCGCAATGGGTCAATGCGGTGGGACGGCCTACGAATTCTTTAAGAAGTCTGGCAAATTCCTGCTGGAATTCATCGGATTTCATGATCTTTTCCATGGCCTCTTCAAGTTCCAGCAGCGGCGGCATGAGCAATTCAGGTACAAACTGTCCGCCGTAATCTCCAAAATATCCTCTTTTCATTTTTATATCCTCTTGTTGGCTGAGAAAGCCTCCGGCGGCCCTGTCGGGGGCTTTAAACCCTTTTGATTCGCCTCGTCCTGAGGCTTACCCCTGCGGGGCGTTGCCTTTCAGGCACCGACCAAATCCGCTTTCCTGCGGATTTGTGTAAAAAGGGTTTAAAAATCCCAAAACCTTTTATTATTTTTTTATAAGCCCATAGCTTCGAAAGCTTTGCTAAGTTTCATCTTATCTTTTTTACCCGGTTCTGATTCCACGCCGGAATTGAGATCAACTCCGTTTGGCTTGACCTCGGCCAATGCCTCTTTTAAATTTTCGGCGGAAAGCCCACCCGCCAACAACCATGGGACCGGGATGGTAACATCCTTAAATATGCCGAAATCCATAGCCTGCCCGTGTCCGCCGCCGGATTTTCCGGCATCAAAAAGCATGTAGCTGCAATGCGCAGAGAAGCGGTCGATATCGACTTGGAATTCTTTTGCTGAATCGTACTTCTGAGGCCAGAGAACTTTGATCACCAGATCTTTGCCTACAGCCTTGCAGAACTCTTCATTCTGCCCACCGTGCAACTGCGCGAAATCAAGCTCGCCGTTTTCCAAGGTTTCAATCACTTCCGCTGCGCTCTGCTTGACGAATACACCTACTTTTTTTGCTCCGCCGGTTTTAACGCAACAGGTAAAGTCCGTATCCACATTGCGTGGGCTGGAAGGATGGAAAATGAACCCCAAAAAATCAGCACCCTGCTCTTCACACATGGCAGCATCTTCATTGGTAGTCATTCCGCAAATCTTGACCAGCAGGCTCATGATCTGCCCCCTGCCACCAGTGCCGCAAGCTTGGTCTGCGGATCAGGACTGGACATGATGGATGTACCGATAAGTACAGTGTCGTAACCCAGTTCATTCATCTGCGCGCAATCTTCCGGCTCGCTGATTCCGCTGGCACAAACCCAGATTTCGCCTTCCTCCTTGAGCTGAATGAACTCAATGGATCGGTTCATATCAATGCCAAGTGTATCAAGATCACGGTTGTTGATCTGGATAATCCGCGCCCCGGCCTGTTTGGCCCTTCGGAGATCAACATCATCAAAGGCCTCCACCACCGCATCGAGTCCGGCAGCATGAGTCTGTTCAATCATCTCTTTCAAATAATCGTCATCCTCAAACATACGCACGATGACCAACAGCGCTGAAGCAGGAGTCGCTAAGGTCTGCTCAATCTGCATCAGATCAGTCAAAAAATCCTTACGCAGCATGGGCAATCCGCTGGGCTTGATCTCATCAAGGTAACTGAGGTTGCCCTTAAAGTTCTCTTCCTCGGTGAGTACGGAAATCGCCGAAGCACCGCCAGCCGCGTACATTTTAACAACATCAGCCGCGCTCAGCCCAAGGTTAATGTCACCCTTGGATGGGGAAGCACGCTTATATTCAGCAATAACCTTCATTCCAGATTCATCGCGGCGAATGGCATCAGCAAAGGAGGCACGTTCACCCGCATAGGGCGTAAACTTTTTTCCTTCTGCTCGCATCTTCGCCAGCATGTCCAGCTCGGCCTGTTTTGCTTTTCTGAATTTATCCAGCATGGCCTAATATTCCTTATCCACGCCTTTGGCGACCTTGGCTTTTGCTTTTTCCATACCTTCTGCCAAAGAAACACCGTCCAGAATGGAAATTGCCGCGCCAAGGTTAACAGCGACCATGTCGAGCATGGCCTGCGGTGCGGTTCCTGCCAGAACTTCGCGCATAGCTGCAAGTGCTTCATCACGATTCTGCACCGCTACATCTTCCGGCTTGGTAACCGCAAATCCGTAATCCGCAGGATCAATGGTAACTTCGGTCAGTTCACCGTTTTCCACCAGAATGGCATTGTTCACACCAAAAGGGGTAAGTTCATCAAAATTCGCCGCGCCGTGAATAACATAAGCTTTCTCAACATTGCTCAATGCCAGAACTTCTGCCATGAGCCGCAGGATTTCCGGTCTGCCCACGCCCACAATCTGGTGAGTGGGACGAACGGGGTTCAGCATGGGCCCCATGAGGTTAAACAGGGTCGGGATTCCCAATTCTTTACGGATGGGAGCAATTTTTGCGAAGGCCGGGTGGTAATTGGGGGCAAACAGGAACACAAATTTGTCCCGCAGCAGCATATCACGTGCTTCATTCACGGAAACATCCAATGAAATCCCCATGGCTTCCAACACATCCGCGCTGCCGCAAGTAGAAGAAACCGCCCTGTTACCGTGCTTGGTAACAAGGTAGCCCATGTCGGCAAGGTAAAGAGATACCGCTGTTGAGCAGTTAAAGCTGTTGGAACCATCACCGCCGGTACCGACGGTATCAATGCATTTGCTGTTGATGCCTTTGATAAGCTTGGCTTCTCGCAGAGCAGCACGCACACCTGCCGCAACTTCCACAGCTTTTTCGCCTTTGATCCTGAGGCCCATGAGCAGAGCACCAGCCTGAGCCTGAGTCATTTCACCGGAAAAAAGTTCCTCGAAAACCGCATCAGCCTGTTCAGAGGTGAGATCGTTCCCTGCGCTCAGGGCGGTCAAGGCTTCATTTATAATCTGTGACATTTTATATCCTATTTATTTGATGCGCTACGCGCTT